>NZ_JBEYVI010000072.1:0-29994 GCF_040643955.1 Streptomyces sp. NPDC047061
CGCGGTCGACCAGGACACCCAACACCGTTCGGGGCGTCCGGCTGAGCATGAGTTCTGGCAACAGGACTCACTCCCGCTCAGTCTCTAGGAACGGTTCCTTTGCGGCGCCCGGCCGGACTCAGTGCGCCGGCGCCGGGCGGAACACCGGTGCCCCCTCCCGGAAGGCGACCTCCAGTTCCAGTCCGGCGCGCAGGGTCTCCGGGTCCGCGGTCACCAGTTCCGTCATCATGCGCGGGCCCTCCGCGAGGTCGACCACGGCGGCCACGTACGGGACACGGTCGCCGAACGGCGGGAGGTCGTTACGGTGGACGACGGACCACGTGTACAGCGTCGCGCGGCCGGTCGCCCGCTCCCAGGTGACGTCCTCGCTCCAGCAGTGCGGGCAGAACTCCCGGGGGTAGTGGTGGGCCCGGCCGCAGGAGCCGCAGCGGCGGAGCAACAGCCGGCCGTCGGCCGCCGCCTCCCAGTAGGGGCGGGTGAAGGCGTCCGGCTCGGGGCGGTCGTAGCGCGGGGACTGTGCGCGTATCCCGTCGGAATTCGTCGCATCCATGAATCTGACGTTACGTCAGAACCTGAAGCGCAGCCTAGAGCCGGTTGCGGAAAACCTGTGCATTTCCCATGGCCCTGTGGGTCCCCCATGAGATTCCGGCGAATTGTTGACGATTTTGTCGAGCCGAGATTACGTTCGCAGCCGCAAGGCCAAGGAGCCCGGATACGAGGAGCAGCAAGGTGAAGCACAGGGCAGTGAAGCGCAGGACCGTGGTCCTGGGGATCGGCGCCACGGCCGGTGTCGCGGCAGTCGGCGGTATCGCTCTCAGCGCGCAGGCGTCGAGCAGCTCCTCCTCGTCCTCGGACTCCCTGAAGTTCGACGTGGACGGCTACTCGAAGCTGACGACGACGGTCACGGACACCGAGGGCACCGAGCACAATGTGACATACCACTTCTGGAAGGCGATCACCTACGTCGCCAACCCGGTGGACGCCACCTACCAGTCCCTGATCGTCAGCGCCCCGGTGGAGATCGACGGCACCGCGGTCGACCCGACGAACGCCCCGATCCTGCTCGCCAACTCGATCGGCGGCTACATGCCCGCCTCCGTGGCCGACGCCACCGAGGTCGGCGCCGGCGGTTCCGCGGCGGGCGGCGCGCCGCCGAGCGGTGCGGCCCCGAGCGGTGCGGCGCCCAGCTCCTCCACCGGCACGACGTCCAACGCCAACAGCAACACCAACGCCACCGGCGGCGCCACCTCCAGCAACCAGCTGCTCGCGCTGGCCGCCGGGTACGTCGTGATCGAGCCCGGCGCCCGCGGCCGTACCCTCAAGAACTCCGACGGCGAGTACTACGGCACCGCCCCCGCCGCGATCGTCGACCTCAAGGCCGCCGTCCGGTACATCAGGGCGAACAAGGGCCTGATCCCCGGCAATGTCGAGCGAATCGTTTCTGCAGGCACCAGCGCGGGCGGCGCCCTCTCCTCGCTGCTCGGCGCGTCCGGCGACAGCCCGATCTACGACAAGTACCTCAAGGAGCTCGGCGCGGCCGACGCCTCCGACGCGATCTTCGCGGTCGGCGCCTGGTGCCCGATCACCGACCTGGAGCACGCCGACGGCGCCTACGAGTGGAACTGGGGTGCCAACGACCTCTCCACCGGCAAGCAGGTCGACCAGTCCGTCTCCAAGGACCTCAAGGCCCAGTTCGCCGAGTACCAGGCGGGCCTGAAGCTGCGCGGCCTGGACGGCTTCGGCCCGCTGACCGCCCGCAACTACGACGACTACCTGGTCGAGCAGTACCTCCAGCCGTCGGCCACCAAGTACCTCGCCGCGCTCTCCGACTCGGACCGCGAGACGTACCTGGCGAAGAACACCTTCATCACCTGGTCCGGCGGCAAGGCCACCTTCGCCTGGGACGACTTCCTCACCCACGTCGGCGCCCGCAAGAAGGACACCCCGGCCTTCGACGCCTTCGACCTGTCGGCCGGCGAGAACAATGAATTCGGAGCGGGTACCACCGAAACCCGCCACTTCACGGCGTACGGCGCGAAGAATGACTCCACCGGACTCAGCACCAAGCGGGTCGCCGCCGACATCCCCGAGAAGCTGAACCTGATGAACCCGATGTTCCACCTGGTGGAGAAGGTCAACGACCGCCGCTCCAAGCACTGGTGGATCCGCCTCGGCACCAGCGACTCCGACACCTCGCACGTCATCTCCGCGAACCTGGCGGCCCGCCTGGACAACCTCGGTGACGACGTCAACCACCTCTACTACTGGGACGAGGGCCATGGCGCCAACACCGACCCGGGTGACTTCATCACCTGGATCGCCACGGTGACGAGCTACGGCAAGGGCAAGAAGGGCAAGCGGAATTGAGGGGTTGCCGCGGAACGAACAGGCCCCCGCGGAACCGACAGGTCCCCGCGTAAGCAAGAAGCTCTCACAATCGTGATGGGGCTCTCGAAGCCGCGATAGCCTCCCCGAACGCGGTGTCCTTTTTCCCGTCTGTCTAAGGACACCGCCCACCCGTGACGTCGGGCCCCAGCGCACCGGGGCCCGACGTCACGGGCCTTTCGCTTTCCGGGCCGGTTTCGGTACCGGTTTCCAGCCGGATTCCGTACCGGTTTCCGGCCGGTTTCCCGGCAGATGAGGTGGGCTACGTCACAAGTCCCACGCACTTCTCCTACGGGTGTGATCAATCCGCAACCAATTCCGGTCTTGACCGAGACCCAACAACGTGAGGCGTGATTACGCTCGCGCTCATGGCCGTGTTCTCCCCCACCGTTACGCCCGTCTACGTCATCGGCGCCGGCCCCGGAGGTCTCGCCGTCGCGTACGCGCTGCGGGCCCGGGGCATCCGTGCCGTGATCCTGGAGAAGTCCGACGACGTCGGCGCGTCCTGGCGCCGCCACTACGACCGTCTCCACCTCCACACCACCCGGCGCCTGTCCGCGCTCCCCGGGCTGCCCATGCCGCGCCGCTTCGGCCGCTGGGTCTCCCGCGCCGACGTGGTGCGCTATCTGGAGAAGTACGCCGAGCACCACGAACTGGAGATCGTCACCGGCGTCGAGGTCTCCCGGGTGGAACGCTCCCCCGACGGCGAGGGCTGGCTGCTGCACGCCTCCGGCGGGCGGGAGCTGACCGGTTCCGCGGTGGTGGTCGCCACCGGCTTCAACCACACCCCGCGCATCCCCGACTGGCCGGGCCGGGACGGCTTCGGCGGCGAGTTCCTGCACGCCGGCGCGTACCGCAACGCCGAGCCGTTCGCCGGCCGGGACGTCCTCGTCGTCGGCCCCGGCAACACCGGCGCCGAGATCGCCGTCGACCTGACCGAGGGCGGCGCCGGGCGGGTGCGGCTGGCGGTCCGCACGGTCCCGCACATCGTGCGCCGCTCCGCCGCCGGCTGGGCGGCCCAGTACAACTCCATCCTGGTACGACGGCTGCCGACGGCCCTCGTGGACCGGCTGGCCCGCACGATGGCCAAGGTCAGCGTGCCCGACCTGGCCGCGCACGGCCTGCCCCGCCCCGTCAGCGGCCTCTACAGCCGGGTGAAGCAGGGCGCGATCCCGATCCTGGACGTCGGCCTCATCGACGCGGTGCGGCAGGGGAAGGTGGAGATCGTGGCCGCGGTCGACGGATTCGAGGACGGCAAGGTCCTCCTCGCCGACGGCACCCTCATCTCCCCCGACGCGGTGATCGCCGCGACCGGGTACGTCCGCGCCCTGGAGGGCCTGGTCGGCCACCTCGACGTCCTCGACGACCGCGGCCGCCCCGTCACCCACGGCGGCCGCACCCCGAAGAACGCCCCCGGCCTCTACTTCACCGGCTACACCAACCCCATCAGCGGCAACATCCGCGAGATGGCGATCGACGCGGAGAAGATCGCGAGGGCGGTCGCCAAGCGTCGGCGGGTGGCGTAGAAAGCCTCAACTTTCTTACGTACAAGCCCTGTTACGCATGTGACCGATGCGACGGCAGTTGTTTGTTACCGGCGGTAGCCCTGCACCCGTGCGCGAGTTCAGAATGTGAGCCCTGCTCAACTTTCCGGCTCCACCCTCTCGCTCAGCACGGAGGACGCACGTGGCACGTGAAAGACAGCTCACCCCCCGGACCTCCCCCGGGACCTCCTCCCGGCTCTCCCGCCGCTCCCTGCTCGGCGGGGCCGCCGCCGGGGCCGTCGGCCTCACCGCGGTCACCGCCGGCACGGCCGCCGCGGCGAGTTCCCGGACCGTCGACGTCGCGATCGTCGGCGGCGGCATCGCCGGGCTCACCGCGGCCCGCGACCTGGTGGCCGGCGGCAGGACGGTCGCCGTCCTGGAGGCCCGGGACCGGGTCGGCGGCCGGGTGGTGAACCTGAAGCTGGCCAACGGCGGCTTCACCGAGGGCGGCGGCGAGTTCATCGGCCCCACCCAGAACCGCATCAAGGCCCTCGCCGACTCCCTGGGCGTGGCCACCTTCACCACCTACAACACGGGGAACAACCTCCTCTACAAGGACGGCAAGCGCACCCCGTACGACACCAGCGGCCTGCTCGGCTCGGTACCGCCGGTGGACGCGGCCGGCCTCGCCAACGCGGCGATCGTGCAGTCGGAGCTGGACAGCATGGCCGCGCAGGTCCCGGTGGACGCGCCCTGGACGGCCGCCAAGGCCGCCGAGTGGGACAAGCAGACCTTCGAGAGCTGGCTGAACGCCAACGCGGTCATCCCGTCCGCCAAGTTCCTGCTGGACCTGGCCTGCACGTCGATCTTCTCGGCCCAGCCCCGCGAACTCTCCCTGCTCTACGTCCTCTACTACATCGCCGCGGCCGGCGACGAGTCCCACGCCGGCACCCTGGAACGCCTCACCGACACCGCGGGCGGCGCCCAGGAGTCCCGCTTCGTCGGCGGCTCCCAACAGGTCCCGATCAAGCTCGCCGCGACCCTCGGCGACCGGGTGGTACTGAGCGCGCCGGTGCGCTCCGTCGTCAAGTCCGGCAGCGCGTACGTCGTCACGGCCGACGGCATCACGGTCAACGCCACCCGGGTGGTCGTCGCCCTGCCGCCCCCACTGGCCGCCCGCATCACCTACGACCCGCTCCTGCCGGCCGCCCGCGACCAGCTCACCCAGCGGATGCCGATGGGCTCGATCGGCAAGGCCATCGCCGTCTACGACACCCCGTTCTGGCGGGCCGACGGCCTCAACGGCCAGGCGGTCAGCGACTCCGGCGTGGTCCGCTCGACCTTCGACAACTCCCCGCCGGACGGCTCCTACGGCGCCCTGATGGGCTTCATCGAGGCCGACGAGATGCGGGCGTACGACGCGGCGAGCGAGGCCGACGTGAAGACGGCCGTCCTGGCCGACTACGTCAACTACTTCGGCGACAAGGCCAAATCTCCCTCCTCCTTCGTGCTGCAGCGCTGGGACAATGAGGGCTTCTCGCGGGGCGGCCCGGTGGCCTTCGCGCCGCCCGGGGTGCTGACCGGGTACGGGGCCGCGCTGCGCGCGCCGGCGGGCGGCATCCACTGGGCCGGGACGGAGACGTCGACGTTCTGGACCGGGTTCATGGACGGGGCGGTGCGGTCGGGCGAGCGGGTGGCGAAGGAGGTGCTGGCCGCCCTCGGCTGAGAAGAAGAGCTGTTTCGTCGCTCAACTTTGCGTGCAGACCAGTTCCTGACGCAGTGTCAGTTCAGTAATCTGACACTGCGTCAGTTAATTGTGCTGTCCACACAGGAGCGGGCGGAACGATGCTTGGATCAACCCACGGCACCCTCACCACCGACTCCCGCCGGGCCCGGGTCATCGCCTGCGGTGAGCAGCGTCCCGGGCCGGCCGTCCACGGCCGCGCGGCCGACACGGAGGAGCTGGACGTCAGCGGACGGCCGCTGTACGCGGACGTACCGGATCTGGACAGGTTCTTCCGCCCCGAGTCCGTCGCCGTGATCGGCGCCTCGGACGCCGAGGGGCGGCCCAACACCGGCATCACCCGGCAGCTGCTCGACTGGGCCGGGCGGGTCGGGGCCCGGGTGCACCCGGTGCATCCGACCCGGCCGTCGGTGTTCGGCATCGCCTGCGTGCCCTCCGTGGCCGACCTGCCCGAGCAGGTCGACCTCGCCGTCCTGCTGGTCGCCGACCCGCTGCCGGTGATCGAGGAACTGGCCGAGGCCAAGGTGAAGTTCGCGGTCGCCTTCGCCTCCGGGTTCGCGGAGACCGGCGAGGAGGGCGCGGCGGCCCAGACCCGGCTCGCGGCGGCCGTACGGCGGTCCGGGCTCCGGCTGCTCGGCCCGAACACCAACCTGAACGCCTTCGAACGCTTCCGCGACGACCTGGACGGCCCGGCGATCGCCCTGATCACCCAGTCCGGCCACCAGGGCAGGCCGGTCTTCGCCGCGCAGGAACTCGGCATCCGCCTCTCGCACTGGGCGCCGACCGGCAACGAGGCCGACCTGGAGACCGCCGACTTCATCTCCTACTTCGCCGAGCGGCCCGAGGTCGGCGCCATCGCCTGCTACGTCGAGGGCCTCAAGGACGGCCGCGCCTTCCTGCTGGCCGCCGACCGCGCGGCCCGCCGCGGGGTGCCGGTGGTCGCCGTGAAGGTCGGCCGCACCGAGGCCGGCGCCCGCACCGCCGCCTCCCACACCGGCAAGCTGACCGGCGCGGACGACGTGGTCGACGCGGCGCTGCGGCAGTACGGGGTGATCCGCGTCGACGGCCTCGACGAACTCCAGGACACCGCCGCCCTGCTGGCCCGGGCGCGGGCGCCGCGCGCCGACGGGGTGGTCGTCTACTCGATCTCGGGCGGCACCGGCGCGCACGCCGCCGACCTGGCCGCCGGCCTGGGGCTGCGGCTGCCGGTGCTGTCGGAGGCCCGGCAGGCCGAGCTGCACCAGTGGATACCGGAGTACCTGAGCGTGGCCAACCCGGTCGACAACGGCGGGCACCCGGTGGGCGACTGGCGCGGCCGGAAGATCATCGACTCGATCCTGGCCGATCCGGAGGTCGGGGTGCTGATCTGCCCGATCACCGGCCCCTTCCCGCCGCTCAGCGACAGGCTCGTCCAGGACCTGGTGGACGCGGCCGAGGCGACCGACAAGCTGGTGTGCGTGGTGTGGGGCTCGCCGGTCGGCACCGAGGCCGCCTACCGCGAGGTCCTGCTCGGCTCCTCCCGGGTGGCCACCTTCCGCACGGTCGGCAACTGCCTCACCGCGGTCCGCGCCTACCTCGACCACCACCGCTTCACGAGCGCCTACCGCTCCCCCTTCGACGAGGCCCCGCGCACCCCCTCGCCCTCCTACCGCAAGGCGCTCGCGCTGATGCGGCCGGGACAGCAGCTGAGCGAGCACGCGGCGAAGCAGCTGCTGCGGGCGTACGGCATCCGGGTGCCGCGCGAGCAGCTGGTGACCAGCGCGGCGGCGGCCGTGCGCGCGGCCGGGCTGGTCGGCTACCCGGTGGTGATGAAGGCGTCCGGCGGCCAGATCGCCCACAAGACGGAGCTGGGCCTGGTGAAGATCGGCCTGACCTCGGCCAGCCAGGTCCGGGACGCCTACCGCGACCTGACCGACATCGCGCGTTACGAGGGGGTCGCCCTGGACGGCGTACTCGTCTGCCAGATGGTGGAGCGGGGCGTGGAGATGGTCGTCGGCGTCACCCACGACGACCTCTTCGGCCCGACGGTGACCGTGGGGCTCGGCGGGGTCCTGGTCGAGGTCCTTCGGGACACCGCCGTACGCGTGCCGCCGTTCGGTGAGGACCAGGCCCGGGACATGCTCGCGGAGCTGCGCGGGCGGGCCCTGCTGGACGGGGTCCGGGGGCGGCCGCCGGCCGACCTGGACGCGCTCGTCGAAGTGGTCCTGCGCGTGGAGCGGATGGCCCTGGAACTCGGCGGCCAGCTCGCCGAGCTCGACATCAACCCGCTGATGGTGCTGGAGCAGGGCCAGGGCGCGGTGGCGCTGGACGCGCTGGCGGTGTGCCGCTGATGGACACCGTCCGGTACGTGACGGCGGAGCGGGTCGCCCACCTCACCCTCGACCGCCCCGACGCCCTCAACGCCCTCACCCCCGACCAGCGGGACCACGTCATCCACCTCCTCGGCGAGGCCTCCGCGGACCCGGGGGTCGGCGCGGTGGTCGTCACGGGCACCGGCCGCGGCTTCTGCGCGGGCGCGGACCTCCGCGGCGGCGGCAGCGGTACGGCCGACGGCACCTCCGGCACGACGGCCGAGCGGGTGCCGGGGGACGTGGCCCGCACCATCCGCCTCGGCGCCCAGCGCCTCGTCGCCGCCGTCCTCGACTGCGAGAAGCCGGTGATCGCGGCGGTCAACGGCACCGCCGCCGGTCTCGGCGTGCACCTCGCGCTCGCCTGCGACCTGGTCCTGGCCGCCGAATCGGCCCGGTTCATCGAGGTGTTCGTCCGGCGCGGCCTGGTCCCCGACGGCGGCGGCGCCTACCTGCTCCCCCGCCTGATCGGCCCGCACCGCGCGAAGGAGCTGATGTTCTTCGGCGACGCCCTCTCCGCGCCGGAGGCCGAACGCCTCGGCCTGGTCAACCGGGTCGTCCCGGACGCGGACCTGCCCAAGACGGCCCGCGACTGGGCCGCCCGCCTGGCCGCCGGCCCCACCCGTGCCCTCGCCCTCACCAAGCAGCTGGTCAACGCGTCCCTGGACACCGACCGGGCGGCCGCCTTCGCCGCCGAGGCGGCCGCCCAGGAGATCAACATGACGACCCGGGACGCCCAGGAGGGCATACGGGCCTTCGCGGAGCGCAGAAGCCCCGGTTTCCAGGGCCGATAAGCGAAATCCCAGGACCGCTGACGCCGATACCGGGCCCCCGCCCCTTCCCATCTGACACCCCGTCACTTTCAATGAAGGGGTGATGGGACACGCAGGGGCGGCCGCGGCCGCCGTCCGCTATCTGAGGTCGGTCCCCGCGGCGGGACCCGTGGAGGCGCTGCCGCGCCCGGAGTTGCGGTGCGTACGCGCGGACGAGCGGGTGCCGGTCGACCCGACCGAGTTCCGGCGCGTGCTCGGCACCTTCGCGACCGGGGTCACCGTGATCACCGCACCGGCCGCCGAGGGCGAGTCCTCCCCCGCCGGTTTCGCCTGCCAGTCCTTCTCCTCCCTCTCCCTCGACCCGCCCCTGGTCTGCTTCATGGTCGGCCGTACGTCGGCCACCTGGCCGCGGATCGCCCGCGCCGGCGTCTTCTGCGTCAACGTCCTCGGCGCGGGCCAGGGCGAGCTGTGCCGCGCCTTCGCGGTGAGCGGCGCGGACAAGTTCGCCGGCGTCCCGCACGACGCGGCCCCGGCCTCCGGCTCCCCCCGGCTGGCGGGCGCCGCCGCCTGGATCGACTGCACGGTCCACGCGGTGCACACGGGCGGCGACCATCTGATCGTGGTCGGCCGGGTCGACGCACTGGGCACGGGCGACGACCCGGACCGGGCACCGCTGCTGTTCCACCGGGGGCGGTTCCTCTAGCGATCGGGCGTACTCCGCCGGCAGCCTGTCCCGACGCCCCGGCGCACCACTTAGGACTACACTCCTTAGAAGTACACTCCTAAGTACCGTGCCGGAAGGTACTCCCATGCAGCAGCCCAGGCCGGCCAAGCCGTCCCGCGTCTTCGACCGGGGCCCCGAATGGGACGCCCTCACCACGTTCGTCGCCCGCCCGCTGCCGCATGCCGCACTCGGGGTGCTCAGCGGCAGACGGCGCATGGGGAAGACGTACCTGCTACGGGCGCTCGTCGAGCAGTGCGGCGGGTTCTACTTCGGAGCCACCGACGCCACCGAGACCGAGTCCCTGCGGCAGTTCAGCGCCGCGCTGGCCGAGCACGTGGGTTCTCCTGTGCCCTTCTCCTTCGCCACCTGGGACGACGCGGTGTCCTACCTCTTCGGCCTCGCGGCCCCGGGCGCCCGGGCGCCGGGCGGCCCGGCGGCGGACGCCCCGTTCCTCGTGGTCATCGACGAGTTCCCGTACCTGGTGCGGGCGGCTCCGGAACTGCCCTCCCTGATCCAGCGCGCGATCGACCGGGACCAGGTGGCGGAGAGCCGCATGCGGCTGCTCCTGTGCGGGTCGGCGATGTCCGTCATGGGCGGGCTGCTGGCCAGCAGTGCGCCGCTGCGCGGACGGGCTCAGCTCGAACTCGTGGTCCGGCCCTTCGGGTACCGGGCGGCAGCGGACTTCTGGGGTGTCACCGCCGATCCCGCGCTCGCCGCCCGACTGCACGCGGTGCTCGGCGGCACCCCCGCGTATCGCCGTCAGTTCCTGGCGGACGACGTTCCCGCCGATCTGGACGGTTTCGACGAATGGATCTGCCGCACGGTCCTGTCGCCGTTCAGCCCGCTCTTCCGGGAGGCCCGGTATCTGCTCGCCGAGGAAGCGGACATCCGGGACACGGCGCTCTATCACTCGGTGCTGGCCGCCGTGGCACAGGGAAACACCACGCGCGGCGGCATCGCGGGCTACATCGGCCGCAAGTCGGTCGACATCTCGCATCCGCTCAACGTCCTGGAGGACAGCCATCTCCTGGCGCGGGAAGCCGATGTCTTCCGGGCCGGAAAATCCCAGTACCGCATCACCGAGCCGCTGATCAACTTCTACGAAGCCGTCATGCGGCCGGCCTGGACCCGGCTGGAAGGAGGCCAGGCCACCGAGGTGTGGGCCCAGGCAGGACAGCGCTTCGCGGCGCAGGTGGCCGGTCCGCACTTCGAGGCGATGTGCCGTGAGTACGTCCTGGGGCCCGGGCGGACCCTGCTCAGTACCTCGCTGGGCGAGGTGGGCAGCGGCATCGTGACCGATCCGAAGGAACGCCGGCAGCTCCAGGTCGACGTGGCCGTCGTCGAGCAGGGGTCCGGGGGGAACCGTCCGTCGGTCGCCCTGCTCGGCGAGGCGAAGTGGGGCACTGTCATGGGAGTGAACCACCTCGAACGCCTCGCGCGTGCCCGGGAACTGCTCGCCGGGCGCGGCATGGACACCTCGCACTGCGCCTTGGCCTGCTTCAGTGCGGCGGGTTTCAGCGACGCCCTGCGAACCGAGGCGGCTCGGGGTGGAGTGCTGTTGATCGGCCTGGACGAGCTGTACGGCCGCTCCGTGCCGACGGGGGTTCTCCCCTAGGCCGGCACGGCCCCGCTCACCGCGCCGAATTCCCCTGCCGCGGGCACCGGCCGTCGCCGGATCAGCAGGGCCATCAGGGCCGCCGCCGCGCACAGGGTGCCGGAGGCGTACCAGACCATGTCGTAGGTGCCGAAGACGTCGCGGGCGACGCCGCCGAGGTAGGCGACGAGGGCCGCGCCGATCTGGTGGGAGGCGAGGACCCAGCCGAAGACGATGGCGCTGTCGTCGCCGTACCGCTCCCGGCACAGGGCCAGGGTGGGCGGGACGGTGGCGACCCAGTCGAGGCCGTAGAAGACGATGAAGAAGATCATCGAGGGGTGAACCGACGGGCCGAGGAGCATCGGCAGGAAGAGCAGGGAGATGCCGCGCAGGGCGTAGTAGACGGCGAGCAGGCGGCGCGCTTCGAAGCGGTCGGTGAACCAGCCGGAGGCGATCGTGCCGACGACGTCGAAGACGCCGATGACCGCGAGCAGCGAGGCCGCCGTGGTGACGGGCAGCCCGTGGTCGTGGGCGGCGGGCACGAAGTGGGTCTGGACCAGGCCGTTGGTGGAGGCCCCGCAGATCGCGAAGGTGCCGGCGAGCAGCCAGAACGGCCCGGTGCGCACGGCGGAGGACAGGACCGAGAGGGTGCGTCGGGCGGCCCCGGTGACCGGTGCCGGCTTCGGTACGAACTCGGTCGCGCCGTACGGCTTCTGGCCCACGTCGGCCGGGTGGTCGCGCAGCAGCAGCCAGACGAAGGGGACGACCGCGAGGGCGGCGAGGGCGACGGTGACGGCGGCCGGGCGCCAGTCGTAGGTCTCCACCATCCAGGAGAGCAGCGGGAGGAAGATCAGCTGGCCCGAGGCGGAGGCGGCGGTGAGGATGCCGCTGACCAGGCCGCGCCGGGTGGTGAACCAGCGGTTGGTGACCGTGGCGGCGAAGGCGAGGGCCATCGAGCCGGAGCCGAGCCCGACCAGCAGGCCCCAGCAGAGCATCAGCTGCCAGGCCGCCGTCATCCACACGGTCAGGCCCGAGCCGAGGGCGATGACGGTCAGGGCGACGGCCACCACCCGGCGTATGCCGAAGCGGTCCATCAGCGCGGCGGCGAAGGGCGCGGTGAGCCCGTACAGCGCGAGGTTGACGGAGACGGCCGCGCCGATCGTGCCGCGCGACCAGCCGAACTCCGCGTGCAGGGGGTCGATGAGCAGGCCGGGCAGGGAGCGGAAGGCGGCCGCGCCGATGATCGTGACGAAGGTGACGGCGGCGACGAACCAGGCACGGTGGATGCGCGGCGAGCGGATCGGCTTCGAGCCCTTCGAGCCCTTCGAGTCCTCGGCGGGGGCGGCTGCGGCTTCGCTTGTCTGGGTCACGCCATAAATATCCGGCCAACCGCCTCGCGCCATCGAGTGGCCCGGAGGACAGTATTCGCTAGGATCGGGCCATGAGCAGTGACCCCGGCTTCCGCCCGCACCGCGTCGTCGTCCTCGCCCTGGACGGCCTGCTCCCCTTCGAGCTGGGCATCCCGCACCGCATCTTCGGCCGCCCCAAGGACGCCCGGGGCCGCCATCTCTACGAGGTCGTGACCTGTTCGGTCCGCCCGCCCGGGCCGGTCGAGACCGACGCCGACTTCGCGATCCACGTGCCCAACGGCCCGGAGACGCTGGCCACCGCCGACACCGTGGTCATCCCGGCCTCGTACGAGCTGGGCCCGGTCTTCGAGCAGGGCGTCCTGACCCCCGAGCTGGCCGCCGCCCTCGCCCACATCCGCCCCGGCACCCGGCTCGCCTCCATCTGCACCGGCGTCTACGTCCTGGCCGCCGCCGGCTACCTGGACGGCCGCCCCGCGACCACGCACTGGGCCGAGGCGGACCATCTCCAGCGCCTGTTCCCGCAGTTGCGGGTGGACCCGGACGTCCTCTTCATCGACGACGGCGACATCCTCACCTCCGCCGGGGTGGCCGCCGGCATCGACCTGTGCCTGCACATGGTCCGCCGCGACCACGGCACGGCCGTCGCCAACGAGGTGGCCCGCCGTACGGTCGTCCCTCCGCACCGGGACGGCGGCCAGGCCCAGTACATCCACCGCCCGGTCCCCGACCCCCAGGTCGCCACCACCACCGCGGCCCGCGCCTGGGCCCTGGGCCGCCTCCACGAGCCCGTCCAGCTGCGCGACATGGCCGAGCAGGAGGCCATGTCGGTACGGACCTTCACGCGCCGTTTCCGCGAGGAGACCGGCGTCAGCCCCGGCCAGTGGCTCACCCAGCAGCGCGTCGAACGCGCCCGCCACCTCCTGGAGTCCACCGACCTCTCCGTCGACCAGGTGGCCCGGGACGCCGGCTTCGGCACCGCCCAGTCGATGCGCCAGCACCTACAGACGGCACTCGGCGTCACCCCGACCGCCTATCGCCGTACCTTCCGCACCGGCGCCGGCGAAACCCGGGGCCGCGGTGAGGTCGGCACCCCGCGCTGACCTCCCGGCCCACGTCACCTCGCCCCACCAGCCGATCGCACTCAGCAGCAGGGTCACACCCACCCCGGCCAGCACGGCCGTGGACGGCGCCACCACGCGCAGCAACGCACCGGCGAGGGAGCCGGTCGCCGCGTAACCGGCGCCCGCGGCCGCGTACATGACCGAGTAACCGGCGGCATGGGCGCGCGGCGGGAGTGCCTCGCGCAGCGACAGGTTGCGGGTGAGCATCGCGGCGGACTGCAGCATGCCGCCCGCGACCAGCGCGAGCGCGATCCCGGCCGTGCGCGGTATCAGCGCGGCGAGCGTCACACAGCCCGCCGTACCGGCCATCAGCACCACGCTGTGGGTGCGCAGCCGTCCGGGCCAGGCCCGCAGGCCGTGCAGGAACGCGCCGAGGCCGCCGCCCACCGCCATCCCGGTCAGCAGCGGACCCGACCAGCCGACGCCGATCCCGCGCTGTTCGAGCAGCGCGGGCAGCACGAGTTCGGACAGCCCGAGCAGGGTCAGGCTGGCCGCGCCCGTGACGTACACCGGCCAGGCACCGGCCAGGACCCGCGAGAGGGGCAGGTCCGCCCGCTCGTCCGCGGCCCGCGCGGACGGCAGGAGCCACAGACCGGCCGGCGATGCGGCCATGAGGGCGGCGGCCAAACGCAGCGGGGCGCCGGGGGCGACGCCCAGGGCCAGCCCGGCCACCGCGGCCGGGGAGACCGCCCACACGGCGGCCGTCACCATCGTCTCGACGGACAGCGCCTGCGCGACGGCACGCTCCGGGACCATCGTGGTGAGCAGGGTGCGCAGGGCCCCAGTGGCGGCGGCCGGCGCCGCACCGGCCACGAACGCGAACACGGCAAGGACGGCGGGCTGTGTGTCCGGGAAAGTGCCGAGCCCAGCGAATCCGGCGGCTCCGGCCACCAGACCGACGGTCAGCTGCACCCGGGCACGCGCGGGCCGCAGTCGCATCCCGAGCACGGGCGCACCCACGATCTCGGCGACCACGTAAACCGCCGCGATCATCGCCCCCAGCGAATAACCACCGGCCCGCTCACGCACCAGGAACACCAGCGCCAACGGCGCCATGGCGACCGGCATTCGGGCCCCCACGGCGGTGCAGGCCCAGATCAGGACCTTCCTGGACGCGACGTCACGATAGGTCATGGGACGACGGTAGGGGGGTGCGCCGACAACACCGAGGGATTTCCCCAGCCAACGCACAACCGCATGCCGTCCACTCGCCGAAATGGCTTTGCGCTGCACGTGAGTTCATAACTCAGCCGATGGCGCGGTCTGTGACGACCGGGGCTCACGGTGTTGCGCGGGGAGAACCTGCCGGGAATTCGTCGGGATCTGATCGTCCCCGTCCGCCCAAGACCTCTTGGCGTACCACCTGGAGAGGATATAGGCGACAGCTGAGGCGACCAGCCATACCCAAGGAAGAACGTAGTCCGTGACTTCCCCTCCGAGGCAGTCCAGGCCGCAATGAGAAGGGTGCCAAAAATGTGCCATGCCGGTCTGGACCGGCCATCAGGGTCAGGACTGCCGCGAGAGCCGTTCCCAGCAGCGCGGATTGGTCAGAACCACCACCGCGTCCTGCCGGCTCACATTCCATGGCGTTCCTCCTCGTGCCGTGCAGTGCCGTCGCGAAGAGGCTGCCACGGGGCGGAAGTTCCCTGCGATTGCTTCCGATCCACGTCATCTCATCGGGTTGGGGTTTCGCGGATCAGTCACATGCATGTTGACGCTCCGGCTTCGTGGGTTGAGCTGACAATCGAGCGCGCCGTGGCCAAGGCCGCCACAAAACCGGACTCCAAGGGAAACCGACAGGCCTCCGCAGAATCCCCGCTCACCTGATTGCACAAACGGAAGAGCCCGTCGAGGGCGGTGCATCCCCGGGCCGGGCATCACCGGCCAAACCACGAACCATCCGACCGACCGCGCCTACGGGTGCGTGTCCGTGATCGCGATGACCTCGTCGAGGCGGTCCAGGGCGGCCTGCAGGTCGTCGACCTTGGCCTGGATGCGGTCGCGCTCGGCGCGCAGCATGGCTCGTTGCTCGGCGTCGGTGTGCCCGGTGTCCCAGCATGGAAGGAGTTCCGCGATCCTTCGGCTGGTCAGACCGGCGGCGAACATCTGCTGGAAGAAGCGCACCAGGGTGACGGTGTCCTGCCGGTAGAGGCGCTGGCCGGACGGGCTGCGCTCCGCGATGAGCAGCCCCTGCTGCTCGTAGTAGCGCACGGCGCGTACCGAGACGCCGGCGTCCCGTGCCACCTCGCCGATGCGGACCAGCCGCTCGGCCGCAGCCTCCGTGACGGTCATGGTGATTCCTCTCGCCCCGGTCCTGACGGCCGGCACTTGCCTCTGACGTCAACGTCAGGTTTTAGCGTACCGGGCATGGACATCAACAACTCCGTCGCCCTTGTCACCGGAGCCAATCGCGGTCTGGGCCGCGCCTTCGCCCAGCGCCTGCTCGAACGGGGCGCCCGCAAGGTCTACGCGACGGCTCGCCGGCCGGAGACCGTGGACCTGCCCGGGGTCGACGTGCTGCCCCTCGACATCGCCGATCCCGCATCTGTGAGGGCCGCCGCCGAGGCCGCCCCGGACGTCTCGCTGCTCATCAACAACGCGGGGATCCAGACGGGGACCGACCTGGTGACCGGTTCGCTGGACGCGGTACGGCACGAGCTGGAGACCAACATGTTCGGCCACCTGGGAATGATCCGGGAGTTCGCGCCGGCGCTCGCCAGGAACGGCGGGGGCGCGATCGTCAACGTCCTCTCCGCCATGTCATGGTTCGGGGGCAAGGGCGCCAATGCCTACCACCTGACCAAGGCCGCCGCCTGGGCCATGACCAACGGCGTCCGCCTGGAACTCGCCGAGCAGGGCACGCTCGTGACAGCGGTGCACCTCGGCCTGGCCGACACCGACATGGCCGCGGGCTGGCCCGTGGCCAAGATCGCGCCGTCGGACCTGGCCGACGCGGCGCTCGACGGTGTCGAGGCGGGCTCCGCCGAGGTCCTCGCCGACCAGTGGAGTCGGGACGTCAAGTCCCGGCTGCCGCTGACGCCGGAAGAATTCAACGACGCGATGGACCGCGCCCTGGCGGCGCTGACGGCGCCATGAGAGGCCCCTCGGACCGCACTGGCTTCGGGCGGTCGCTTCTGAGCTCAGTCGATCAATCCTCCATCTGCAGTTGTAGATCTTCATGTTGTGACCTCGCGTCGGCGGTAGCGGCAGGCGCGGGCCTGGTGTCGACGACGCCGTAGCGCGGGCCTTTTGCGCCGGCGCCCGCGGACAGTTGCTGCCAGCCGCGTCGGGGCACCATGCGCATCAGCACGTCAACACGGAACTTGCCGACAGGGATCATCGCGGACCGCGTCCGCGTCCCACTTGGCCCGCTCCCATGGATGCTGCATGCCATCCGGCGTGGCCGCAGCCGTCGGAACCGCCTCGACTTCCGAGATCCACAACTACGGCCGGAGTACTAGAACGTCAGCACCCCCCGCGCCACCCGCCCCGCCTCCGCGTCCGCCCGCGCCTTCTCGAAGTCCTCCACGGGGTACGTCTCGGTCACCAGCTCGTCCAGCAGCAGGCTCCCTTGGCGGTACAGCTCGGCGTAGAGCGCGATGTCGTGCTGCGGGCGCGAGGAGCCGTACCGGCACCCCAGGATGGACTTGTCGAGGAACATGGCGGCGACGACGAAGGACGCCTCGGCGGTGGCGGCGGGCATACCGAGGAGGACGGCCTGGCCGTGCCGGTCGAGAAGGTCGACGGCCTGCCGGACCAGTTCGACCCGGCCGACGCACTCGAAGGCGTGGTCCACCCCGGTCGGCAGCAGGTCCTTCACGCCCTCCGTCGAGGTCAGGAAGTCCGTCGCGCCGAACTGCCGGGCGACCTCCTCCTTGGCCGGGTTGGCGTCCACGGCCACGATCCGCAGCGCGCCCGCGATCCGCGCCCCCTGGATGACGTTCAGCCCGATCCCGCCGGTGCCGATGACCAGCACGGTGTCACCGCGGTCGACGCGGGCCCGGTTCAGTACGGCGCCCACACCGGTCAGCACCCCGCACCCGATCAGCGCGGCGGACGTCAGCGGGATGTCCTTCGGGATCCGTACCGCCTGCACGGCCCTGACGACCGTCCGTTCCGCGAAGGCCGAGTTGCACGCGAACTGGTACACGGCCTGACCGCCGCGTGTGAACGGCTTCTGCGGCCGGCCTATGGCCTTACGGCACATGGTCGGCCGGCCTCGGTCGCAGTCGGCGCAGGCACCGCAGTTGGCGAGCGTGGACAGCGCGACATGATCTCCCGGTGCCACATGGGTGACCCCCACACCGACCGCCTCCACCACACCCGCGCCCTCATGCCCGAGCACCACGGGAACGGGGAAAGGTATGGTCCCGTCCACCACCGACAGATCGCTGTGACACAGCCCTGCCGCCGACACCGCGACCAGCACCTCCCCCGGCCCCGGCTCCCGCACCTCCAGGTCATCGACGACCTGCACCTGCTTCCCGTCGAACACGACCCCACGCATCACGACTCAACCCCCTTCGGTTCCCTCGGCAGACCGAGCACCCGCTCGGCGATGATCGTGCGCTGCACCTGGTCCGAGCCGCCGTAGATGGTGTCGGCCCGGGAGAAGAGGAACAGGTGCTGGGCGGCGTCCAGTTCGTACGGCGCGGCGGCCGACCAGCCGGCCGGGCCGACGCTCGCGGCCGCGCCCCGCACCAGCACGGCGAGCTCTCCGAGCCGCTGGTGCCAGCCGCCCCACAGCAGCTTGGCCACACTGGGCGCGCCGGGCTCCGCGGCCGAGTTCCCCAGCGTCCGCAGGGCGTTCCACCGCATCACCCGCAACTCGGCCCACTGCCGCACCAGCCGCTCCCGTACGACGGGATCGTCGACGGCCCCACTCCGTACGGCATCCCGCACCACCTTCCCCAGCTCCTGTGCGAACCCGATCTGCTGGGCGAGCGTGGACACCCCGCGCTCGAACCCGAGCAGGCTCATGGCCACCCGCCACCCGTTGCCCGCACCGCCCACGACGTGCTCCACGCGCGCGTGCGCCCCGTCGAAGAAGACCTCGTTGAACTCGCTGGTGCCGGTCATCTGCCGGATGGGGCGGACCTCGACACGGCCCGGCTGGTCCATCGGCACCAGCAGGAAGCTCAGCCCGTGATGCCGTCGTGAGCCCGGCTCGGTCCGCGCCAGCACGAAACACCAGTCGGCCTCGTGGGCGAGCGACGTCCAGATCTTCTGCCCGGAGACGCGGTAGCCGTCCCCCTCCCGCACGGCCACGGTCCGCACGCCGGCCAGATCGGACCCCGCGCCGGGCTCGCTGTACCCCTGGCACCAGAGCTCCTCCCCGGCGGCGACGGCCGGCAGGAAGCGCGCCTTCTGCTCACTGCTGCCG
Organism: Streptomyces sp. NPDC047061; assembly: GCF_040643955.1. Taxonomy (NCBI): domain Bacteria; kingdom Bacillati; phylum Actinomycetota; class Actinomycetes; order Kitasatosporales; family Streptomycetaceae; genus Streptomyces; species Streptomyces sp. NPDC047061. The sequence goes on from NZ_JBEYVI010000072.1 coordinate 18,927, forward strand.
TGCGCGATGAGCGTCGGGGCGAGCAGGTTCTCCCCGATGTGCCCGGACCGCGGCGGTGCCGCCGACCGCGCGTACTCCTCGGCCCAGGCGACCTGCTGGGTGAGCGTGGCGGTCCGGTTCCCGTACCCGCCCTCCGCCCACCCGATCCCGATCCACCCGGCGGCCCCGAGCGAGCGCTCCCAACTGCGCCGGTCCACATCGCCTTTGACGTGCGCACCGAGCCAGCCCCGGACCTCCCGGCGAAACTCCTCGTCCTCCGGCGCAAAGCCGAACTCCACGGTGACCTCCAGAAATGCGTCGCGGGATTGGGGCCGTACAGAAACCGCCGGCCACCGCCGTCGTGGCCGAGCGCCGTCGCGGCGGAGAAGGAAAGGGGCCGACAGGGTGCGTGGACTGATGACCAGACGGGCGGGGACTCTGAACGCCGGCGCGGACAGCCGACCCAGGGGCGCGGGGAACTGCGCGAACAACCACCACGGCGCCACACCCGCGCATGGACCGCACCCCCCTGCCCATTAGGCGTTCGGCCGACTTCCGTCCCGCGCCGCCGCCTCCATCGCCGCCAGCCGCGCCAGCATCGGCATAGGGTCCGTGCCGACACTCCCCGGCAGCGCCTCCGCGATCCGCTCCGGCGTCCACGCACCCCCTTCGGCGTACGCGGCCCGCAACTCCCTCGGCTGGGCCCACACCGCGATCTTCGGCCCGGCCACCGTGTAGACCTGCCCGGTGACCCCGGCGTCCCGCGCCGCGTCCGACAGCAGGTAGACCACGAACGCGGCCACGTCCTCCGGCTCGCCGATCTCCGTCAGCTCCGTCGGCACGCCCGCCGACATCCGTGTCCGGGCCACCGGCGCCACCGCGTTGGCGGTCACCCCGTACTTGTGGAGGCCCAGCGCAGCGCTCCGCACGAGGGAGATGATCCCGCCCTTGGCCGCGCTGTAGTTGGCCTGCGAGACCGAGCCCTGGTGGTTGCCGCTGGTGAAGCCGATCAGCGTGCCGGCGCGTTGCGCACGCATCACCGCCGACGCCGCCCGGAACACCGTGAACGTGCCCTTCAGATGAGTGGCGACCACCGGGTCCCACTCCTCCTCGGCCATGTTGAACAGCATCCGCTCGCGCAGGATCCCCGCCACGCACACGACCCCGTCGAGACGGCCGTACGACGACAGTGCCGTGTCCACGACCCGCTGCCCGCCCGCCATCGTGGAGATGTCGTCGGCGACGGCGACCGCGTCGCCGCCCGCCGCCTCGATCTCCTTGACGACGGCCTCGGCGACCTCGCTCGTGGGCGAGGCGCCGTCGACGGCGACGCCGTAGTCGTTGACGACGACCTTCGCCCCCTCGGCCGCCGCCGCCAGTGCCACCGCCCGTCCGATACCGCGCCCGGCACCCGTCACGGCGACGACCTTGCCTGCCAAGAAGTTCCCCACGCCCGGCCCCTTCCCGCGGTTTCTGACGGACCGTTAGATTTTATGGCGCGTCTGATGTGCGGACACAAGCCCCGGGGAGGACCGAGATGTCACTGCCGACGCTTCATCCCGCGTTCCACGACATCGCCAAGCGCGTCAACAACTGGGGCCGCTGGGGGGCCGACGACGAGATCGGCACGTTGAACCTGATCACCGACGAAGTGGTGCGGGAGGCGGCGGCGACCGTCCGCAGCGGACGGCGCGTGCCGCTCGCCCTGCCGCTCCGGGAGGACGGCGTGCAGACCGGGATGATCCCCGGGCGGGTCAACCCCCTGCACACCATGGTGCAGATCAACCAGGAGCTCTTCGGCCCGGGGACGGTGGCGTGCAGCGACGACGCCGTGACCATGGGGCTGCAGGCCGGCACCCACTGGGACGCGCTCACCCATGTCTCGCACTCGGGGAGGCTCTACAACGGCCGCCCGGCGGGCACGGTCACCGCGCACGGCGGTGCCGAGTTCTCCGGGATCGACAAGGCGCGGCACATCGTCTCGCGCGGGGTGCTGCTGGACGTGGCGCGGGCGCGGGGCGTCGACCGGCTGACGGGCGGGCACGCGGTCACCCCGGAAGACCTGGACGCGGCCGAGGAGTTCGCCGGGACGACCGTCCGCGGCGGCGACATGGTCCTCGTACGGACCGGGCAGGTGCAGGTGTACCTGGCCGGGGACAAGCACGGGTACGGCTATCCGTCGCCGGGTCTTTCGGTGCACACCCCGGAGTGGTTCCACGCGCGCGACGTGGCCGCGGTCGCGAACGACACTCTCACGTTCGAGATCTTCCCGCCGGAGATCGAGGACCTGTGGCTGCCCGTGCACGCCCTGGACCTGGTCGAGATGGGGATGCTGCAGGGCCAGAACTGGAATCTCGAAGAGTTGTCCACAGCCTGTGGAGAAAGCGGCCGGTACGCGTTCCTGCTGTCGGCGATGCCCGAGCCGTTCGTCGGCGCGACGGGCACCCCGGTCGCCCCCGTGGCTGTCCTCTGAGTAGCGCCTCGCCGGAAGTGAGCGCCGCCCCGCCGGAAGCCGGTGTCACGCCGAGGCGGCGTGACACCGGCCCTCCCCCATTCCCCCTGCACCCGGACGACCACGCGCACCGGCCCGCCCCGAGCCCGGTCCCGCGCGCCGCCGTCCGACTCGACCCACACTCGACGAGGGCGTCCGCCATCAAGACCCTCGCCGTCCCCTCGCGGCGAATCGCAGACCTCAAGCGTGAGCAAACGGTCACAAGGCGTCAACACCCGCGCGGAGCTTTACGACTTATGCCCCGGTTCATCATGGGCGCGCACGGATGCAACCCCCGGCGCATGGCCGCACGGCGGGTTCACACGGCCTCGAAGGCCAGCCCTTCGTACGAGGCGAGGCCGCCCCCGTACGCCACCGCCGCGCCCTGCTGGGGCTGCGAACACCGGTCGAGTTCGCACCAGATGCGCTTGCCGCCGTCTTCGGGGCTCCAGCCCCAGCGGTCGGCGAGCCCGTCGACGAGGGCGAGGCCGCGGCCGCCGGTCGCGTCGCCGTCGGCACACCGCGGCACGGGCGCGCGGTCGCTGGCGTCGGCGACCTCCAGCCGTACGGTGACCGACTCGTCGGCGCCTCTGCGCTCCACGCCCGGCAGCGAGAGCCGCAGCACGGCCGGACAGCCGGTGTGCACCACGGCGTTGGTGACCAGCTCGGAGACGAGCAGGATCAGCGTCTCGGCCAGCGGCTCGTCCGCCGCTATACCGGACCCGGCGAGGCGCGAGCGGGCCCACCTTCTGGCCCGCCCCACCTCCGCGGGGTCGGGCCGGATCTCCAGCTGCACTTGAAGCACCTGCACCGCTCACACCATCCGAACCGGCGGACACATGAACCCGCGCCGAGCCGGCGCCGCGACGAGGGCCGCGACGACGAGGACGACGAGGGCCACGATCGTAGCCATTTTCTGCATGGCCAGAACAACGGCCAGAGCAAGGGTCACGGAACGTGATTCCCTTACGAGACAGCATGGTTGACGTACAGTCACCCCAACAAGCGCTTCGGGCATATTCCAGCGCGAAGGAGTACGCCTCCGGCATACTGTGCGACGCTCGCGGCGGGGAGTCGAACAAGCGGGGGCACAAGCCCTTACCGCCCTGCGAGCGGCGGTGCGCACCATGAGTGGCGGGGCCGCTTCGACGGCTCCGCCGGCATGGCTCGTCCTCGGAACCACTCGCATCCCACAGAAGGTACCGGAGGGGACAGCCGACTCCAGGCCGTGACGAGTCACGCGTTGGACACAACCCGGTATCAACGCTCCGTAATTCCGGTATGCCACAATCCGCGACATCTCGACCGCCCGAACCCATGATTCCGCAGGCCAGGGGCGTTTCGAACGCTCAGCCGAGCAGCTCCGCGGCGAGCATGTCCTCACTCTCCGTATTCGATCCGCCACGCTGCGCCCGTACCCATGTCCGTTTCAGATGCAGATGCACCTCCGACTCCCAGGTGAAGCCCATCCCGCCGTGCACCTGGAGGCAGTCCCGAGCGCCGCGCACGGCGGCCTCGTCGGCGAGCAGCCGGGCCGCCGCGAGGTCCGCGGGGTCGGAGGTCACGGCGGCCGCGTAGACGGCCGCCCGTGCGGTCTCGGTGCGCACCAGCATGTCGGCGCACAGATGCTTGACCGCCTGGAACGCACCGATCGGCTGCCCGAACTGCACGCGCGTGCGGGCGTGTTGCACGGCCAGCTCGCACGCGCGCGTGGCCGTGCCGAGCTGCTCGGCGGCGGTGAGGAGCACGGCGACCGGGTCGGGCGGCGCGAAGACCGGCCCCGGGACCCGGTGCAGGGGCGTCAACGGGTCCACCGAGCGCACCGGCACGGCGCCCGAGGCGTCCCCGGTCACCGCGTCGGCCTCGGCCAGCCACTCCACCAGGCCGCCGTCCACCCGGGCCACCACGGCCTCCCCGGTGGCCGCGCCGGGCACGTCGGCCGCCGCGAGGTGGGTGGCCACCAGCGGTCCGGGCAGCAGCGCCCGCCCCGCCTCCTCGAACACCAGCACGGCCTCGGGCAGGCCGAGCCCGACGCCGCCGTCGGCCTCGGGCAGCCGCAGCGCGAAGAACCCGGCGGCGCCCAGCTCCCGCCACAGGCCCCGGTCGAGGCCGCCCGGCGCGCCGGCCGCCGCCGCCCGCAGCACCGCGCCGTCGAACCGGCGCCCGAGCAGCTCCCGCATGCCCGCCCGCAGCGCCTCCTGGTCGCTGGTCAGTCGAAAGCGCACGTCCGCTCACCGCCCCTTCGGCAGCCCGAGGATCCGCTCGGCCACGATGTTCCGCTGGATCTGCGAGGTCCCGGCCGCGATGGTGTACGAGAGGGAGGAGAGCCGGTCGAGGACCCAGGGCCGGTCGAGGTCGAGGGCGTCGGGGCCGAGCACGTCGGCCGCCGCGTCGTACAGCTCCTGGCGGGCGTGCGAGTAGCGCAGCTTGAAGACCGAGCCCCCGACGCCGGGCACGCCCCGGCCCTCCGCCTCGCTGACGTTCCACTGGGTGAGCCGCCACAGCGCCCGGAACTCGGCGTTCAGGCGGCCGAGGCGGCGGCGCAGTCCCGGGTCGTCCCAGGCGCCGTTCCCGTGCGCCACGCGCGCGAGGTCGCCGAGCACCCGGCGGCAGGCGACCACCTCGCCGACGAAGGCAGTGCCGCGTTCGAAGGAGAGGGTCACCATGGTGACGCGCCAGCCGTCGTGCTCGGCGCCGACCCGGTTGGCCACCGGCACCCGCACCTCGTCGAGGAACACCTCGGCGAACTCGGCCGACCCGGCGAGCGTGCGCAGCGGCCGTACGATAATTCCCGGGGCGTCCATGGGCATGGCCAGCCAGGTGATACCCCGGTGCTTCGGTGCCGCCGGGTCGGTCCGCACCAGCAGCTCGCACCAGTCGGCGACCTCCGCGTGCGAGGTCCAGATCTTGGACCCGGTCACCACGTAGTCGTCTCCGTCGCGCCACGCGCGCGTGCGCAGCGCGGCCAGGTCGGAGCCGGCGTCCGGTTCGCTGAAGCCCTGGCACCACACCTCGTCGCCGCGCAGGATCGGCGCCAGCCAGCGGGCCCGCTGCTCCTCGGTGCCCTCGGCGGCGATGGTGGGGCCCGCGTGCAGCAGGCCGACGAAGTTGGCGCCCACATAGGGCGCACCGGCCTTCTCGGTCTCCTCCAGGAAGATCAGCCGCATGGTGGGAGAGGCGTCCCAGTGGACGTCGGCGTACCCGGCGTCGTACAGCGCGCGCTGCCAGCCGAGGTCGTAGGCGCGGCGGCCCGGCCAGTCCTCGGGCCTGGGCTTCGGCGGGAGGCCGGGCAGCGCCTTGGCGAGCCACTCCCGCAGCCGCGCCCGGAAGTCCTCCTCCTCGGGCGTGTACGACAGATCCACCGGCAGACACCCCCACGGAGCTGATGGTTCATCAGATCTTCGTCAGATCTCGCAGGCTAGCCCCGCACCCCTGGACCGGCAAGGCGCCAGGACCTACGATCTGACGACTCGTCAGTTCTGTTGTCGATTCCGCGGTTCCGCCGGCAGGGGGACGCCATGAACACCACCGCACACGACCTCAGCGCCTCCCGCACACTCTGGGACCTGGCCGCCCGCCGCGCCGAACTCACCCCGGACCGGCCGGTGTTCCTCCAGGGCGACCGCACCCTGACCTTCGGCGGCCTGCGCACGCGTGCCGAACGCGTCGCGGCCGGGCTGTACGGCATGGGGGTGCGCCCCGGCACGGTGGTCGCCTGGCAGCTCCCCACCCGGATCGAGACGGCCGTCCTCTCCTTCGCGCTGGCCAGGCTCGGCGCCGTCCAGTCGCCCGTCATCCCGTTCTACCGGGACCGCGAGGTCGGCTTCGCACTGCGCGAGTCCAGGGCCGAGTTCTTCGCCGTACCGGGCGTGTGGCGCGGCTTCGACCACACGGAGATGGCGCGGCGGCTGGGCGCGAAGGGGGTCTTCGAGGCGTACGACGACGCCGGGCTGCCCGACGGCGATCCGGCCGTGCTGCCCGCCCCGCCCGCCGAGGGCACCTCCGTCCGGTGGATCTACTGGACCTCGGGAACCACCTCGGACCCCAAGGGCGTTCTGCACACGGACCGTTCGCTCATCGCGGGCGGGTCGTGCCTGGCGCACGCGCTGCGGCTCACGGCGGCCGACGTGGGCTCGATGGCCTTCCCGTACGCGCACATCGCCGGCCCCGACTACACGGTGATGCTGCTGCTGTACGGCTTCCCGGCAGTGCTGTTCGAGCAGTTCGCGCTGCCGGACGCGCTGCCGGAGTACCGCAGGCACGGGGTGACGGTGGCGGGCGGTTCGACGGCGTTCTACTCGATGTTCCTGGCCGAGCAGCGCAAGCAGCCGGGGGATCCGGTCGTCCCGTCGCTGCGGCTGCTCGCGGGCGGCGGGGCGCCCAAGCCGCCGGAGGTGTACCACGCGGTGGTGCGCGAGATGGGCGTGCAGCTGACGCACGGGTACGGCATGACCGAGGTGCCGATGATCACGATGGGGGCGCCGGACGACACGGCGGAGAACCTGGCGACGACCGAGGGCAGGCCGCCGGAGGGGATGGAGATCCGGATCGCCGAGGGCGGCGAGGTGCGGTTGCGGGGGGAGGCGGTGTGCCAGGGGTACCTGGACCCGGCGCAGTCCGCCGCGGCCTTCGACTCGGACGGGTTCCTGCGCACCGGCGACCTGGGCCGGGTGACCGGAACCGGCCATCTGGTCCTCACCGGGCGGCTCAAGGACGTGATCATCCGCAAGGGCGAGAACATCTCGGCGAAGGAGATCGAGGACCTGCTCGCCGCGCATCCGGCGGTGGCCGACGTGGCGGTGGTCGGGCTGCCGGACGCGGACCGCGGTGAGCTGGTCTGCGCGGTGGTCGAACAGCCTCCGGGGACGGCCGCGTTGACGCTCCCGGAGGTGGTGTCGTACCTGCGCGCGGAAGGGCTGTCGGTGCACAAGCTGCCGGAGCGGCTCGAGGTGGTGGACGCGCTTCCGCGCAACGAGACGCTGCGCAAGGTGCTCAAGTACAAGCTGCGCGAGCGGTTCGCCGAGGCTCCGGCTCCGGCTCCGGCTCCGGCTCCGGCTCCGGCTCCGGCTCCGGGGAGCTCTACTCCGGGATCGTGAAGTAGCGGGCGAACGCCGGGACGATCTCGGTCTCCGCGACGTTGCCGTCGCCGTCGATGTCGAGGCCCGACGCGATCGCCTGGGCGAGCTCCGGGGCGACCCCGAGGACGCGCAGCACGCGCGCGGTGTCGGCGACGGTCGCCGTGCCGGTGCCCGCGGTGTCCGCGAGGGCGAGGGCCGCATGCAGGAAGGGGCGGGCGATCTCGCCGAACCGCTCGGGGTTGTCGTGCAGCCGCTTGACCGCGCCGCTGACGAACTCCTGGCGGGTGATGCGCTGGTCGCCGTCCCGGTCCGCCATGCCGGCCATGCCCTGCCAGAAGGCCTCCGCACCGGCGTACAGGGCCTGTCCCTTGTCGGAGCGCGCGGCGAGGCCGAACTCGGCGAGCAGCGCCTTGGCCGCCGCGTTGAAGTCCTCGCGGTCGATCCAGCCGTTGCCGTCCTGGTCGAAGGTTGCGAACCGGGCGGCGATCCGTCGCTCGTACTCGGTGCTGACCATGTCTGTTCGGGCCGCCTTACGTGACGTGGGGGTTCATCTCGCAGGGAGCGTACGACGCGGCGGCGGCCCGAGAGCGGGAAAACGACAGTTGTGCCAAGACCGGGGGAATTCCGCGACAACAACGTGGCACTGTCGTGATCATCGGCTATGCGCTCGCGCGGCCCGGCTACGCGGACAGCGGGTCCTCCTCGTCGGCGGTCGCGCTGTCGATGTCGGAGTACACGTCGAACAGGCGTCGTACGCCGAGGGCGCCGAGGACCCGGTTGACGTGAGAGCCGTCACTCGCGCCCTGGGCGGGCAGGATCAGCCGCAGCCGGCCCCGGCAGGAGCGGATCAGGCGGCGGGCCGCGATGAGGACACCGACACCGCTGGAGTCGCAGAAGAACACGTCGGAGAGGTCGAGGACCAGGCTGTGGTGGCCCTCGGCGACCACGTCGTGCACCCGCTGGCGCAGCACCGGCGAGGTCACCAGGTCCAGTTCGCCCGACACCCCGAGCACCGCCCACTCGCCCTGTTCGACGCCGGTCACCTTGAAAGCCACGGCTCAGCCCTCCGCTCGCCGGATCTCCGGAACCGCCCGGAAACGGAGCCAGTTCCTACGCTTCTTGTCGCGCGGCTGCCCAGCGGCGGTTCCCCGAAACCCCGGATGACAAACGAGCATCGATCGGAGAGGGTCTTGTTTCGGTCACTGACGATCCTGTTCGATCAGAAACGTAAGGTTCGGCCGGATACGAGCGGGAGAGCCGGGAATCACGCGGAGAGCGGCGGAGAACGTCGCGGAGAAGGGCAGGCAGAAGGGCGGGGAGAAGTACCGGAACCGCCTACTACCACCTGCAGTCCGTCAAGGGGCGCGCATTGCCATAAAGGGGCGTGCGTTGCCGGACGTGCCGACTACATTCGAGGAGACGGTGGAGACACGCTGGACACGGACACGGGGAGGGGGCCGCATGGCGAAGAAGGACGCACCGCCCCGCTGGGACCGCAAGATGCAGCAGCGGCTCGCACGCGGTGAGGCGGCCGCCCTCGGTGAGCTGTACGACCGCTTCGCCTCGCTCGTGCACGGGCTCGCCCATCGCGTCCTCGGGGACGAACGGGCCGCCGACGACATAACCCGCGAGGTCTTCGCCCAGGTCTGGGAGCACCCCGACGCCTACGACCCCCGGCAGGGGCCGTTGCGCTCGTGGCTCGCGGCGCTGGCCCACCGGCTCGCCGTGCAGCGCCTGCGGGCCACCGAGACCGCCGCGCTCGCCCCGGGCGACAGCGGTTCCCCGCAGGCCGCGGAGGAGCTGGAGCACAAGGTGCGGCGGGCCTCCGTCGCCGCCCGCGCGGACTACATCGTGCACTCCATGCCGGCGCCGCTGCGCGCCGCCCTGGAGCTCGCCTACTTCCAGCGCCGCGACTACCGGCAGACCGCGGTGGACCTCGGCGTCACCGAGGACGAGGCCCGCCGCCGGCTGCGCCTGGGCCTGCAGCTGCTGTCCACCGCGCACGACGTCGGGACGCCGCCCGGACCCGGGGGTGGGGCGTGACCGGCGCCGAGTTCTCCGAGGCGCACGACGGCAACGGCTCCGGGGACGGTGACATGCCGCGCGACGGCGGCGCCGACTTCGGCCGGTCGCCGCGCATACCGCTGCCCCGGGCCTCCGTCGAGGACGGCGGGCAGCCGCTGCCCGAGCCGGCCGACCAGCCGCCCGTACCGCTGCAGTTGTCGCACGACGTCCTGAAGTCGCTGCTCGGGGCGTGGGCGCTGGCCGCGTGCTCGACCGCCGAGGCACTCGCCGTCGAGGTCCACCTCGGGGACTGCGGGGCCTGTGCGGACGAGGCGCGGCGGCTGCGCGAGGCGGTCGGCCTGCTGCACCAGCCGGAGAGCCTGGACCTCGATCCCGGCCTGCGTACCCGGGTCCTGGAGGCCTGCCTGGACCGCCGGCCGGCCAGGATCCCGATCCCCGCCTGGGCGGCGCCCTACGACGCGGAGACCGCCCGCCTGGACGCCCTGCTCCAGGACATCGGCGACGCGGAGTGGCACGCGCCGGTGCGGCTGCGCTGGTTCGACGGCGAGGCGGCGGCGACCCGCCGTACGACGGTCGCCGGAGTGATCGCGCACCTGCTGTCCGTCGACGGGCTGGTGGCGACGGCGCTGGGCCTGGAGGACCCGCTCGGGGAGACCCCGGTGCAGGGCCCGGCCGCCCGCACCGAGGCGTTCTGGCAGGCCTCGCACTTCCCGCCGACGCGTGGGGTGCGGGTGCCCTGGCGGGAGCAGAGCCACCGGCTCGTGCAGACCGTCTCCTTCACCGGCGGCGGCGCCGGGCGCCTCGGGGTGTCGTACAGCGACTTCGAACTGCCGTTGCACGACGCGATGCTGGACCGTGCCTTCGAGTGCTGGGTGCACGCGGAGGACATCGCGGAGGCCGTGGACTATCCCTACGGGCCGCCGGCCCCGAGGCACCTGCACCGGATGATCGACCTGGCGGCCCGGATGCTGCCCGCTGCGCTGGCCGAGCGCCGACGGGCGGGGCTGGCGTCGCCCGGCCAGACGCCCCACCTGGTCCCTGCGGGACGGCCCGGCCGGAGTCTGCGGCTGGAGATCGAGGGCAGCGGCGGCGGCGAGTGGCTGATCCCGCTGGACTCGCCGGGGGCGGTGGGCTCGTCGGAGTTCGAGGTGGCGCACGTGGCGCTGGACGACGTGGAGTTCTGCCGGCTGGCCGCGGGCCATGTGCCGCCGGAGGAGGCTGCGGCGGGGCAACTCGGGGACCGGGCGGCGATCAGGGACGTCCTGTTCGCCGCCGCGAGCCTGAGCCGGATGTAGGCGGGTCCGCCCACGGGGCGGGACGGTCCGGTCTCGTCGGCGAGTGCGGCCGCGTGGGGGCCGTTCGCGCAGTTCCCCGCGCCCCTAAAAGGCGCGTTGCGCCCTTTTAGGTCCCCGAGCAGGCGATGCAGCAACTGCTCGTCCTCCTCGGAGAGTTCGGAGACGAACCGGGCGAGCACGGCCTCCCGGTCGGATCCGCG
>NZ_JBEYVI010000073.1:0-28846 GCF_040643955.1 Streptomyces sp. NPDC047061
AAGTACTGCTTGGCGAGCTTCCAGGCGGTCTCGACGGCCTCGCCGCCGCCGGTGGTGAAGAAGACCTTGTTCAGGTCGCCCGGGGCGTGGTCGGCCTCAGCGGTGCGTCGACGCACCGCTGAGTGGCACGAGGGGTGATCCCGGCCTTGGATCCGCCGGTGAGACCGCTGACGGGGGCTCGGTGGGAATCGGCACGCTCCGCGGGACCACCGGCAGAAAGCCGGCCGCGTTCGTCCCGTGCAGTGGAGAGGGAAGCGGCCGCGCCGGGTCCTCGTCCGAGGGGAGCGACCGGAGTGCGACGGCGCCGGTGTCTCCCTGACCCGATGCGACCGCGAGTCCACTCCCGGGGGTCCCGTCCGCACTGTGCGTGGGCGGCACGAGTGGTCCCGCGTAAGCGTCCGGGGGGTGACCGCCGGCGATGGTCCCCGCGGCCGCGGCGAACGTCGCCGAAACGGTGAGGGCGAACTTCACCGTTCGGTCCGTGGCAAAGGGAAGAGCCGTGTTGAACACCACCGCGCAGAGACCGGCCGCCCCTTGGGGCAGGTTGGGCGCGGCATGCGGGAACGCCGGACGGAGCCGGATACGCGCGGCGTTGTAGGCCGCTGTCACCGCTTGCTGTGCCCCTGGCCCCGCGGCGGCCACCCCGGCGATCTTGGCGACCGTGTCATTGCCGGTCGCGGCTCCGGCCGCCTGGAGCAGACTCGGAACCACCGTCACACCGACGGTCACGCACTCGTCGGCGTACGTCCATGCCCGTCCGTACAGTGCCGAGGCCGCCTTGTGGGCGGCCGTGACCAGGTTGTACAGACCTCCCCCGCCGGGGCGGGCAGCGGTCTCCGGTGCCGACTCGCCGTCCGCTTCGGTGGAGTCGGGCGAACTCGCCGCCGTCGTCGGCGGAGTCAGGTCGTCGACCACCTCGTCCGGTGTCGTGCCCGTCGGCGTCGCCGCGTCGAATGCGGACAGGGCCGGCGAAGCCGGTGTGGTGCTCGACGGAGTGTCCGGCGCACCCATGGTGTTCCGGTGCGCGAGCCTCCCCGGACGACTGATGTCGCTGATGCCGTGGCCACCGCGCGGGCCTCCCGTGCACGTCCGTGACATTTTCGGCCTCCTTGTCTCGAAGAGGCACAACGGCACGGGTTTCCCCGCGGTTCAGTCCGGTGGCCGTTGATCGCGTCCCGTCGAATGACCGTCGAGTGACCGCCGGGTGGTACAGCCGATCAACGGAACGGAACTCGGTTACCACACCGGGTGGATCGACCAGCTGAGGCACTCCCGCATCTGACCGGGGCACTTCGCGTGCGGCGCCGAAGGGGAGCAATCGCGAGCCGGGCACCGGAAGGCGAAGCCGCATGACCGCGTGCGCCACCTCGCGGGACGCGACCGAGCGGCTTCCCGCTCCCGCCCGCGCCGACGCTCTTCTCCCGAGGGCCGCCCGCCATGGACCGCACGCACTCCGGCCGCCGAATCCCGGCCACGGCCCGGAACGCGAACGGCACAGGGTGAACCGCAACCGGCGCGTCGACGTTTCCTCCCTGCGTCAGGCGCAGCCGAAGGCAAAGCCACCGCAAGAGAGAGCAGGACGACCATGTCAGTCCAGAGCCCCGAGGTCTCCGCAGCCGAGCCGGGCGGTCCCCCTCGGGCTGAGACGTCCGGCGACACATCCACCACCACCGAAGCGGGAGGCACGGACCCCGCCAAGAAAGACTCCGACCGGCCGCTGTTCATCCTCTACCTCGAAGGGGCCGAATACGCCCGGACACTACGTCAGTTGACGCTGTGGACCCACCATGTGCTGCTTCCGGTCTACGGGAGGGAGGTCACCTCCACGGCCCCTTGGTGCGCGCGCTGGTGGGAGCACCCGGAGGCGGTCGCCCAGCTCCACGGCCTGTGGCTGGCCTGGGGGGAACTGACCGGTCCGGGCTCCGGTATGTGCGGCCCCGCCAACTGGCACCGCGACTACCTGAACCATGTGATGAACGCCCTGCGTGATCCCTCAGGACCCTTCGCGGGCTGCAAACCCGGCGCCCACCGTCGGAAGGAGCCCCCCAAGGTGGACATGGTCGACCCGTTCGGCCCTCCACCCACCTCGGCCTGAACCCGGCGCACGCATACTGTGATCACCGCCGAGCCGTGAAGTGCCCCAGGAGGCAGACCGAAAGACCGGAAGGGCACATTCCGCCGCTTGTTCGGCACCATGGCGCCGTTTCGGAGATGCTCTGAGAGGTGAGCACAACACAGGCACCATCCGCTCGGTTCACGGTGCTTGGACCGGTCCGGGCGTGGCACGGCGAGCAGGAACTCGACCTCGGTTCAAGGCAACAACGGGTGGTACTGGCCGCGCTGTTGCTGCGCCACCCACGTCCGATCACCATGGGCGAACTCGTCGACGCGGTCTGGGGAGAGCAGCCGCCGAACGCGGCGGCGTCGGTCGTACGCACCTACGTCTCACGGCTGCGCAAGGTGCTGGAGACCGGACGTGACAAGGGCGGATCCCCACAGGTGCTCCTCTCTGCGAACGACGGATACCTGGTCCGCGTTCCCCGAGACGCCCTGGACCGCGACGTGTTCACGGAGAGAGCGGGCGAGGCGAAGCGGCTCCTCGCCGCCGGCGAGGTGGCCACGGCGGGACAGCTGATGCATGCCGCGCTCGGCCTCTGGGCGGGCGCGCCTCTGGCCGGGCTTCCCGGCCCGTTCGCCCTGACCGAGCGGGCCAGGCTGACCGAGGAACGGCTGAGCGCCCTGGAAGCGCGTCTGGACATCGACCTCCGTCTCGGGCGGCACGCCGACGTGATCGGTGAGCTGACCTCGCTGAGCAGGGAGCACCCGCTACGGGAGCGGCTGTGGCACCTGCTCATGCTGGCCTTGTACCGGTCCGGTCGGCAGGCCGACGCGCTGGCGGTCTACCGTGGCAGCCGACGCACCCTGGTGACGGAACTCGGCATCGAACCCGGCGCACCCTCGCGCGACCTGCACAACCGCATCCTCGCCGCCGACCCGTCGTTGGATCTCGTTCCGCCGAGCGGTCGGTCCATGCCGACGCCGCCGACCGCGCCGGGAGCCGGCCCCGACGAGGCAGGCTCCCGCGTCGCACCTCGCGGGTCCGCCGCGGCCCGGCCCGCCCAACTGCCGACGGACCTGGCCACCTTCGCCGGCCGCTCGCACGATCTGGAGCGGATACGGGCCCTGCTGCCCCACGGGGGTACGTCTCCGGACTCCGTGGTGATCTGCGCGATCGGCGGGATGGCCGGCATCGGCAAGACCACCCTCGCCGTGCACTGGGCCCATGAGGTCGCGCACCGTTTCCCCGACGGCCAGCTCTACATCAACCTGCGCGGCTTCGACCCCAACGGAACCGTCGTGGCCCCGCAGGAGGCCATCCGCGTCTTCCTCGACGCCTTCGGGGTTCGTCCCGAGCGCATCCCCGCCGGCCTGGACGCACAGGCCGCCCTCTACCGCAGCCTGCTGGCCGAGCGCAGGATGCTGATCCTCCTCGACAACGCCCGCGACACCGACCAGATCCGTCCCCTACTGCCCGGCACCCCCGGTTCTCTGGTGATCGTCACCAGCCGCAACCGCCTCAACGGTCTGGTCGTCGGCGAAGGGGCACACGCGCTGAGCCTGAACCTCATGGAGCCGGACGAGGCCCACGACTTCCTGGCCCGCCGGATAGGCGTACAGCGGCTGACCGCCGAACCGCAAGCGAGTGACGAGATCATCGAGCGCTGCTCACGGCTGCCGCTGGCCCTGGCCATCGTCGCGGCCCGCGCCGCCACCCACCCCCAGTTCTCGCTCGCGGCCATCGCCGGTGAACTCCGCGACAGCATCGACAGCCTTGACGCATTCAGCGGTGGCGACATCACCACCGACATCCGTGCCGTCTTCTCCTGGTCCTACGACGCGCTGTCCGGCCCGGCCGCGCGCCTGTTCCATCTCCTGGGCCTGCACACGGGCCCGGACATCTCCACGCCCGCCGCCGCCGCTCTCGCCGGGCTCCCCGCGCGGGAGGCTCACGCCGTGCTCGGCGAACTCACCCGCGCGCACCTCCTGACCGAACACCTGCCCGGCCGCTACACCCTCCACGAACTCCTCCGCGCCTTCGCCGCCGAGGGAGCCCACTCCGATCTGACACCACGCGAACGCGACCACGCCGTCCACCGGCTCCTCGCCTGGTACCTGCACACCGCCGACGCCACCGGTCCGCACCTCACCCCGCATCGCCGACGGGTCGCCCTCGAACCCCTGCCCCCCGACTGCCGCCCCCTGGCGTTCACCGCCCGCGATCAGGCCCTGGACTGGTGCGAGACCGAGCGCGGCAACCTGGTCGCCGCGGTCCGCCATGCCGCCGCGGCCGGACACCCCGGCATCGCCTGGCGTCTGCCCGCCGCCCTGTGGGGCTTCTTCTACCTCCGCGGTCACCTCCACGACTGGCACGAGTGCACCAGCACCGGCCTGGCCGCCGCTCGCGGCATCCACGACCACGCGGGCGAGGTGCAGTGTCTCGTCCACGGCGCCGCCGCTCTGGGACAGATGCGGCGCACCGACGAGGCCGTCGTCCACCTCAAGCAGGCGGCGGCCATGTGCCGGAGGACCGGGGACATGTACAACAGGGCCATGGCGGCGACCAACCTGGGCAATATCTATCTGTTCACCGGCCAACTCCCCAAGGCGGTCGACTACAGCCGCCGGGGCCTGGCCCTGCACCGGATCGACGGGAACGCCTGGGGCGAGACGATCGCGGCCCTCAACCTGGGCGAGGCCTACCAGCAGCTCGGCCGGCTCGACGAAGCCGTCGACAGCCTGGAGCAGGCCCTGGCCGTCCTGCGTACGATCGACGACCGATGGCTCGAAGGCCTCGTTCTCGATCTACGAGGCACCGTCGCCGCGGGACTCCACCGCCACGACGACGCGATCCAGAGCTATCACCAGGCGCTGACGGCCCATCAGGAGGTGGGCAACCGGTGGGCGGAAGGCCTGACCCTCGTCCACCTCGGCGATGCGCAACGGACCGCCGGTGACGCCGACGCCGCCCGCGTCAGCTGGCGACAAGCGTTGACGATCCAGGAGGAGTCCGATGAGTTGGGCGCCGATGCGGAAACGATTCGCGCGAAGCTTCGCGAGTTGGGCGACCGTGCGGGGAGCGTACCGTCCGGTCACCCGTCGCAGCCGTGAACCGCGCCCGCCACCCGTCCGTGACAGATGCCGGGCCGCGCCGCTGCCCTTCTCGCCGGAGACCGGCCGGGTACGCGGCATGAGGCGGTGTCCCTGTTTTGGGGACACCGCAAGACGCGGTCGAGAGGTGCCGGGAAAGAACCCGAGAGCCCCGAACGCCGTAGTGAGGGGTGTCCGGTCCCGGGTGCGCCCGCCGTCACCGGCGGCGCGCTCAGGCACGACCTGGGCACAGAGGTATCAGCCCCCTTCACGCACGCACACATGAGGTGATGAAAATGTTCGTCAGGAAAACTGCTGTCGCACTCACCACGGTTCTCGCGGCGACCGCCCTGCTCCTCGCCGCGACGGGTTCCTCGACCGCGGCCGACCGCATCCGGCAGGCGGACCGCATCCGGCCGGGTGGGGCGGCCGTGTCGGACACGGACAACGGCGGCGCGGCCGCGGACCTGCAGATCCTCGCCAGCGGACGGATCCGGGGTGGCGCGGTAACGGCATGAACGGCAGGCCGCCCCGGTGATGTCCGGTCCGGGGCAGTGCCCGTTCAGCGGCCGGTGGCGGTCCACGCCGGGTGATTCGTAGCCGAGCGGGTACCGTGCCGGTCCCGGCGAGGCAGCCGAACGGTCCGCCCGCTCATCGACGAAGCCGGCCGTCGTACCGGATCATCAGCGATCCGGTACGACGGCCGGCCGACGACCGGTCAAGAGCACCCGGCGCCCTCACGTTCCTCGCGGTCCCGCGACCGCGCCGCGGGCCTCCGCCACTCCGCCACTCCGCCTGCCAAGGCTCCCGCCAAACTGAGGGCGAGGAAGGTCGGCTCCCGCTGGGGGACGGGTTCCTCGTACGGTTCGTCGCCGTTGGAGAACGGCTGCGCGCATGAGGCGCGACGGTGTCGTCCGTGCGGCCCCCTCCGAACCCGCCGCACGATTCCCGCCCGTCGTCAACGACGAGCGATGCGTCCCTGTCCCGCCGACGGCTGCGGGTGGAGCGGGGCAGCGGAAGCCGGGGGCGGGGCGGGCTGCGACTGCTGCCCGGAGCCGGGCGGGGGCTGATTGCTCAGCAGTTCCGCCCTGGCGGACTGGGCGGACTGGTCCACTAGGGCGTCCGGAGCCGACATCATCGTCGCCATAGCGGACTGGTCCGCTAGGGCGTCCGGAGCCGACATCATCGTCGCCATCCAACCTCCCGGCCCCTCCCGCTGGGCCTTCCGCTCCTGTGCCGCCGCCTCGGCCGCCGCCGCCTCGGCCGCCGCCGCCTTGGCCGCCGCCTCGGCCGCCGTCTTGTCCTCCTCCAAGATCTGCGCCCACCGCTCCGGCGTCATGGGCGGGTGCGGCGTGTTCAACCGGTGGATCCGCTCCCACTCAGCTCGGACGGTTGCCTCCGTGACGTACGGGACCCCGTTGAGATGCCTGGCAGCCTCCGCCGCGCGGAGCCGCGCCAACGGGTCGTCTGCCCCGTCCGTTCCGCTCGTACTCGCGGAGTTCTCATTGTTGGGCACGTATGGCCCTCCCGTCATGTTCGTGGACATCGCACCGACGCCAGACCTCAACGGGTGGCGTCGGAGTTCGGTTCAGGCCGATCGGCCGGGAGGTCCGTGGCCGCGAACCCCGCGATGCCCTCCCGGACACCTGGAGCGGGGCCTCGGGGACCTGCCTCGTGGCTGTCCGGGCACGATCGGCGGCTATTCCGGCGGCGAGCCGCGCACTCGGTGAAAGTGCGGGAGATGAGCAAGACTTCCGCGGAGAACGTGCGCTTCGCCGTGCTGGGACCGGTGCTGGCCTGGTTCGGCGAGCGCGAGGTGGATCTGGGATCGCCGCAGCAGCGGGCCGTACTGGCGGCCTTGCTGCTGCGCCGGGGGCAGCAGGTCACCGTCGGTGAACTCGTCCACGCAGTCTGGGGCAAGGAGCGCCCGGCGGCGGCCGTGTCGGTCCTGCGCACCTACGTGTCACGGCTGCGGAAGGTGCTGGAGCCGGAGCGGGAAGCGGGCGCGGGCCCACGGCTGATCGTCTCGGCGGCGGACGGCTATCAGGCCCGGGTGTCCGAACACGCCCTGGATCTGCACCGGTTCGAACACCAGGTGGCCGAGGCGCGACGACTCCGGGCCGCCGGCGAGACGGCGGTGGCCGGCGACCTGCTGCACTCCGCCCTGGGCCTGTGGCAGGGGACCCCGCTGGCGGGGCTGCCGGGCCCGCTGGCCGCGGCCGAGCGGGCCCGGCTGGCCGAACAACACCTGGGCGTACTGGAGTTCCGCCTGGATACCGACCTTCAGCTGGGCAGGCACGCCGACCTCATCGGCGAGCTGGACGGACTGACCGGCGAACACTCGTTGCGGGAAGAGCTGTGGCGGCTGCTCATGCTGGCCCTGTACCGCTCCGGCCGGCAGGCCGATGCCCTGGCGGCCTACCGCAGGAGCCGGGGTGTTCTCGTGCGCGAGCTCGGCATCGAACCCGGGGCCGCCCTGCGGGATCTGCACGACCGCATCCTGACCGGGGACCCCTCGCTCGACCTCGTCCCGCCCATCGCGCGGCCCGGCCCCGCCGAACCGGCGCGCCCCACGCCGTCCGCCAAGCCGTCCGCCAACGCGATCCGGCCGGCCCAACTCCCCGCGGACCTGCGGACCTTCACGGGTAGGCATCAGGAACTGGAGGAGGTCCGCGCCCTGCTGCCCGGCGGGGCGGCACCACCCGCCGCCGTCGTGATCAGCGCGATCGGCGGGATGGCCGGCATCGGCAAGACGGCCCTCGCCGTGCACTGGGCCCACGAGATCGCCCACCGGTACCCCGACGGCCAGCTCTACGTCAACCTCCGCGGCTTCGACTCCACGGGGTCCGTCGTCCCGTCCGAGGAAGCCCTTCGTACCTTTCTCGACGCCCTCGGTGTCCCCCCGGAACGCATCCCCACCACGGGTCTCGACGCCCAGGCCGCTCTCTACCGCAGCCTCCTGGCCGAACGACGGGTGCTGGTCCTGCTGGACAACGCCCGGGACACCGAGCAGGTCCGGCCCCTGCTGCCCGGCGCCCCCGGCTGCCTCGTCATCGTCACCAGCCGCAACCGTCTGACCGGCCTCATCGCCAACGACGGCGCCCGTCCCCTCACCCTCCACCCGCTGGCACCGGGCGAAGCCCTCGACTTCCTGCACCGCCGACTCGGCACCGCCCGTGTCACGGCCGAACCGAAGGCGGTGGACGACATCATCGAGCGCTGTGCCCGCCTGCCGCTGGCCCTGGCCGTCGTCGCCGCCCGCGCCACCACCAACCCGCACTTCGCCCTCGCCGCCATCGCCGGCGAACTCGCCGACAGCCGCAGCAACCTGGACGCCTTCACCGGTGGTGACCTGAGCGCCGACGTACAGGCCGCGTTCTCCTGGTCGTACGAGGCCCTTTCGGCCCCGGCGGCGCGGCTGTTCCGGCTGCTGGGCCTGCACTCCGGCCAGGACGTCTCCACACCTGCCGCAGCGGCACTCGCCGGCCTCCCGCCGCGACAGGTCCGCCCCCTGCTCATCCAGCTCACCAGCGCCCACCTCCTCACCGAGTACCGGCCCGGCCGCTACTCCCTGCACGACCTGCTGCGGGTCTTCGCCGCCGAGCAGGCTCGTACCGACGGCGCCCCTGAGGAGCGCGACCGGGCCGTCGAGCGGATGCTGACCTGGTACCTCCACACCGCCAATGCCGCCGACATCCTCCTCAGCCCGCACAGCGCCCGCGTCCCCCTCGATCCGCTTCCGCCGGACTGCGGGCCGCTGGAATTCACCACCCCGGAACAGGCACTGCACTGGTGCGAGACCGAACGCGCCAACCTCGTCGCCGCGGTGCATCTGGCCGCCGCGACGGGACACCCGGGTATCGCCTGGCGGCTGTCCGCAACCCTGTGGACGTTCTTCCACCGTCGGCTCCACGCGCACGACTGGTACAGCACCAACCAGGTCGCGCTGGCCGCCGCGACCGCGGCCGGTGACCTCCCTGGCCAGGCAACGGCCCACAACCATCTCGCCGGCGCTCTGATGACGATGCGCCGGCTCGAACAGTCCATCACCCACTTCCGGCGGACGATCGAGCTGAACCGGATGCTCGGCAACTCCTACAACACGGCCATGGGCCTGTCCAACCTGGGCACCGTCTATCTGGAGGCGGGCCAGTTGCGGAAGTCCGTGGAGTACCTCCGCCGGGCGCTGGCCCGCATCCGGGTCGCCGACGCCCCGTGGGCGAAGGCCCTCGTCCTGGCCAACCTGGGCGACGCCTATCAGCGGCTCGGCCTGTTCGACCAGGCCATCGACTGTCTGAAGGAGGCGCTGAGCGTCGTACACGCGCTCGGCGACCACTGGATCGAAGGTGTCGCACTCGACATCCTCGGCACGGTGTACTTCCGGCTGCGCCGCCACGACGAGGCGTTCGAGAACTACCACCAGGCGCTGGAACGGCATCGCGGTGCCAGCAACCGGGGCCGGCAGTGCGAGACCCTGCGCAACCTCGGCGACCTCCACCTGGCCGTCGGCGACCGGGACGCGGCCCGCTCCTGCTGGCAACAGGCGCTGACGCTGCTGGAGGAGGTCGAGGAGTTCGACCACCCCGAAGCGGAAACGCTCCGCGCCAGACTCCGGGCGCTCGACAGCCCCCTGCCCACCGGAAACCCGGCCGGTACCCGGCCCTGCCCGGAGGACTGAACCGGCTCCCCCCACCGCCCCGTTGTGCCCTGCCGACGGGATGAAAGGCAGGGGTCCCCGTCATCAGGAAGCGTGGGGAGGAGCAAGGCACATGCCATCGGGAAATGAGAGGAAAAAGTGGGTCGAGCGCCCGGATTCCCCGGTCCTCGGGACCAGCACCGAGTGGCCCAACCCCGGGCCCGCGGCCGCGGCGTCGCACCTGGCTGACATGGAGAGGGCACTTGAGGCTGCGAAAAGGGCTCGCAGCCAAGAGCTTCAGGCCCAGAAGCGGTCGAGCACCACGACTCCGGAGCGGACCGCGACAGACACCGACAGGCCTGGTCCGGCGAACATGGCAGGCCCGGCGGGCGCCCAGACTTCCGAGCCGGTGGACCGAAGACTCCCGGCCGTGGCACCGGCCCACGACGGCCAGCCCGCCGGCCCGAGGGGACGCCACCCGTACGCAGACTCACGGATTGCCGAGTGGTCATTTGAGCTGAAGTTGAACGCTTTTGAGGTGAACTTGGAGGGTTTGGCGAGGCACCTGCAGAGTATGGGAGAACTCCTGCCGAAAGAACAGGCCGCCAACGCCGCCCGCACCGCGGCCGGTCGGGAGAGCGGCCTGACAACCCGGCCGCCGGAGAACCGGGTTCTCCCGCGAGCAAGCGACGTGCTCCGTTCCTCTCCGCTCCTCCCCTCTCGTCCTGTCCGGCAAAGCTCCTCCCAGCCGCCCGCTCCGCAGCCGCCGACTGCACAAATTGAGCTGAAGTTGGAGGGTGTTGAGGTGAACTTGGAGGGTTTGGCGAGGCACCTGCAGAGTATGGGAGAACTCCTGCCGAAAGAACAGGCCGCCAACGCCGCCCGCACTGCGGCCGGTACGGAGGCCGGCCCGACACCGGAGAACCGAGTTCTGCCGTCGGCGGAAGTCGTCGTCAACGCCCTTCCGCTCCGCCCTAACGCCTCTCCGCTCCTCCCTCTTGTCCTTGTCCAGCGGCACTCCTCCCAGCCGCCCGCTCCGCGGCCGCCGTCTTCGCCGCGGAACGGTCAGGTGCGACGCGGGAAATGACACGGGTGCCTCCGGGACGGGGACCGGGTCCGGTGACGGCGGCGGTGCCGGACCCGGCGGGGAGGCGTTCTCGGGGAACGTGGTGTCGCGATGGTGCGGGACCGCCTGCGGGACCGCCACGTTCCAGGGGTCGCACATCAGCCGCGAGTTCGGTCGGAGTGGCCTGTCCGGCGGTGAGGTCGGTGACCGCGTGGACGGCCTTGACGGCGGTCCTGCCGCTCATTCGGTCAGTGCGGCGCCTTGACCTGGACGGCTTGGGCCTCGCCGGGCAGAGCAGTGTGCCGCCGGCGCTTGTGGTCATGCCCCGAAGCGGCGGTGTCGGTGGTGGTAGGCGGTCAGGGCGTTGCGGAAGTCGTGGTGGGTGAGGTCCGGCCAGTGGACGGGGAGGAAGCACAGTTCGGAGTAGACGGACTGCCAGGGCATGAGGGTTGACAGGCGTTGTTCTCCCGATGTGCGGATGACGAGGTCGGGGTCGGGCTGGCCGGCGGTGTAGAGCCGGGCGGCGATGTCCTGGGGTGTCAGCGTTCGGGCCAGTGAGTGAAGGGTGCCGTGGGCCTGGTGGGTGGTGAGCAGGGACCGTACGGCGTCGGTGATCTCCTCTCTGCCGCCGTAGCCGATGGCGATGTTGACGGTGGTTCCGGTCACCTGGGCGGTGCGTTCGCGTACCTCGTGCAGGGCGTGTTCGATGTCGGGGCCGAGGCGGGAGAGGCGGCCCATGGGCCGCAGCCGGTAGTGGCCGGTCGCGGCGAGTTTGCCCAGGGTGGTGACGACGGTGTCGAGGACGCCGCCCAGAACAGGCGGGTCCCGGTGGACCAGGTTGTCGGCCGAGGCCGCCATGAGAGTGATGACCTCTACACCGGCGTCGGTGCACCAGGGGAGGAACTCCACCACTTTGTCGGCCCCGGCACGGTAGCCGTCCTCGGGTGACAGCCCGTGTTCGGCGGCCCAGCGGCGGTTGCCGTCCAGGACCGCGGCAAGGTGACGCAGGGGCCGGGCGGGGGAGGTCACCGTACGCTCACGACGGGGAGCTGGATGCGGTGTTCGGTCCGGCCGTCGAGGCCGGCTGCCAGAGCGTCGCCCGGGCGGGCGCTGCCCAGTACGAGGCTGTAGCCGTCGGCGGGCCTGGGCGCGTAGGGCAGGAGTTCGACGTCCCAGTCGGTTTCGTCGGACAGGTGGCCGAGGACGTTGTCGACGAAGTCGTTGAACGGGTTCAGCTCGCAGGCCGCGCAGTTCAACTTCGAGGGGCGGCCGAGCGCCGTACCGACGCCCTTGTCGATCACCGTGTGCAGGGTGTCCAGGGTGGTGTCGTCGCGGAGGCTGCCCACCGCGGAGTTCCGCTTGTAGTCGGCGTGGCCGCCTGCGACCGAGCACGCGGCGTACGTGGTGTCCGAGCCGAACGAGGGGCGCTGCCGGCTGGTGCGGCAGCGGTCCATCAGCTCGACGCTCGCCATCTCACCGGCCCTGCGGACGAAGACCGTGTGCCGCCGGGCGTGCTGCGGGAGGTTGAGCGAGAAGGTCTCGTCGGCCATGGTCTCCACCTGTTGCAGGTCCGCCATGATGGCGCGGGCCTGGGTGTCGGTGAACCGGCCGTTGACCGTGCCGTAGCTCTCCTGGTGGATGGCGGCGAAGTCGCATCCGGTCGCGCGGGCCAGTGCGGCGAAGGGCACGATCTGGTCGTGGTTGGCTTCCTGGATGACCATGCTCATCCCGATCAGGGCCCGGCTGCCGGTGGCCTCGCGTTCCTGGACGACCCTGCGCAGGTTGTCCATGCGCTCGGCGAACCCGCCGACAGCATGTGTGATCTTGTAGGTGTCCTCGTCGACGGCATCGACACTGACGCGGATCTGGGTGGCGGCGCGGAGCAGCGACTCGCGGATGGTCCTGCGGCCCAGGTGCTTGCCCGCGGTGTAGGTGTGGACGGCGAGGCCCAGGTCGCGCACGCCGTCGATGAGGCGCTCCACACCGGGCATGATCCCCTCACCACTGCCGCAGAGCATGATCTGCTGAAAGGTGTCGGGATAGCGCTGTTTGAGTTCGCCCAGCCGCTTGAGCGCGACGTCCTTGTCCATGCGGACGCCGAAGCCCTCAAGCCTGCGCTTGTTCATGGTCCAGCACGACGGACACGCATCGGTGCAGGCGTTGCTGCTGTCCATGAAGACGAAGAACAGCGATGAGCCCTTGGTTCGCGTGATCTGGTCGACCCACCACCGCGGATTGAAGTCGACCAGCGATGTCAATGCGGACGAACACGGCAGTTCCAGGGCCTGCCCGTCGCTCCCGCGCGTGATACGGATCCGGTCGTAGCGGTGACGCCACTCCTGCCCCAGGAACACATCGTGGCGGGGAGGCTGGGGGGGCGAGAGCGATCCGGATACGGACATAACAGGTATAGCGGTTGTATCAGGCATGACAGCACCTCGCAGGTACGGAAGGAGGAGGGGGCCACGGGATGGCGACACGTCGATGCCGGCACGGCTCCCTTTCCGGCCGGCTCGCCGACGCCTACCTGTTCCACCTCTTGTTGGTGTCGTTGACGTCCAGTTCCGCCGCCGTGAGGTCCACGTGCAGCGGGATGCCGGGGCGGCTGCCCACCTTGATCAGGAAGTTGCCGAGGCCGGGTGGGTCGGTGCGGCGGCCCCCCGCCGCGTCCCACGCCGACGGCGTGGACCAGTCGACGAGGAGGCGCTTCTCCGTCTCCGTCAGCCCCACGACCTGGGCCAGTTGCGGCATCTCCGCCGGGGGCAGCCCCGCGCAGATCACCATGCCGGCGCGTTCGACGAAGCCCTTGGCCTTGGTGCGGTCCTCCTCGGTGGGCAGGGCGAGCAGGTCGTCGAGGGAGTGGGTGACCATGGCCAGGCCGACTCCGCGCTGCCGGTCCAGCCGGGTGAGGGCGTTGACGCGGTCGACCAGGCCGCGGCCCGCCTGGAGGACCCGCCAGAGTTCGTCCATGACGAGGAAGTAGTTGCGCCGCGGCTCCAGTCCGGCGTCCGCGAGCGCGTGGGCCGCGGAGACCGCGCCGAAGCCGTAGGACCAGCAGGACAGCAGGGCGGCCGCCTGGAGGAGTTTCTCGCTGTCGTCGATGCCGCTGACGTCGAAGCAGACCGGCCGGTCGAGTCGCATGGCCTCGGAGGTGGGCCGGGCGAAGGTGCCGCCCAGCCGGCCGTCGCCGAGCAGTCCGGTGAGCGAGGCCTCCAGGTCCTCGGTGATGTCCCGGTAGCGGCCGATGTCGCCCCGGTCGAGAGCCACCGAACGGACCGCTTCCGGCGCCTCCTTGATGACCTGGACGAGATCGCCGAGCACGGGTACCCGGCCCGGTCCGTGCCGGTCGTCGAGGACGTGGAGCGCCGCGGAGAGGATCGTCTCCTCCCGGTCCGTGGGCGGCGCCGAGCGCAGGATCGTCACCAGCGCGGACACCATGTGCAGGCGGCGGCCGTGGATGTCGGCGAGGAGCCTGCCGCGGGCGTCACCGGTGAGCCGGGCCGCCGCCTCGACCGATCGGCCCGGATCGAGCACGTTGAGGTTGCCGCGGCCCCGGCCCAGGCTGATGACCTGGCCGCCGATCGCCCTGATCAGGTCCACGTAGTCGGGCTTGAGGTCGCCGAAGACCAGCGGATGGACGCCGTAGCCGGCGAGGCCGAGCGCCATGCGCCGTACGATCGTCGACTTGCCCAGGCCGGGGCGGCCGAGGACGAACATCGACGGGTTGGCGAGCAGCCCCGTGCGGGTGAACCAGGACACGGGATCACAGCACACCACCGCTCCCGAGTCGAGATCGCGGCCGAGGGGCACCCCCACCATGGGGGTGCCCGCACCCGCTCCGAACGGCCACAGGCCGCACACCTGCACGGAGGTGCCGCGCCACTCGGGTGCGGGGTCGACGTAGCCGACCATGCCCCCGCCCCGGCCCTGCCAGCCCCGCGCCGTGGGGCGGGGCGGGCGGCGTTCCCTGGTGTTCTGTGCCATCGAAGAACTCCTCTGTCCTGGACGTCGTCGGCCTGCTGTGGGGTCCGCGCGTCCTACATCGCGTCCCGCACCGTCTGCGGGAGCGCCGTGTGCAGGGGGAGCACCAGCCCCAGCGGCAGTGCCGCCGCGAACGCCGCCGCCTGCGAGCCGTAGACCGGCCGCACGGCGATGCGCGCGCCGGCGGACAGGTTGTCCACGGCCGCCACCGCTCTGCCCATCTCTTCCGAGGAGTTGACGGTCGCCGTGATCAGCAGCCCGAACCGGATCACCCCGTGTCCCTGGGCCTGTTCCTCCGTGGTGCGCCGGGCCGACGTCACCTCCGCGTCGTCGCGTGCCTGGCCGATCCGCGCCTGCTGGGCGTTGAACAGGGCGTTCTTGTAGTCCTGTTGGACGACCTTGGCGCTCTCGGCCCGGGTGTGCGGGCGGTACAGGAGGGTGACCCGCTTGCGGGCGATGTCCCGGTTGGGCTGCACCAGTCCGGTCAGGACGTTGGAGAACACCTCTCCCTGGGGCGCCTCGCTCATGGCCCAGGTGACACTGACCGCCCCGTCGTGCCGGTAGTGGTCCCAGGTCTCCTGCGCGGCCATGGGTCCGGCCTGGTCCCAGGTCAGTCCGGTGCCGCCGGCGGCCCGTGCCTCCTCCACGAGGGACGCGACCGAGGGGTCGTAGGCGACCCGTACCGCCTCGGCGAGTTCGGCCGCGGTCATCGGTACGGCGGTGCCGGCGCCGGTCATCGACAGTCCCGCGGTCAGCCCCGGCAGGCGGGTGCCGATGTGCACGGCCATGTCCTCGGCACTGCGGCGGGGCGCTCCCGCGCGGGCCGCGCCGGAGTAGGTGAGCGCGATCCGGGTGGTGATCTGCGCCGAACCCTCGGGATAGGCGGCCACGGCAAGTCGGAGCATCGCCCTGGCCAGGTCGGGGGCGTCGGGGTGGGTGTTGGCGTCGATCTCGTGCCGGAGCCGCACGCCGGGGTCGGGGGCGGTCTCCACGGTGACGGTCGCGGCCACCAGGTCCGGCTCGGAGCCCAGGGCGGACAGCCAGTGGCCCCAGTGCGCCACCCAGGTGTCGGTCTGCCGCTGGTCGACGAGGGCGGCTCCGTCCGCGTCGCAGGCGATGACGACGGTGTGGTGGCCGACCGCCGGGATCGTGATCACCGCGAACGGGCGCCCGTACCCGTCCCGCGCCTCGGTCAGGGCGGAATCGGCGGCCAGACCGGGCAGCCTGCACGAGCCGTACTCGGTCCGGCTCAGCGGTCCGGAGCGGTACAGGTGACCGCCCGCGGACGTGGTGCGCCACCAGGCCAGGCGGACCGCGGCACGCTGCATGAGTGTCCGGCCGTGCCGGTCCCGCACCGCCAGCGGGGCCGCGCCCGCCGCCAGGGCGAGGGCCAGGCCGAGCGCGGCCCACAGGGAGATCAGGGTGGTGAGGACCACGGCGATCAGCCCGCCGAACAACAGCAGGGTCGCCCCGAGGGACAGGCCGCGCAGGCCGACGGTGCGCGGCCTGCGGAAGTTGCCGTAGGTGCGGGCGGTGGGTGCTTCAGTGACTGCCACTGGTCTGCTCCTGGTGTTCGTCGGTGAGCCGGCCGGCGGGCACGGGAGTCGTTTCCTCCGGGCCGCCCTCGGGCGCCGTCGCGGTGGCATCGACCGTCGCGGTGGCATCGACCGTCGGGTGCTCACGGTCCGGTGTGTCGCGTACCTGCCGGATGCCCGGTACCGAGGCCGACCGGCCGGCCGTGGCCGAGACCGACCGGCCGGCCGTGGCTCCCTGTGCGGCCCCGGCCCCGGCCCCGGCCGCGCCGACGGCGGCCCCGGCCAGCGCGGCACCGGACACCGAACGTCCGGTGGCCAGGCCTCGCAGGTGCGGCACCGGCAACGCGCCGGTGACCACGGCCGAGCTCCCGGCTCCGGTGGTGGACGCCCGGCCGGTGCGGCCCGTCCCGGACACCGCGGCCTGGACGACGGGGGCGGCGAACCGGAGCAGCGCGGGCAGGGTGAGACAGGCGAGGAGGATCAGGACGACCCCCGAGACCATCGAGACGACCTTGTCGTCCCCGGTCCGGCCGCTCGTCGTGAAGGCCGCCGCGTACACGACGGCCGCGGCCGGTTTGTAGAGCACGAAGGCGAACAGCCAGCCCACGGTCCTGCGGAACCAGACCCGGCCGCCGGCCGTGCCGCTGGCGGCGGCCGAGAGCGGCAGTGTGCCGGTGAGGATCACCAGCATGGCCATGCGCACGATCATCAGGGCGATCTGGGCCAGGCTGCCGACGGTCACCAGAATCGCCATGAGGAGGACGAGGAACGCCGAGTCGGTGCCGCCCAGCGCCAGCAGGGCGGTGGTGCGTTCGTCGAACTCGGCGACGCAGGCGGCCACCGGTTCTCCGACCGTACTGATCTGCCGGCATCCGGTGGACCTGTCGATGATCCAGACACTGAACTTGTCCCCGGCCGTGGCCAGCAGGTTGACGACCGCGACCCCGGCCGCGGAGACCACCACCAGGTTGAGCAGTCCCTGAAGGGCCTGCCGGGCGGGCTCGCCACGGCGCTGCCAGGCGAGGTTCCCGGCGGCCACGAGCAGGCACAGCACGGCGGTGAAGCCGGTGAACCACAGGGTGGAGCCTCTGAGGAACGCCACCGGGCCGCCGTCGGCGCCCAGATCCGGACTGCTCAGGTTCATCCAGGCGCCGCCCAGCGCCTTGGCCGCCGTGCTCGCCGCCTGCGCGGCGCTCTCGGCGATGTCGTCGAAGGCGCTGCCGCCGAGGTCCTTCGCGGTGGTGCCGGTGCCGTCCCCCACGCAGTAGCCGCCGACGGTCGGGGACACCCAGCCGAAGTCGCAGCCCGCCATCAGACGCCTCCCCACGCGGTGAAGCCGGCGAGGGAGTCGACCGGTGCGGGGGACGGCGGGTCGGCCGGGTACTCCAGCCGCCAGTCGCCGTCGCGCCAGAGCACGGTGGTCAGGGCCGCCTGCAGGCGGCCGTCCGGGAACCGCCACACGCTCTGGATCACCGCGGTGGTGCCGCCGTAGGTGACGAAGCGGAACCCGGCGATCTGTCCGTGGGCGGAGTCCTCCTGGTCCGGGGACGCCGTGCGCTCCGCCTCGGTCCGGGCGGCGATGTAGGTGTCGCGGCCCGGGCCGACGGTCTGGGTGCGGGTCACGGTCAGCCAGTCGTCGGCGGCCAGGTAGCGGACACCGATCTGGCTGGCGGCGAGCAGGGCGCCGACGGGGGTACGGGCGTAGCAGCGCGCCACGTCCGAGTCGACCACGGCCGGTCCCGCCGCTCCGGAGGAGGGCAGGGCGACGGAGTGGTAGAGGGTCCAGGTGACTCCGGCCGGGGCGGAGTCGGGCACGTCCTGCCGGTTGTCGGGCAGCCGGGGGCATGAGGCGGCGCCGGACGGAACCGCCGACGGGCCGCCGGTGGACACCTCGGCCCGCGGGGCGGCGTCCTGCTGCTCCCCGCTGTCGGAGTTGACGGCGACGGCCGCCCCGATGACGGCGACGAAGCCGATGAACGCGGTGGCGAGGACGAAGCCCGTCCGCAGCCACGGGCTGCGCGGCTCGTCCGCCGCCCGGTCGCCGGGCTCTGTCATGGGTACTCCCCTGATCGCTCTCGTACGGTCCGATGACTGTTCTCGTACCGGCCGATGACCGTTCTCGGACGGTCCGGTTGACCGCTCTGGTACGGCCTGGTTGACCGCTCTCGTACGGCCTGGTTGACCGCTCTCGTACGGGCCTGGTCAGATCAGCGCGCTGACGATGCCGGAGGCGGAGCCGACGAGCAGACACGCGCCCAGCACGAAGCCGAGACCTCGGGCGTGCTCACGGCCACCGCCCCGGGAGTGGTCGACCGCCATCCGGGCGGCGACGCCGAAGATGCCCGCGACACACAGGGCGGTGACGGTCCACGCCACCCACCGCAGCACGGTCAGCAGGCCTTCGGCGCCGGGCGGGGCCTCTCCCCCGCCGACTTCCGGCACACCACTGGGGACGGGGGGCGCGGCGGCGAAGTGCGGCGCCAGACCGCCCAGGTGGGGTGCGGCGGCCAGGGCGGTCGCCAGGGTGCTGGACAAGCGTTCCTCCCTCAACGGGACATGAGACACGGGACACGGGTCACCGGTCCTCGACGGGACGCGGGTTCAGGAGGCTCTACGGGACACGGGCCCCGGCGGTTCTACGGAACGCGGGGCAGTGCGGGCCGGGCGGTGAGCCTGGCCAGATCGCGCGCCAACGGCACGCACGCGTCGGGCAGGTGTGCCATGGGCGGTTCGCCGAGCCGCCAGGGCTCCACCCAGGGGATCTCCCAGAGCCTGGGCACCGCTCCGGAGACCAGTCGTACCAGGTCGCGCAGGATCCGGGGGCGGCGTCCGGGGGCGTCGGCGACGACGACGAGTCCGAGGAGGTCGACACCGGGAACCCTGCCGGAGGCCCACTGCCGCGCGGCGTCCTGGGCGGCCCCGATGCCGTCCGCGCCGGAACGGGCGACGAGCACGACCGGTTGGGCCCACTCCCCCACGGGCCAGGCGCCGCCCGCGTCACGGCCGCCGGGGACGGCCTGTTCCAGTGTGGTGACACCCGAGCCGCCGTGCGCGCCCAGCCACCACCAGGCCTGCCCGGGAGCGGGCCACGGTCGGGCGAAGGGCAGCCCGTGCTCGGGGTCCGGCACTCCGGCGCCCTGGGGTGCCGCCGGACCGGTCAGCTCCGTCGACGGGTCCTGAACCGATCGTCGGGGTTTCCCGTTGCTGCCGTCCGATGGACGCGAGCGCGGCAGCCAGGGATTGACGACCGGCACATCCGCTGTCACTGGCTTCTCCTCACGACTGCTGACTCAACGCGCCCATAGTACACATGAGTTGACATATGGGAATAACAAATCATTATTCAGGAATGCGGTGTATAGGGTGAGTTGTGCCGTTTTTTGCCGCGTGGGACACCGATGACCGGCCGCACCGCACCGGCGCGGCCGGCCACGCTGGTGACGGGGTGCGCGGTCCTGGCGCTGCTCGGCTCCCTGCTCGGACTGTCCGTGGTGGGAGCCACGGAGGAACAGGACCGGGACACCGCGCCGGTCGGCTTCGCCACTACGCTCGACAGCGGCAGGGTCCCGGCCGGGTACGCCTCCTGGGTCGAACGGGCGGGCGCGCAGTGCGCGGAGGTCGGCGCACCGCTGGTGGCCGCCCAGATACAGGCGGAGTCCGGCTGGAACCCGGCCGCCGTGAGCCCCGTCGGGGCCCAGGGGCTCAGCCAGTTCATGCCCGGCACCTGGCGGACCTGGGGAGTGGACGCGGCCGCCCGGGACGGCAGCGCCGAACCGGACGGCGTGGCCGACCCGTTCACCCCGGGCGACGCCATCATGACCCAGGCGCGCTACGACTGCTGGCTCGCCGGCAAGATCGAGGCGATGGACCTCGGCGGCGACCTCACCCGCCTGATGCTGGCCGCGTACAACGCGGGCCCCGGCGCGGTCCAGGCGTTCGGGGGCGTACCGCCGTACCCGGAGACCCAGGCCTATGTGGCCGGGATCATCCGGTCGATGGCCGACTTCACCGGCGCGGGGAGCGCGTCGACCGGCACCGGGGACACGTTCGGCGAACGGGTGGTGGGCTACGCCGAGAAGTGGCTCGGCACGCCCTACGCGTGGGGCGGCGGCGGTGCCGAGGGGCCCAGCCGCGGATTCGCGCAGGGCGCGGACACGGTCGGATTCGACTGCTCGGGCCTCGTCCAGTACGCGGTGTACCAGGCCAGCGGCGGCCGGATCCTGCTGCCGCGCGTCTCGCAGGCACAGGTCACTGCGGGGACGGCGGTGGCGCGTGCGGACATGCGGCCCGGGGACGTCATCGGGTTCGCCCTGCACGGCGGTTACGACCACATCGGGATCTACCTCGGCGACGGGCAGTTCATCCACGCGCCGAAGACCGGTGACGTGGTGAAGATCAGCGATCTCGACGACCCCTACTACACGAGCAAGCCCCAGAAGGTGAGGCGGTTCTCATGACTGCGCGCTCGGCTCCGCCGATCGCCGCGGCGGCCACCGTGATCCTGGCACTGAGCCTGGCCGTGGGCGGATGCGCGTCAGGCGCCCTGGCCGGCGCCGGACAGCGGGCGACGGACACGCCGTCCCCCGCCTCCTCCGCCTCCTCCTCCGCCTCCTCCTCCGCCTCCTCCGTCCCTCCCGCCGCCACCGGGACGGGTCCTTACCCGACGCCGGCCGATGCCGACGCGGCGGCACCGCTGCCGGTGCGCTCCGCCGGTACGGCCAACACGTCCAAGGGGGCCGACACGTCCAAAGGGCCCGACACGTCCAAGGGGAACGTGCCCGGTCCCGGTGACGTGGACGGGACCGATGCCGGCGCCGTCGGCAAGGGTGCGCTCACAGCGATGTGGACCTTCGACACGACCGTCGACCGGGAACCCTTCGACGCCGATCTGCGCGCCGCCGACGCCGGCTGGCTGACGTCGGCGTACGCGACGGAACTGCGTGCGCACCGGCCCCGTTCGGTGCCGGACGCCCAGTGGCGGGAATGGACCGGACACCGGGCCCGCACCACCGTCACGCTGCGGACGGCCGACGACGCCGCCAAACCCGGCGACACCCCTGTCGAGGCGTGGCGGCAGTGGACCGTGACCACCGTCCCGCACGGCCGCGACGGGTGGACGGGCGAACCCGTCGAGTTCGCGGCGTACCTACGACTCCTCCGGTCCGCGTCCGGCGGGTCGTGGCGGGTCGACGGCGTCTATCTCCAATAGGTGACGGCGATGGGGGTGGGGGCGTCTTCCGACCGGACCCGCGCCCGTCGGCCCGGAGTCAGCGATCGGGAGGGGTTTCATGCACAGGACGTACGAGTCCTTGGACGTTCCGGCGTGGCCGGTGTACACGCTCACCGTGCACGGGGACGGCCGTGTCGACGCCGTCGGCCCGCTGGTGCCCCTTTCCCGTCATACCGGCCGGGCCTCGGCCGTGGCCGCGGTGGCCGGGTCGGCCGCCAGGCTCGGCCGTCCGGTGCGCGCCGTGGCGACCGAACCGGACGGCACCGTCTGGCACTTGGTCGTCTCACCCGACGGAGGGGTGGGCGAACTCACCGGCCGCGGAGAAGGCGCCGGGGCACCGAAACGCCACAACCGGCCTCCCGCCGCCGTCACCCCCGCCCCCGCCCCGGCTCCGGAACTCCCCACCTACACCGACACGTTGGCCCTGGTCACGGCATACCTGGAGGCGGGTCGCGTCGGTGCGGCCGCCTCGCTGGCCGCGCGGACCGACGAGGCGGTGGCGGACGCCCTCGGGGTCTCCCATCCGGACGCGCTGCGCATCCGTGAACTGCGAGCCCGGACCACGGCTCTGGCGGGCGACCCGGCGGGCGGTGTGTGGCTGTACCGCGACATCGCCGAGCGCTGGCTCTACCAGGGCGAGCACGCGGCGGCCGAGGCGGCGGCACATCAGGCCGAGACACTCTGGAGGCGGATCACCGACGTGCCGACGGCATTGTCCGCCGGGGTCGCCGTGATCCGCATGCGGAACCAGATCCCGGGCGACGGCGGCACCGCGCTCGCCGTCGCCCGGGAACACCAGGCGTGGCTGACGGCCGCGCAGACGTCCGCCGGGCCGTTCTGACGCGGCCGACCCTCGACGGACCGTGCCCCGGACCGGGGCTGAAGCCCGGTCCGGGGCACGGTGGTTCGGGGCGGGCTCGCCCTGCCGCTCGCGGCGGCGGTGCGTCACGCCGCGTCCGCCTCCCACAGGGACGGCACGGTGGCCGGCCGCCTGGCGGCCGTCTCCTCCTCGCCGGTCTCCACCGCGACGCCCATCGCCAGGCGCAGCGCCCGTATGGCGTGGTGCGTACGCGACTTGACCGTGCCCGGCGGGACGCCCAGGACGAGGGCGGCCTCACGCGTGCTCCTCCCGGTGAAGTAGGTCTCGTACAGCACCTCCCGGTGTTTGTCCGACAGCCTCTTGAACGCCTCCTGGAGCACCAGCGCGGAGAGCACCTGTTCGCAGTCGTCGGAGTCCGTGGACACGTCGTCCAGCCAGGGGTTGCCGTTGACCTCCTGTGGCCGTGTCATGCGCAGCCGGTATTCGTCGATGACGAGGTTGCGGGCGACGCGGAACAGCCACGGCCGCAGCGACTCGCCGTTGTCCAGGTCCTGGGTTCGCCAGCAGCGCAGCAACGCCTCCTGCACCACGTCCTCGGCCCGGTAGCGGTCGCCGCCCAGCAGCCGCATCACATAGGTGAAGAGCGGTCCCACGCATTCGTCGTACAGCCGGCGTATCTCGCGTTCCTGAGCGGTGGCCGATCCCGCCGATCCCATCATGGTCCAGTTCACGTTCGTCTCCCTCATTCCGCGACCTCGCGCGGAGGTCTGTTCGAGGCCGGACCCGCGGCCTCGACGTGCGGGGAGTGTCGCGAGGGGCGTTCCACGACGCGTTGACGAACGATTGACGAGATGCCGTACCGATCCGGTCCGGGTACGGCGGCGGTGGGGGCCGCTGGGGTCGGACACGGCGGCGAGGGGAGCACCGCCACCAGGTCCGACCTCACCGCGCCTACCCGCGTGACCTGCTGTTCCTCTCTCAGGCCGCCCCGTGCTCAGGGGTGGCCGCCCGGGTGGACAGGGTGTGCAGACGGCGATTGACGAGGCGCATCAACTCCGCGTCTGCGGCGGTCGGTCCGCTGTGCCGCACGCACAGGGACCACACGTCGAGCAGTTCCTGTCCGAGGCCGACGGCGCTCGGTACGTCGTCGAGACGGCCCCACGCGGCGACCGCGCGGCTCAGGTCCTCACGGGAGCGGGGATCGCCGCGCAGCTGCCGGACCCGGGCGAGCCGGAGCGAGGTGGATGCGGCGAGCCGGTGGTTGTCGCCGCGGTGCGCGACGAACGCCTCCAGCGCCAGCGCCTCCAAGGTGTACGAGTGGTCCTCGCCGAAGACACGCGCGGAGTGCTCCCGCAACCGGAAGGCGAGTGCCCCGGCCCGTTCCAACTGGCCGTCGTCGACCGACCGGCCGATGACCGCGACGAGCGCGGCGAGTTCGTCCGGGACCGTCACCCCGGACGGCGGCACGGACGGCGGCACGGCCGACACCACGCCCGACGACCCAGCCGTCTGCTCGGCTCGCCGGTGCGGCGCCGGGGCCGGGGCCGGGGCCGGCGGGTCGTCGTACGGCTGTCTGCCGAGCATCCGGCTCGAACCGTCGGCGGCGACCTCGATGAGTACGGTCTGCTCGTCCCGCCGGTCCAGGATCCACGCCTCCACGGAGCGGCCAGCCGTCAGCGCCCGTCGGTGCAGTGCGTCGAGTACGGCCACGTGGACGGTCTCGCCCTCCGAAGCGCGCAGGTGTTCGCCGTCGACCGTCGCGCCGCCGTCCAGGCCGATCAGTACCCGGAAGCGGGCCGACGGCCCGGATGCCGTGCCGTCCGGCGCGGGCGGGTCATGACGGTTGGATGTGCCGAACATGTACGGGCTCCTCACTGTGCCGGTCACGAAGTGGGGGTGGGCCGCGGGGACAGGCTGGGGTACGTCTGCCCGTCGGACAGCTCCACGGCGTCGGAGAACAGGACGAATCCGCTGCGGACGCCGATGACGTACGCCTGCGCGGAGGAGCTTTTCGGTATGCCCTTCGCTTGCTTGACGGCGTCGATTCCCAGGTCGTAGGCGGCCAGGGTCAGGTCCAGGGCGTTTCCCTCGACCGCCTGGTCGGCGCGGAGGGTGTCGATGTCCTTGGCCAGCGAGCACAGGTACCTGCCCTGCGCCATGATCGAGTCCTCGGGATCGAGCGCGGAGACATCGCCGTTGTCGTCGTCGTCCTCGCCGAACTCCTTGAACTTGTCCGGCGGCAGCTGGGAGATGCCCTCAGCGCCGTCGAGGCCTTCGAGCCGGCTGTTGAACCCGGACTCCTGCTGGATCTGCGCGGCGATGACGATGGGCCCGATCTGTGTGCACAGCAACCCGGCGTCCTGGATGGGCTGGAGGAAGTCGGCGGGTACGTTGGCCGTGTTCAGCGCGCCGCGCCCGTCGCTCTGGTAGACGGCCGCGACCTTGTCGCTGTCGACGCTTCCCGTGCCGCTGCTGTCGCCGCCGCAGTGCAGGACGTGGATGTCGCAGAGGAACATCAGGGGCCAGAAGACCCAGGACAGCGCCTCCACGATGATCGTAACGAGGACGATGCACAGGGCGAGCATCCCCGCGATGATCGGAAGGATCGCTGCGACCACTCCGAGTACGAGGAAGAGCGTGCCCGTCCCCTGCCCGCCGGACTCCCCGGATTCTCCGCTCACGACCGGTCACCTCCATTCCCCTCGCCCGGACGACACGGTCGTCCGGGCCCCTTGAACCAGGCCGCCCCATTTCCCGTAGTGGCCGCCTGACGGATCACCACCTGCTCGCAGCCCGCAACGGATACGAGGGTGGATCAGTTCAATCCATATCAATACGGATTTATTCGCATTGATTGCGGACGAACAGGTCGGTTCGTGATCCGTCCCGTACGTGGAACGAACGAGGGAAAGGACGGGCGCGCATGAGCGTCCCCCCGGTGATGACCACCGGTTCGCAGTTGTGGGTCCGCGGACCGACCGGTCAGCAGAGTTCTCCGACGCCCGGCACCGCGGCCGGTCTTGTGGTGCCCGCCTCGTCGGTCACGCCCCCGTCGTCACCGCACCCGGGCCACCGGGTCGCCTGGGTCAACGCGCACGGCGGGGCCGGCGCGAGCACGCTCGCACGGATCCTGGGCGGCGCCGACGTGGGCCGCCGCTGGCCCGACCCGGCCGACAGCGAACCCGGCCCGGTTCTCCTGGTGGCTCGTACCCATGCCGCCGGCATCACGGCGGCCTCCCAGGCAATGGACACACTGCGCCGGGGCACACAGCCCGCGGGCGTGGAACTGGTGGCTCTCGTGCTCGTCGCCGACGCGCCGGGACGGCTGCCCCGCGAACTCGGGCGACGCGTCCGGGTACTGCGGTCGGCGGCCCGGGTGCACCGGGTGCCCTGGGTGCCGGCCTGGCGGATCGGCGAGGAGGCGGACGCCCTGCCCAGGGAGGTGCGGGCACTGTCCGCCCTCGTCTCCGCTCCGACCGGGCGCGGGGGGAGGACACGATGATCACCGCCAAGGACGCGGACCCCACGATCAATCCCGACGACTTCGTGCCGACCGGCACCTTCAGCCCGAAGGACTACCACGCGGACCAGCTGCTCAGCCTGCTCGCCTGGTGCGTGTCGGCGGCCGCGGTGGCCGGAGTGATCACGGTGGGCATGCAGCTCGCCTTCCAGCTGCGCCGCGGCGAACCGGGCGAGGGCGCGACCTACTTCAGGGGCCTCATCTTCGTCATAGGCGCCTGTGTACTCGGCGCGACCGCGGGCCCCCTCGTGACCTTCCTTCTCTGAGGACCCCACCAGCCCCACGACGGGGCCGGCACCCGCCGATCTCCCGCCGTCTCCAACGACTCACACCGCGGCATCTCCCACGTCCGATGTCCCGGCTCTGCTTACGACAACAGGAGCGACCGATGCTGAACACCTTGCTCACCTACTATCTGGCGGACGACGGGACCACCAACCAGATCCCCCACCCGGTACGGGAAGCGCCCGTCGACCTCTCCAACGTGGTCGACAAGGTCCTCGGGCTCGCCGCGTGGGCGGGGACCGTGGCCGGGGTGGTGGGCGTGCTCGTCACCGGCGCGATGATGGCCTCCTCCATGAAGGGCGGACAGGGTTCCTCCGAGCACATGGGCCGCCTCGGCATGGTGCTCGGCGGATGCATCCTCGTGTCCGCGGCCGGGCCCTCGGTCTCCTTCATCTTCGGTTAGCAGGCCGAGGGCGATGGGACAGCGATCCACGTGCTCCGTATCAGGCTCCGTACCAGGCGCAAGGCCGTCCCGGACGGCAGGCCCTTCTATCAGCAGCGCGGCTGGGTCAGATCGGCCCTGGTGCTCGGTTCCCTGCTGGCCCTGTCACTGGTGGTCATCGTGACGGACGACGGGAAGAAGGGCACCGATCTCGCGGCCGCGGGCCGGGAGGCGCTGGCCGGGCTCAGCGGCCCGCTGTCCCCCGGTGATCCGCTGGGGGTCCGGCGAGGGACGGGCGGCCGGCCCGCCGGCTGCCGTACCGACGACGGGAACACCGAGCGGTCGGCCGCTTCGCCGCGGGACCTGCGGTGGCGGCAGCTCGGCACCATGATGGTGCCGACCTCGCCCTCGGCCGGCCCCCTGCACAGGGACGACGACCTGTGGTGGTGCTTCGCCCGCACGCCCGTGGGGGCGGTGCTGGCGGCACACACCATCCTCGTCGAGCTCAGCGGTACGCACTGGCGCACGGTCACGGAGCAGCAGATCGTGCCGGGGAACCGGCGGGACAGGTTCATCTCCCTGAAGGCCGTCGCCGGAGAACCGGCCCCGGGGACCGGGGGCGCCGGGAGGTACGTGGGCTTCACCGTCCCGTCGTACGCGCGCGACTCGGCGACCGTGCAGCTGCTCGTCACCAATCCGGTCGGCGGCTATCTGTCGACGTCGGTCTCCCTGCGCTGGCGGGACGGGGACTGGAAGCTGGACCCGCTCGGCGACGGCTCCCTCTACACCACTCCCGAGCAGACCCAGCCCTTCGGCTTCGTCCAGTGGGGATCCTGACATGGCGTCGACCCTGGCCGCGGGCTGCAGCACCGGCATCGACCTCCTCGGCATGTTCGGCGATCCCATCGGCACGATGATGCACATGGTCGCCAACTCGGTGATGGCCGGCGCCCTCGGCATGTTCAAGGCGCTCCAGTCCACCATCGGTTCCTACAACACGGACTCCTCGGACAAGATCGGTGCCCAGACCCACTGGGTCGTCGTGTACCTGGCGGTCGGCTCGCTGCTGTTCGCCGCGATCAAGATGGCCTTCGACCGACGCGGCGAGGCGGGGCACACCGCGCTCAAGGGCATGCTGCGCGTCATCGTGGTCACCGCCGCCTCGACCACGGTGATCGTCTGGTTCGCCGACCTCATGGAGGCCTTCGCCAACTACCTCCTCCAGAAGAGCCTGGACAACGTGCTGGGGGGCATCACCTGCACCAACGACGTCCCGGCCGCTCTGCTGCTGATCATCGCCTGTCTGCTGATCATCGCCGGCGTCATCCACACGATCCTGCTGTGGATACGCCTCGGCGTGATGATCGTCCTGATGGGTACGTTCC
Source organism: Streptomyces sp. NPDC047061 (assembly GCF_040643955.1). NCBI lineage: Bacteria > Bacillati > Actinomycetota > Actinomycetes > Kitasatosporales > Streptomycetaceae > Streptomyces > Streptomyces sp. NPDC047061. Next base: position 27,989 of record NZ_JBEYVI010000073.1, read on the forward strand.
CCATGGCGGCCGCCGCGTCCATGGCGGACTGGGGCACCACGTGGTGGCGCAAGCACCTCGGTTGGATGCTCGCCTGGCTCCTGTACAAGCCCACGGTCGGTCTCATGATGTACGCGGGATCCATCATGGTCTACAACGCGCAGAAGGGCGGGAGCGGCAACGCGAGCGCCGACGCGATCAACACGCAGATCGCGGGGATGGGCGTGCTGCTGCTGTCGGCCATCGCACTGCCCGCCCTGATGCGGCTGGTCGTGCCGGCGGTGGGCAGTCTCGGCACCGACGCGTCCGGCGCCGCCACCCTGGGCGCCGCCGGCGCCATCGCCTCCGGGGCCAAGTCCGTCGCCGACGGCGCCATCGGTCGCCTGGCGGCCTCCGGTTCCAAGAAGTCCACGGACACGTCGGACACGTCCGACGGCGGCGGTCCGCACGGCTCGCGCGACGGCGACAGTACCCAAGAGGGTTCGACACAGGGCGGTTCCGGGGGCGGACAGCAGGGCGGACAGCAGGGCGGAGGCGAAGGCCAGAGCCGCCGCCCAGGCGGCGGCGATGGCGGCCACGACGGCGGCGACGGCGGCGACGGCGGCGACCAGGCCGCGTCGTCCACGCGCCAGGCCGCCGCGGCCGGCCTCTCCGGAGTACTCGCCGTGGCGGCCCTGGCCGCCAGGACCGGCTCCGCCGCGGCGGATGTCGCCAGAAGCGCCGTGGACGAACGCGCCGACCCGGAGGACGCCATCGGCGGCCGGCACGGGCGCTGAAATCTCCGGTGGTGGTGCACCGGCCGACCGGGCAGCGGCCTCGGCACCGCCCTGCTGTGGGTGGGCACCGTGCTCTTCGTGCTGCCGTTCCTCTTCACGGTCG
>NZ_JBEYVI010000074.1:0-26528 GCF_040643955.1 Streptomyces sp. NPDC047061
CCCACAGGGTCAGTCATAAGCAAGGGTCAGACCGACACGGCCGGGACCACCCGATCCTTGCGGGATCCGGTACGAAGAGACTGACAGTCGTACGCATCCTCGACGGATCCACTACTCGCTGCGATTCCTTCCGCGTCAAGGTGTTCGGCGAGCTTGAACGACGTGTCCTTCTCAACGCAATCGCCCTCCACAGCCGAGACGGCCACACCGACATCGTCGCCGCCCTGCGCCACTGCCGCAGATCCCTGACAGCCCTCGGTCTCACCGGATGAACCCGGACAGATCCCGATCAAGCAAAGGGACCCCGGTGTGGATCCGGTGAACCACCGGGAGCGGTCGTGCGTTGTGGGCTCACGGAGACCAAGTGACGGGAGGAACACCATGACCTTCCCCGGGTCTCCGCGTCCGGCCGGCGATGAGGTTACGCAGCCCGCCCTGCGCAACGGGGAGATCCGGGTCCTTCCCATCTGCCGTGAAGGGGCGGTGTCCCGTCGGCGGCCGTCCGGGGGTGCGGTCGTTCCACGCCACGGTGATCTTCTGCCCGGCCGGACGCGGAGGCACTGCCACCCCGTCGGGCTTCTGCGTGAACCTGGTCTCACCGGATGAACACGCGTCATGCCTGGGCCCAGGACGGCGCCCGTGGCGCGGATCCGGTGATCCGTTGGGCGCGGTCTTTCGTCGTGGACTCATGAAGACGGAGCGAAGGGAGGGGCGTCATGGTCCTACAGCGCCCACGGGGCGATCCGACCCCTTCCCGTGAGTGCTGTGAAGAGGCGGCCTCTCGTCGGCCGCTGCTCGGGGCTTGGCCGTTTCAGGGCTCAGTGATTTTGATGTGTTGATGCACTGGCTTGCCTGCCGGCCTTGAGGGCAAGAATGAGGACAGTGATTCAAGACTGCACGCCGGAGGAGAGAAATGCAGATCGAACTGGAAGAGTCGTACGGAGGGAAAGTGGCTGTTGCCGAATATCGGGCGATGGTCTTGAGGGAGTTTGACGGGGTCCCCGAAACGCTGAAAAATTTGGGGGACGAAAAAGCGGCGAAAAGTCTTTCGGGGGCCCTGGCGTCCCTCAAATACCTGGATGATGTTCGGCGCTCGGGCCGTAGTTGCGACGACGCTTTCAAGGATCTTGCTTATTTGCAGATGAATGAAAATGAACGGAATATTCAGGAAGTTGTTTTCGAGCATTTGGGTGCGGCTCGAGAAATCTTTAGGGAGCTGGAGCAGGAAGAGGGAGTGGAGTGGTTCCAGCAGGGGGAAGAGCTTCTCCGGATGGCCACTAATGTCATCAACCCGCTCTGCGAGATGGAAGCGGAGATTATTGACCGCTCTCTGTCCGACGCTCCGGACGAACAGGGAAATGGTCGGACCAAGAGAAGGGGTCTTAAGCCCCCCTCCGAGCGCTTTAAAGGCTTCATAGATGATTACCTGGATGTAGGTATGAAGCTAAGCATCGCGCTGAAGAATAATGCGATGGGTAGCAGACTTCTGCGCAAGATCCGTGCCAACCCGGTTGATTACGGCGTGTCCAAGCAGGACGTCGAACGACTTGATGCGCATACGGCGAAAATAACGAAATCCATGAATTTGGTGCCCCGAAATACAGAAGATGTGGCGACGAAGCTGAAGGAATGGGTACTGAGTAGCGAAAGCAATAGTTTTAGCGCTTTCTCGGGACTTCCGAGAAATTCGGCAGTGACGGCATATAGAAGAGCTATTGCGGATCCGGGCAAGTTCGGCCTTACGGAGGACGAGCTCAAAGAACGGCAGGCGATGGTGAGGAACGGACCCATTCCTTCGAAGCCCTCGGCTTCCGAGTTCCTCCCCCCGCCGTTCGGGGACCCCGGTTCCGCTTCGGCGCCAGCCACCGTTAAGCCGAGGGGCTCCGAGAATCAGCAGCGGAGGGGGACGAAGAAGTAGGACGGCCCAGACCTGCCCGGGACCGGCAGCAACGGGATCACCGACAACGGTTCGCCGGGAGGAGGAGCGCCCGTGGTCCCGGCTCGGGGTTCGGGGACTGGCGGCGGTTCCGGAGTCGGCCACAGCGCCGAGGGACCCGTGCCGCCGGAAGCCTCATGTCGGCAGGCCGAGTCGGTCTCGTCTCTGTGAGTCCCCCGCCTCGGGCGGCTCAGTCGGTTCGGTCGGTTCACTGTGAGACGAAGGCATCCTGCCTGTTCCATGACCCAGAACCTGTCGTCGGATTCTTCCCCGGTCAGGGGGCCTGTCGGCCGGGGCGGTTGCCACGTGTGTGGCGTGAGCGCGACGCGTTCGTGTACTCCGTGTTCTCCGCCGTCGATGCGGCGGCGGAGGAGGAGATCCTCGGCAGGCTGGTCACGCCCGTCGTCCTCTCGGAGAACCTGCCCGGTCCCGAGGAGCTGCTGAACCAGGATCCCGATGTGCTCCAACTCGCCGTGTTCGGGCTTTCGGTGGCGGTGCACAGGCTGCTGACCGACCGGGGTGTGCAGGTCTCCGCCCTGATGGGGCACAGCATGGGTGAACTCGCCGCTCTCGCCTGTGCCGGGGCCTTCACAATGACTGACGGTGCCCGTCTGCTGTGCCATCGCATGGCCGCGCTGCGGTAGGCACGACGGCGGGGGCGGTTGATGCCGGCGCTGTCCTGCGGTGAGGAGCGGGCGCACCGCATCCTCGGCCTGATGGACCATCAGAGCCTGGTCGTGGTGGTGCGGAACACCCCGGGGCGGACGGTGGTCTCGGGACCTTCGGCGAGTGTCCGCACGGCGGCGAAGGTGGCCAGGGCGGTGGAACTGCGGCCCCCGCGTCCCTTCCACAACCCGCTGCTCACCCTGGCCCGGTACGCCTTCGCCCGCGCCGCCCGCGAGTACGAGGTGTATCCGCTGTGCGCTCCCGTCCACTCGCCCGTCCCGCAGCGCTGGCACCGGGACGGCGACGACCTGGCCAACGTGCTGGCCCTGCACCTGCCGGCCACACCGCTGGCCTTCGACACGGCGCCGGCGCGGCTGTACGGGCAGGGCGTCCGGGGCTTCGCCGAGCTGGGCGCCGACGTCACACTCGGCGGACTCCTACGCGACACGCACCCGGAGTGTGCCGTGCTCCAGCCCCTGGCGGCACGCGACGAGTACCGCGCCCGGGTGGACGCGGTGACTTACCTGACCGGCGAGCGGTTCGGCGAGGCACCGGTCGTACGACAGGCCGCCGCGCCGGAAGCGCCGTCGCCGGCGTCGACGTGGCCGGCGGTGGAAGCGCAGCCCGAGCGGCCGCGCGCCCTGGAACCGTCCGGGACGCCGGCTGGCAGCCCGCCGCCCGGTGACCGCGAGGGTGTGTTCGGCCGTATCTGCGCGAGCTGCGGGACGTACGTGTACCTCCGGACCGGCTGGTCCTCGGTCCTCCCGCCGCGCCCTGACACGTGGCAGACAGCGGCTTCCGCGACGGGCTGTGGCAGGTCCGACTGCGATTCTCGGATCACACCGGTGCCGAGGCGGCCGACATGACGCTGGTGTTCGGTGAGCGGGCGGCCCGGGTCGACCCCGACCGTGAACCGCCGCCCGCTCACCGCTCGGACGACACCGGCCTGATGGCATGTCTGCCCCTGCGCACCCCGCCGGACCCGTGGTCGCGGTCGTCCCATCCCGTGGTCGACATCGCCCCCGGCGCGCTGGAGGCCATCGTCCGGACGCTGCTCACGTGGACCTGAGCGGATCGTGCCGCCCTGCTCCGGCTGGGCAGGCTTGTGCCAGCCCCCGGAGCCCAGGGCATGGACACCGTGCACACCACGCCGGATCACCGCACCTGGGTCGCTACCACGGCGGAAATGTCGGTTCTGCACGCTGTTGGCGTCACGTTCGACTGAACCCGGATCCACCGGCTGAATGCGCCGGGCAGGTGAATTCTGGGCGGACCGTACCGGCGGCGGTGTGCTCATTCCCGCCGCTCTCAGAACAAGCTCGCTCCGGCGGCGGCTCAAAGCCCGCCGCCGGGGCGAGCTCGATCAGGAAGCCGGTACCGGCGCGTGCCCGGATCCCGCGAACGTGATGATGTCCCGGGCGGCCCGTTCCCCCGAGCTCACGGAGGTGTTGGTGGTCGCGGCGGAGAAGTAGTCGCCGGCGAAACGCACCCGGCTCGTCGGCGGCAGGCTGCCGAGGAAGCGCCGGAGTGCCTGGCTGCTTCCCGGGTACCTGGTGGGCGCGCACGGATACCAGCGCCGTACACACGTCATCTCCACCTGCTCGGCGAACCCCTTCAGGATGCCGACCCCGCTGATCTCGGCCAGGGCGGATTCGACGACGGAATCGTCGTCCTGATCCCAGTGCTCGGCGCACCACTGGTCCCGCCAGGAGAAGGTCATGAGACCCTTCCCCGCAGGTGCCCGTCCCGGTGCCCGGTTGTGGTCGTTGATCCAGACGAAGAGGTCCTGGTGCTCCGCTCTCGGGACGTTGACCCAGATCGCCTTCTCGGGAGTGGGCTTGGCGAGGCCGAACATGATCTGGATGCTTCGGACGATCTTCAGCGAGGTGAAGTAGTCGCGCCCTTCGGGATGGACCTGGGGAAACAGTCTCAGGGCTTCCGGGCCGGGTGTGGCGAGGACGCAGTAACCCGCGCGCTCGGTGACCTGGGATCCGTCGGGTTCGCTCCAGGTCACCTCGACGTCGCCGTCCCCCGCCTCGATGTTCCCGACCCTGCGGCCGAGTCGTACGTCGAGGTTCCTCGCCAGCCCGAGCGGCAGGAACGACATACCGGCCGGGGAGTTGAAGTACGAACCGCCGAGCAGATAGTGCTGGAGCGTGAAGAGGGACAGGGCGATGTTGAACCGGTCGGCGTCGACCAGGTTCATGGCCCTGCCCAGTGGGCCGACCACGTATTCCAGCAGCTCCTCGTTGAGGTGCCGTCGGCTGTAGGCCTCGGCGGACTCGTCCCAGGGCGTGGTGTCCGAGAGGTCGTCCCAGCGGAGCGTGTGTCGCGCCTTGTACAGGTCCCGGAGCAGCCGGGTCGCCTTCAGCTTCGAAGCCGGACTCAGCAGCCTCGACCGCAACAGCCCCATACCCGGATGCTTCCCGGCGTCGATTCCGTGGACGCGTCCGTCGCGGAGGACGCCGATGACGCCCGGAGTCGGGACGACCTGGTCGGTGAGACCCGCGTCGGCTATCAGCCGCACCATCTGCCGGTACGACGAGTTGAGCACCGACGCGCCCGTGTCGAGCAGATAGTCGCCGACCCGTTCCGTCCACATGCGCCCGCCCACGCGGTCGCTCGCCTCCAGTACGACCACCTCCGCTCCCGCCTGGCGGAGTCGGAAAGCCGCGGTCAGTCCGGCGACGCCCGCGCCGATCACGATGACGCGTTCGCCTGTCAGTCGGTCCATGAGATCTCCGCTGTCCTGGGTCCTTGGTGGGGATTCGTGGTGGGGATCAAGAGGCCAGGGAACCTTGTTCGGCAGCCGCCGGGTCGCGATAACGGACGGTGGCGGCGCACCAGGCATTCTGACCGCTCATCAGATACTGGATCCGCTCCGTGAAGCGCGCCGTCCTGGCCCGATCCGCCGCGGTCAGCCGGCTGCGATCGGCCAGACGTGTCAACGCGGCCTGGTACTCCGCGAACTGCTCTATCTCGTCGCTCATCATCGCCAGCACGGCGGCTTCGGAGTCCTCCAGGGTTCCGCCCCGCTGCCGCCTCAGGACGAGCACCATGTTGTGCTGCTCTCCCGACCGCAGCTCCTTCTGGAGGGAGTGCAGATCGTTCGTCCAGCACATCACCCTGCCGGACGCCTCCAGCAGGGCCCGGTACTCGGGGGATCGGCTTACGACGTCCGGCAGTTCCGTGCCCTCGGCCACCTCGGCGAGATCGACCAGGACGCGCCAGGCGAACGTCTCCATACGCAGCCGTAGATACTTCGCCGTGCTCGGTATCTCACCCCGGGCGCGCATTTCCACCTCTTCGGCGACACCGTACGCGAACGTCACGAGGTCGAAAGTGAGGCGCCGCAGGAGAGCGGGAGCCATGATCGAGGCCGCCTGTTCCCGCACACCGGCCAGGGAACTCAGCCATACGTCGGTCCCGGGGGCGGTGTCGCCGAGAAGTACCCGGGCCACCTTGTAAGCCTCCGACCTGGCCGCCGACGCGTCGCCGCCGAGCCGGTCCGTGTCGAAGCGATCGTCGTAGAGGAACCCCCACACGACGACCTTCCCGATCAGTTCCAGTTCTCTGAAGTCCGCGGTGGGGTACGCCAGGGCGACGAGCTCGTGATACCCGTGCTCCATGGCACGAGAATCCAGTCGGAACTCGGCGAGCCACCGGGAGAGCGACTCGCCGAGTTCCGCCATCCTTGGATTCACTCGGGTGGGAAACGGAATGACGGGGAGCGGGGGGATGCCGGTCCCGTAGCCGCTGGTGAGCTGTGTCACTGGTTCCATGTGCTTCCTCCAGGCCGACCGCACGATGGTGCGGACCTCCTTGATCCCGACCGGACCCGCCGGAACCCTCACGCTGTGCGCCACAACGCGCTCGCCCCCTCAACGGTTCAAGGCCACCGGCGGGAGTCTCCGACGCAGCGGTCGGCCCGGCGGGCGTCAGGAGGGTGACGGGGCCGGGCGCATTCGTCTCGCCCGGGACCCGCAGCCGCGTGACGGTCAGTCCGCCACCGGTCATGGCAGCGAGCAGTTGCGCGGCCGAGGTGTCACCGTGACGGGGGCCGCGAGCGCTCTCGCCGTCCACTGCGAAGGTGGCGGACCGGCCGGGCCGGGTCGGTGCCGAGCGGGTCGGCCGGCCCGCCGGGACCGGTGCGGTCGACGACCCGGCGGACGGTCGAGGTGTCGGCCGGCGAACACGTCGGCGGTGCGGGCACCGAGCCGGGCAAGGGCCTCCTGCGGCGCGTTCCCGGCCCGCCGGCCGATCGCGGCGAACGAACGCACCCCGCTGCGCACGGCCGAGCACGGCGTCCGCCGGGCGGACCATCGCGATCGGCACGTGCATGACGCACCGGGTGCCGGGGCCGGCGAAGCGCTGAGCGCGACGAACGACTCGGCTCTGGTCGGCTGGCTAGCGGGCCAGCCCGGTCGTCTTCGACGAGACCCCACCTGACGCCGAGGAACTGCCGGCCCAGGATCCCGATCTCTTCCAACTCGCCGTGTTCGGGCTCACCGGAGGAGTTCTGGCACCTTCTCGACGAGGGAGCCGAACTGTTCGTCGAACCGCCGCCGGACCGGTGGTCGGCCGACGACTTCCATGACCCCGATCCGCGCGCCCCGGACGAGGGCTGTCAGCGCAGGAGCGGCCATCTGACCGGGTTCACCCCGCACCCTCGGCTGAGCGCCGAGACCGGTGTCCGCGATCCGTCGCTCGACCTCACCACCCTCTGGCTGCGGCACAGCCTGCACCAGGCGCTGGAGCCGGTGACCCGGACCGCCGCGGACGGCTTCAGCTTCAGCGTCGGCTGCACCGCCGACGGCAGCCAGCATCTGGAAGGGGCCCTGGTGCTCGGCGCGGTCCGCGACGCGCTGCGCGAGACGGCGGAGGAGGACGCAGGTGATGACGGCGCGGGCGCGGCGGAGACCGGCCGCGCCGAGGAGGCCCTGGCCGGCCTGTTCCGGCGCGGCGCGCGTGGGGTCCAGGCGTTCACCCCGTACCGGACCGCCGCCGACGCCATGCGCGGGATCCTCCCCGACGACTCCGTGCTGCACGTCCTGGACACGGCCTGTTCGTCGTCGCGGTACGCCCTCGACCTCGGGGTGCGGGATCTGCTCGCCGGGCGGGCCGACATCGCCGTGTGCGGCGGCGCCTTCGAGCTCACCCCGTCCAACCCGGTGCTCTTCTCCACACTCGGCGTACTGTCCGCGCGGTGCGGTGGCCTCGCTCGACCGGAGCGCCGACGGCGTGCTGTTCTCCGGCGGCGCGGCCCTGGTCGTACTGAAGCGGCTGTCGCGGGCCCTGGCCGACGGCGACACCGTGTACGGCACCATCGCCGGCATCGGCCTCTCGGCGGGCGGGAAGGGCAAGGCCATCAACGCCCCGTCGAGCGAGGGACAGGCGACGGCCGTACGCAGGGCCCTGGCGAAGGCCGGCGCCGGTCCGGACGAGGTGGGCTGTGTCATCGCGCACGCGACCGGGACCCGGGCCGGGGACGCGGCGGAGTTCCGCGGCCTCGCGCAGGCGTACGCCGAGGCATCCGGGCCACTGCCCGTGACGTCGAACAAGTCCTTGGTCGGGCACACCGGTTGGCCCGCCGGGGTGGTCTCCGTGATCCATCTGCTGCTGGCCCTGCGGCATGAGCGCATCCCCGCGCAGTACCGTTTCACCGCCGCACCCGACGCCTTCGCCCCGGACGCGACACCGCTGACGGTGCCCGGCAGGCCGGTCCCGTGGCCGGCCGACCCGGACGGGCCCGCACGGCTGGGAGCCGTCTCGGCCTTCGGATTCGGCGGCACCAACGCCCATGTCCTCGTCCGCGAGCACCGACGCCACTCGACCGCTCCCGGTGGCCCCACCACCGCGGCGGAGCACGACGACGTGGTCGTCGTCGGATGGTCCGCGCACCTTCCGGGGACGCGGGACATGGACGACGTACGGGCCTGGGCCGCGGGGCGGAGCACCCCACCGCTCTCCTTCGGCGACTCCTACCCACCGCCCGCGCCCTCGGAGTTCCGGCGTCTGGCGCAGGCCCGGGGGATCCACCGCACACTGAGCGGCCTGCGGGAGCGCCTGGGCGCGAGATACGCGGCAAAGTGGCGATCGGGTGGTCTTGAACATCTGACGGGTCCTCGACCCTGGCGCCATCGACTCCCAGCCCGCAAGGGAGGCGGGCCGATCCGGCTTCAAGATCATCCCGTTGCCCCTTCGGCATGCGCCGTTGGGGGGGGGTGCCCCGGCGGGGCCGGGGGCCGGCCGGGGCACCATGCCGGACGGGAGCGTGGCGTCAGCCCAGAGCGGGCAGGATGTCGGCCACCGTCTCCGCTCGGATGACGTCGACCGCGCGCACCCGGAGACCGAATTCCTCACGTATTCGGCTGATCAGCCGGGCCGTGGTGATGGAGTTCACGCCGGCGTCGGCCAGTGAGTCGTCCAGCCCCAGGTCCTGTCCCACGAGGTCGCGGACCATCGTCAGCAGCACGGCGGCGGGTGAATGGTCCTTCTCCTCGTCGTCCCGCCCGTTCCGCAGCAGTTCGGCCAGGGCGGCCCGGTCGATCTTGCCGTTGTCGTTGGTCGGCAGGTCGTCGAGGAAGAGGGCGGCCCGGGGGACGGCGGGGCCGGGCAGGTGGGCCGCGGCGTGGGCCAGCAGGGCCTGCTCGGAGCGGGGTGCGCCGACGGAGGTGGTGAGCGCCGCACCGACCTGGCGGACGCCTCCGCTGGTGGTGAAGGGGAAGGCCGCCGCGCTCACCACGCCGGGGAAGGACAGGAGCGCCGCCTCGATCTCGGCGGGTTCCAGACGGACGCCGTCGATCTTGAACTGGTCGTCGAGACGACCGTGGAACTCGAGCACTCCGTCGGGCCTCATCAGGACGCGGTCGCCGGTCCGGTAGGTCCGGTCCTTGCCGTCGGCGGTGGGGACGAAGCCCCCGAGATCGCTGCCCGCGTAGCCGAGGGCGACCCCTGCGCCGGTGACCCGCAGTTCGCCGAGCGTCCCCCGGGGCACCACCTCGCCCGCCCCGTCCGTCACCGTCACCGTTCGTCCGCTCAGCGGCAGACCGATGGGGATGGTCAGTGGGTCCTCGTGGGCCCCGACGACGTGGGCGGTGGTGAGGACTCCGGCCTCGGTCGGGCCGTACACGTTGAGCACCCCGGCCGGGAAGTCCCGGGCGGGGGCGGCCCTCAGACGGTCGCCGCCGACCAGGAGCCACCGCAGCGCCAGGTGCGCGGGTCGGGCCGCTCCCATCACCAGTTCACCGAGGGGGGTGGGCAGGAACATGGAGTCGATCCGCTGGTCGGCGCACCATTCGAGGAGGCCCTCGGCGGAGCCGAGAGCCCCCTCGGAAGGCACGACCAGTGTGGCTCCGGTGCCGAGGGCGAGCCAGAGGTCGAGGAGGTGCGCGTCGAAGCCGGGGCTCGCCGCCATGGCGACCCGGTCCTCGTGCGTGGTGGCCAGCCGGGTCGCCAGCCAGCTGATGAGGGTGGTCAGCGATTCCTGGCTGCCGAGCACGACCTTGGGACGGCCGGTCGACCCGGAGGTGGCGATGGCGTACGGCGCCGACCCGGCGGTTCCGGCCGTCCCGGCGGCGCGGCCGGTCTCGTCCAGGGCCACCTTCGTGTCGGCGACAACGTGCCGGGCGACGCAGTCGCCACGGACGTCCGGGTGGTCGGCGAAGGCGATGAGATGGCGTGCCGCGGCGGTGTCGACGATGCTCTCGCGGCGATGTTCCGGGGGGTTCTCACCGAGGGGCAGGTAGGTCGCGCCCACCTTTGCGAGGGCGAGTGCGGTGACGACGAGGGTGACCGAGCGCGGCAGGAGCACCCCGACGACGTCGCCGGGGGCCAGGTGCTCGCGCAGTCGGGCCGCCAGTTCCGAAGACAGGCTGTCGACGGTGGCGTAGTCCCAGAGTGCCTCCGGTGTGAGCACGGCGGGTGCGTGCGGGCGGACGCGCGCCCAGTGGGAGAACCAGTCGAGTACGGTCCCGCCCGGTGCCGGAGGCCGCGGGGTGGCGGGCGCGGGAAGGTGGCTGAGGAGCATGGGAGTCTCTTCCGTCGTCAATTACAGCTGGGCGAGCGGGGCGCCGGGATGACGCAGGTACGAGGCGAGGAGCGCGAGGTGGTCCTTCGCGAACGTCCCGACGTCGTCGTGGTCGAAGAAGGCGAGCTGGTAGTCCCACATGATCAGCATTCCTGGTGCGTGATCGCGGTGGGTGAGGCTCCGGCGATGGTCGGGCATGAGGACGGCGTCCAGCGCGAACCGTGACGTACCGTTCGGCATGCCCTCGACGAGATCGACGCGGAGTTCGCCCAGGTCGAGTGCGGGGAGTGAGGCGTCGTGTGCGCTGAACATCAGGCTGAACAGCGGGTTGTCCAGTCCGGAGGCGGATCTGCGGCCGAGGTCGCGGGTGAGTCGCTGGATCGGTGCCTGATGGTGCGCGAGGCTGTCCATGAGCTGCTCGGTCAGGTCGTCGAGCAGGTCCCGCGCGGGCCCGGGATGCCGCAGGTCGAGCCGGAGCGGCAGGGTGTTGACGAACATGCCGACGCAGTCGGTGAACCCCTCCGGGCGGTTGCCGACCGCGGTGCCGACCGTGAAGTCCGGCCTGCCGGTCCACCGTCTGACGGTCTCTCCGAACAAGGCGAGCAGCACGGTGAACGGGGTGTGGCCGTCCCGCTTCGCCCGCTCGCGCAGCGCGGCGGCCAGGTCGGCGGGTACCGAGGTGCGCAGTTGCCCGCCGGCGATGCCTTCCGATGCGGAGGGTGCGCCGAGGGGACCGGTGAAGTCGGCTCCGTCGAGCACCGAGCGGAAGTGGCCGAGCGCCCTGGCATAGGCGTCCTCGTCGGTGTGGGAGGGATGCCCGAGGTAGTCCACGTAGGAGCGGGAGGAGAGGGGCCTCGGCGGGTTCCCGCGCACGAGGTCGGCGTAGGCGCAGAAGAGGTCGCGCAGGGTGAGCGCGAAGGACATCCCGTCGTGCACCAGATGGTGCTCTGTCTGCAGCAGCCGGTGCCGCCCGGTGCCGAGCACGACGAGGAGCCATCGGATCAGGGGCCCCCGGGTCAGTTCGAAGGGCCTGTTGTGCAGTGCGTCCCGGAGGTTCTCCAGCGCGGCCTCCGGTTCCGGCTCCCCGCTGAGGTCGACGACCTCGACGTCGGGGTCCTCCGGCGCGCCGACCCGCTGCCGGGGCGGAAAACTCCCGGGGACGAGGTGCAGACGGAGACCGTCGTGCCCGGCGATCACGTGTCGCATGGCGGAGCACAGTGCCTCGTGGTCGAGGGGGCCGTACAGGTCGAGCGCGGCGGTGAAGGTGTAGGCACGGCTGTCGGGGAACAGGTCCTCGTGCAGCCACACGATCTGCTGCGAGGGGGTCAGTGGGTGGTCGGTGCTCGAGGTTGACGAGAGGGTCACCGTTTTCTCCTCCTACTCGCTGGCGAGCACGAGGCGGCTGAGTGCCGCGGCCGCCCCGGGGTCGCACGGATGGTCCAGTCGGTGCGCCAGGCCGGCCAGCCTGGTGTCCGCCGCCGTGCAGTACACGTCCGCTGCGAGTTGGTCCCGCTCGGTGCCGGACTTCGCCGCCCGGCCGAGGACGAGGGCGGCGGTGAGGAGTTCGCAGGAGAACCGGCCGGCGGCGATGGTGAAATCCTGCCGCTTCTCCAGGTCGGCGCGCCGGGGGTGGGCGGCCACCAGGGTGCGGCAGCGTTCGGCGAACCACGCGGAGCGTGCGCCGACATCCGCCCAGTGCCGCTCGTTGGACGGGGACAGGCCCCGCGGGGTGGCCGCTTCGGGCGGGAGCGCGGGGGTGGCGGGGGCGGGGTCCTCGTACCAGGGGCCGAACACATTGCTCACGGCGTAGAAGTGATCGACGAAGAAGTCCACGCCTCCGGAGACGCGCAGCATGCGCGCGTCCCGCCAGACCCGTTCCAGCCCGTGGCCCGGCCGGCCGCGCGAGGCGAGGCCCTCGTCCGTCTCCAGTCCCCGCGCGGCCAGCAGCGACAGGGTGCGCTCGACGACACGCCAGCAGGTGACGGAGGTGATGTTCTTGGCCGCCATCTGTTCGCGGCGCACCCGCGCCGGATCGCCCGGGGTGAGCAGGCACCAGCGGGCGACGGCCTCCTGCGCCATCATGTCCGCGGCGTTGCGGGCCACGATGTACTGGATCTCGGCGTAGGCGGCGAGGTCGAGTCCGTCGACATGGCGGCCGCGCAGGAAGTCGCGTGCGATGTCCTGGCACAGCGCGGTCAGCGCGGCGGCGGGTGCCGCGATGGCGTACATCCGGGCACGGACGCTGACGTCGTTGAGCTGGTTCTGCAGCCGCCATTCCTGTTCGGTGCTCAGGGCCGGGTCGACCACGAAGCGGAGGGCGCGGGGCACCCGCACTCCGGTGAGGGACAGCGGGGCGTTGGGCACGCCCCGCAGGCCCACGAAGGAGTGCGGCTCGCCGACGGTGATGCCCGGCAGGTCGGTGGGCACGAAGAAGAGGCCGACGCGCCCGTGGTCCTCGCCGCCCACGATGGTCGCGGAGACCCGCAGCAGTCCCGCTACGGGAGCGTTCTGGATGTAGACCTTCTGGCCGTCCAGGACGTAGTGCGTGCCCTGTTCGTCCAGCCGCGCGGTCGTGGCGCGCCTCCTGTTCGCCGCGCCGGTGGGTTCGGTGTCGGCGTCGCCGGAGATCACCTGTGCCGCGTCCGCCGCGGCGATGGTGTCCTTGAGCGGCCCGTCCGGCAGGAGGGGGAGGTAGGCGGAGGAACCGAAGCCCGTGTGCACGGCGATCGACACGGCGGGTGGGACGCTGTGCCGGGCGAGGGCGCTGATGACGCGGTAGGCATTGTACGGGGACAAACCGCGTCCGCCGCGGCTCTCGGGTGTGGTGAGCGCGTAGAGTCCTGCGTCCCGCAGGGGTTTGACCCAGTCGGGGGGCAGGGAACGCGTCCGCTCGACCTCCGCTACGTCTACCAGGCCGCGCAGCACCTCCGCGGCGTCGTGGACGGCGGCGGTGCCCCTCGCGGCGTCCTCCTCGTCCTGTTCGGGGAAGTCCGCGAGCAGGGGCCAGGCCGGCCTGCCGCGGTTCAGTTCCTCCAGCAGACTGCTCGCGTGGTGCACGTCGGTCATCGGTTCCGTTCCTCTTGGTAGTCGTGCACTGCTTCGGTCACCAGGGCGTCGACGGCCGCGCGGTAGGCCTCGGCGTCGTCGCGGAAGGGGAAGTGGCCGCCGGGCACCTGCCGGTGGGCGAAGCGGGCGGTGTGGGCAGCCCACTGGCGGGCGTGCTCCTCGGGCACGTAGTCGTCCCGGCCGCGCAGGGCGGTGACGGGCACCGGCCACGGTGCGTCCGGGACGGGGGAGGGGGCCCGTGTCTCCAGGACGGTGAGATCGGCGCGGAACGCCCGCAACGACAGACGCAGTACCTCCGGGTCGGCGAGGATCTCCGCCGGGAGCGGGCTGTGCTGCCGGCCGAGCAGGGCCGCCAGCTCCCGGTCGGGCAGATGCCGGGCGGTCTCCTTGAGATGGGGCAGGTGGGGAGCGGGGGAGCCGGAGGCGATGAGGCGGAGGGGAGCGGGTGCGCCCCGGTCGAGGAGCCGGCCGGTCACCTCGTGGGCGGTCAGTGCCCCCAGGCTGTGCCCGAGGAACACGTACGGCGCGGTGAAGTCGTTCCCGTCCGCCACGGCGGCGGCCAGGGTCTTCATGTCGAGGAGTTCCGGCTCGTCCAGCCGCACCCCCCGGCCCGGGAGCTGGAGCACGCGGACGGCGAAGCGCGTGCGCAGCGAGTGGAACAGACGGATGTACTCACCGGCGGAGCTGCCGCTGTGGGGGAAGCAGTACAGGGTGCACGGGTGGTCCTCGCCCGTGCGTCCGGTGAACCAGGGAATTCGGGTGTCGTCACTCATCTCGTGCCTCTTCCGGCTCGGTCGCGGCGGGCACCTCGTCCACCGAGCGCAGTTTGCGCACCGGGGACAGGGCGATCGGCAGGGCGGACAGCACACTGCCCAGGGCTGCGAGCAGCAGCGTCGGGCGCAGGCCGAGAGTCTCCCCGAGCAGGCCGCCGACGAGTGTGCCGGCGGGGATCGTGCCCCACACGAGGAAGCGGATGGAAGCGTTCATCCTGCCCTGCATCGCCAGGGGGGTGACGCGTTGGCGCAGGCTGACCTGGCTGATGTTGTACACCGCCACGGCGAATCCGGAGATCGCCAGGCTCAGCACCAGCAGGGGTACGGCGTCGGACGGTGTGGCCGTCGGGAGGAGCAGCAGCGCCGCTCCCGGCACGACGGCGGCGAGCAGCAGTGACGTCCCGAAGCCCAGCCGGCGTACCAGCCCCGGGGTCAGGACCGATCCCGTCACCATCGCCAGGCTCGCCGAGCCGACCACCAGGCCGAAGGTGCTGGGGGACAGTCCGAGCTCGCGCACGGCGAACAGCACCAGAACGGCCTGGATCATGCCGAACAGGTCGAAGAAGTTGGCGATCGCGGTGCACAGCACGATGGGCCGCAGCAGCGGATGGTTCCACACGTGGCGCAGCCCCTCCAGGCCGGCGCTCCACGTCGACCGGCCGTCCAGGGCGGTGGGCTCCGGCTCGGCACCGGGCAGTCGCCGCACCAGGACCGCCGAGACCAGGAACGACACGCAGTCGGCGAGCAGGGCGAGGGGAGCGCTCAGCACCTGCACCAGCAGCCCGGCCAGGGACGGTCCGGCGAACTGTGAGGCGCTCGCCGAGGCCGTGAGGGTGGAGTTGCCCTCGGTGAGCTGCGAGACCGGCAGCAGCTCGGGCAGGACGGACTGGTGGGCGACGTCGCCGAGCACCGTCAGTGCCCCGAGGGCGAAGGCGAGGAGGAGCAGGACGACCAGGTGGGGGCGGAGCCACATGAGGAGCGGGACCAGGCCGAGGACGACCGCCCGCGCCACGTCGGTGAACACCATGACGTCACGCCGGCGGTAGCGGTCGACCCAGACGCCGGCGGGCAGTCCGATCAGCACGAACGGCAGGTACTGCACCGACATCAGCAGACCCAGCTCGAAGGCTCCGGCGTGGAGCACCAGGACCGCCGTGAGCGGAAGGGCGATGACACTGACCTGGGAACCCACCGTGGTGATGGTGTAGGCCGACCACAGCAGCCGGAAGTCCTTGTTCCGCCTGAGGGGCAGCACGACGGACGGAGCGGTCATACGGACGCCCTCGTCGTCTCGCGCAGCCGCGCGGCGAGCGCGCCGACGGTGCGCGTGCCGAAGAGGGTGCGCACGGTCAGCTCCGCTCGGGGGCCCAGTGCCTCGGTGAGCAGGGCGACCGCCCGGGTCGCGATGAGTGAATCGCCCCCCAGTTCGAAGAAGTCGTCCTCGGCCGTGAGGCCGCCGATGCCCAGCACGCGCGAGAATGCCTCCGCGACGACCGCCTCGACGTCGTCCCGGCGTTTTCCGGGAGCCTTCGGGGCGGGTTCGGCACGGTGCGGAACCACGGGTGCCGAGGGTCCGAAGTCCCTGCCCTCGAAGGGGTAGCCGGGAAGCGGCACGCGGCGCCGGGGCGAGGAGTGCCAGGCGCTCCAGTCCACCTCGATGCCGGTGCTCCACAGGGCGGCGACGGCCTCGGCGAAATGCAGGTGGGATGGCTTGTCGTCCACGGGATGCGGGAGGCTCGTGCGCACGGTGCGCCCGTCGTAGTCGGGGTGCTGCCGGACGAGCGCGCTCGCGGTGTGGCCGGGACCGACCTCCAGTACCAGGGTGTCGGGCGAGGCCAGGAGCGTGCCCACGGCGTCGGCGAAGCGGACGGTGCCGCGGGCGTGTGCCACCCAGTAGTGCGGGTCCGTAGCCTGCGCCGCGGACAGGTCGGACCCCGTGCGGTCGGAGATCCAACGGGTGGCCGGCGGACGCGGGCTCAGGTGTGCGACGGCGGCGGCGAGTTCCCCGGCCACGGTTTCGATCTGGCGGGAGTGGGCGGGGGCGGCCACGCGCAGGGTCCTGACGCCGACCCCGGCCCCGGTCAGCGCGGCCGCGGCCGCCTCGACGTGGGGGGCCGGGCCGGAGAGCACGCGGTTGCGCGGGGAGTTGACCACCGCGAGGTCCAGTTCGCGGAGGGTCGCGGCGGGGACGGTCGCGGCGATCTCCTCGTCGTCGGCGGCCACGGCGAGCATGGTGCCGGCGGGCAGGGAGGCGAGCAGGCGTGCCCGGTCCGCCACGTACCCCATGCCGTCCGCGAGGGACAGGTTGCCCGCCACGCAGGCGGCGGTGACGGCGCCGAGGCTGTGTCCGAGGACGATGTCTGGTTCCACGCCCAGCGACCGCCACAGGGAGGCGGTGGCCCACTCGACCGCGAAGAGGCCGATCTGGCTGGCGACCATGTCCGAGGACAGCCCGGGCGAATTGATCATCCGCCGCAGATCGGCGTCCGGGAGACGGCGGCGGAGTGCCGCGGCGCACTCGTCGAGCGCGGCCGCGTAGGCGGGCCGGCTGCGGTCCAGGTCCGCACCCATCCCGGGGTGCTGGCATCCCTGACCGGGGAAGACGAACGCCACCGAGGACGCGGTCGGCGACACGGAGGCGGCCTGCCGGGAAAGGGCGGCCGAGGCCGCCTCGGCGGTCAGGGCAGCGACCGCACGGCGGTGGGGGAAGCGGGCACGGCCCGTCTGCAGCGTGAAGGCGATATCGGCGAGCCGCCCGCCGGTGTCCTGGCGCAGGTGCTCGGCCATCCGGGAGGCGGCGGTGCGCACGGCGCTGTCGGTGGCCGCCGAGAGGACGAGCACCTCGGGTTCCGGGGAGGTGGAACCGGGCCGTTCCTCGGCGATGTGCTGCTCGACGATGACGTGCGCGTTGGTGCCGCCGAGTCCCAGCGAGTTGACCGCGGCGCGCCGGGGTCCGTGGCCGGCGGGCCACGGCACGGCCTCGGCGTTGACGACGAACGGCACGGCGGTGAGGTCGAGTTCGGGGTTCGGGTCGGTGAAGTGGGCCGTGGGCGGGATCATTCCCTCCCGCACCGCCAGGATCGCGGTGATCAGTCCCGCCACGCCCGCTGCGGCGTCGGTGTGGCCGATCACGCTCTTCACCGAGCCGAGCACGCAGGGCGCCTCGCGGGGCGCGTCACCGGCGTACACGCGGTTGAGTGCGGCGACCTCGATGGGGTCGCCCAGGGGTGTCGCGGTACCGTGCGCCTGGACGTAGCCGATGTCCTGCGGCCGCAGCCCCGAGGCGCCGAACGCGGCCCGTATCGTCCGCTCCTGTCCCTGCACGCTCGGTGCCGTGAAGCCGATCTTGTCACCGCCGTCGTTGCCGATGGCGGAGCCCGTGATGACCGCGTGCACGGGGTCCCCGGCGGCGAGCGCGTCATCGAGCATCCGCAGGACGACGAACCCGGCGCCGTTGCCGGGCACCGTCCCCTCGGCCTTCGCGTCGAACGGGCGGCACTGCCCGGAGGGGGCGACCAGGCCGGCCTCGTCCTGGCCGCTCAGCTCGGGGTCGATCCGTACGGTGGCGCCGCCCGCCAGGGCGAAGTCGCAGTCCCCGGCGAGCAGGCCCTGGATCGCGGTGTGGACGGCGACGAGCGAGGTCGAGCAGGCCGTCTGGACGGTGACGGCGGGGCCCGTCAGCCGCAGCCGGTGGCTGATGCGGCTGGTCGCGAAGTCGACGGCGGAGCCCAGCCTGATCACGTAGTCGCTGCCCAGCTCGTGCCGTGCGGGGGCGCTGTCGCGATGGGCGATCAGTTTCTCCGGATAGTCGGTCTGGCCCGTGCCCGCGTAGACACCGACCCGGCCCGGCACCGAGCGGGGGTCGTGGCCGGCGTTCTCCAGCGCGTGCCAGGCGCACTCCAGCAGGATGCGGTGCTGGGGGTCGAGGGTGGTCGCCTCGGCGGGTGAGTAGCCGAAGAACGCGGCGTCGAAGCGGGCGGGGGAGTCGAGCATGCCGAAGGCCCCGCGCCCATCTCGGGTGATGGTGTCGGTTCCGTCCAGCAGGTTGCGCCACAGCTCGTCCACATTCGCGGCGCCGGGGAAGCGTCCCGCCAGCCCGACGACGGCGACGGCGTCCGGTCCGGGTCCGGTCATCGCTTGCCTCCCGAGGCGCGGCGGGCACGCAGCCGGCTGGGTGCCGCGGGCCGCGAGGCGGAGGGGCCGGCGGCGGCCTCGCCCTCGTGCAGGAAGCGGGCGAGCGCCCGCGGCGTGGTGTGGGTGAAGAGGGCGACGCTCGGGACCTCGCGTCCCAGGACGGCGCTGAGTCGGCGCCTGACCCCGGCGAGCATCAGCGAGTGGGCGCCGAGGTCGAACACGTTGTCGTCCACGCCCACGGCACCGTCCAGCTCGGCCGACCACAGCCCCGCGATGTGGCCGGCGAGCCTCTCCACGGTCATGAGCGCCCTCGGGTCCGCAGAGGCGGCCGGAGCGACGGCGGGCGTCGGCGATACCTCCCGGGGCCGGGGGAGTAACGTTCCGTCGACCTTGCCGTTGGCGGTGACGGGCAGCGCGTCCAGCACCACCACCTCGCCCGGCAGGAGATGGTCTGGCAGCAGCCCTCCCAGCCGCTTGCGCAGCGCCGGGCCGTCCTGGCGCGTGGTCACGACGACGTAGGCCGTCAGCCGGTCCTCCCCGTGGCCGTCGCGGCGCACGAGGGTGTGGGCCGCGGACACGCCGTCCAGCCTCAGCAGCGCCGCGCTGGCCTCGGACGGGTTGACCCGGTGGCCGCGGATGTTGACCTCGCCGTCGATCCTGCCGAGCACGGTGATCACACCGTCGGCGTCGCGGCGCGCCCGGTCCCGGGTCCGGTAGAGCCGCAGTGAGGAATCCGAGGGATGCGGGACGAAGGCCGCGCCGGTGCGCTCGGCGTCGCCGAGGTACCCCTCGGCGAGGCACCAGCCGCCGATGTACAGCTCACCGGTGTCGGGCGCCGTGGCCTCCGAGCCGTCCTCGGTCAGCACGAACGCCTTCACACCGGGCAGGGGACGGCCGACGGGCAGCGCCCCGGCGCGTTCCTCCCGTGTGTACTCCCACACCGCGCAGGTGACCGTCGTCTCCGATGCGCCGTAGGCGTTCACCAGCCGTGCCCCGCTGTGGCCGCGCCACCGGCGGACGGTGTCCCAGTCACCCATGTCGCTGCCGATGACGACGAGCCGCACCGCGTCGGGCACCCGCCGACCGCCGCAGTCCAGTTCCGCCACCCACTCGCGCCAGTAGGGCGTCGGCAGGTTGAGCACGGTGACCCCGTGGTGTGCGAGGAACTCCGTCAACTCCGAGGGCGCGGGCACCGGATGGGGCGCGGCCACGACGGTCGCGCCGGCGGCCAGGGTGGGGAACACCTCCTCGATAACGACGTCGAAAGCCGGGTTCGCGAGCTGCAGCACCCGGTCCCGCGGCTCGATCCCGTAGACCTCGCCCATCGTCCGGGC
Source organism: Streptomyces sp. NPDC047061 (assembly GCF_040643955.1). NCBI lineage: Bacteria > Bacillati > Actinomycetota > Actinomycetes > Kitasatosporales > Streptomycetaceae > Streptomyces > Streptomyces sp. NPDC047061. Next base: position 19,939 of record NZ_JBEYVI010000074.1, read on the forward strand.
ATGCCGTTCCAGAGAGGAGCCGGACACCTCGACGAGCTTGGGCGCGCCGGTGGAACCGGAGGTCCGCACCAGATAGCCGGCCGGTCCTGCGCCGCCGGGAGCGGGAGCCGTCGCCCCGGGACCGGCATCCGTACCGGAGGCAGGTCCGGGCCCGGAGCCGGAGCCGGAGCCGGAGCCGGAGTCGGAGTCGGGTGGGACCGTGGCGAAGTCCGCGAATTCCGCCGGAACCGGCCCCCCGGTCACCAGGGCGCGCACGCCCGCCCCGGTCAGTGCGGAACGGGTGTGCTCCGCCGGTGCCTCGGGGTCGACGGCGAGAAAGGGCACTCCGGTCGCGGCCGCCGCGAGGAGCGCGGTCACCAGGTCCGCACCGCGGCGGAGACGGATAGCCACCGGGCGGCCCTCGCAGGTGTCCCTGAGGGTGTTCGACAACGCGCCCGCCGCGGCGAGGAGTTCGCCGTAATTCAGGGACCGCCCGCCGTCGACCACGGCGGTGCGCCCGGGATCGGCGCGCGCGTGATCCGTCACGGCATCGAGAAAGGAAAGCCTGGACGACCGGAATTGATCGCCGTATCGGCCGGGAACCACATCGGCGGAAGCAAACATGAGGAAACACACCTCGACTACTTCTTGTTCATGGTGAATGAAGTGATGGATTCGTCTGTTGCGTTCAGGGGGGCCGCTCTCGAGGGCTGAGCCGCAGCACGCCGTGCCCATGACGCTCCTGTCGTCCGTCCCGTCGGGCACAACCCGGCCGTGCGACCGACGACTTCACCCTGATACGCGATTACCCTCACGGCCTCGCGGAGGACTGTTCATGGCTCCGGCTCATCTCGATTACGCGTGTCGGCGGTTATGGCGCACGGAGACGTGGCCGGCGGCTTCCCATCCGCGCAGGTCACCGCCGGTGGTGGGTGGGTCTGCTTCGAGGACGAGGCCGGAGCCTGGCTGAACGGGCCGGTCCGCCGCATCTGAAGGCCGGGCAGCCCCCGGTGCTGCGGCTGCCCGGGAAGCGCAACGACAAGATCAGCAAGCATGTGGAACAGTACGGACAGCGGCAGGGCTGGCTCACGATCATCCAGCTGCCGTCCTACGCACCGGCGTTGAACCCCGGCGAACCGCTCTGGGCACACGCCAAGGAGAAGATCGCGAACCGGGCGTTCCGTTCGATTGACAAGCTCCACCGGGGAGCGAAGACCGCCTTGCGCTGCGTCCAGCGTCATCCCCGAACTCTGCGGACTCGGCGACCGGGTGGTGGATCCCTGGCCGTAGGCCGGTGCGGTGGCCGAACCGCCCCAGTTCGTACGGTGCTTCAGCGGTTCTCCCGCCCGGCCACGTCCGTCCGCGGGGACACCGCCTCCCGCTCCCACCGCGCCGCTGCGGTCTCGTACGCGGACTCTTCCTCCATGAACGCCTCGTCCATCAGTACGTCGTCCACCAGCGCGTCAGCCCCGCCCCACGCACGGGCCGCCCGCTCGGTGATGGCCGCCGTCTCCGCCTTCGCAGCCGCCGAGATCAGGCCCGCGTCGGGCTCCTTGTACCAGGGGCGGAGCCGGATCAGAGCGGGGCGCACCCCGGTGGCCAGGAGGAGCGCCGTGCCCTTGGGGAGGGCGCGGATGCGGTCCGCGGGGAGTACGGGGTCCAGACGGTAGGAGTACGAGCGGGACGTGCCGTCCTTGCTCTTCGAGATCGACGGGGTGCGCACGTCCTGGTTGCCGACCAGCTTGGAGATCTTCTCCACGAAGTCCGCGTCGTCCAGGCCCGCGCCGAGCAGTTTGACCGTGGCCGCGCTCCACAGCGCGTCCATCCCGGCCTCGCCCCACACCCGGCTGCCCTGCTTGTAACTCTGCAGCAGCGTCACGACGTTGATTCCGCGCGAGCCGAAGTGCGAGTACAGGTCGGGGAGATCGGAGATGCGGCAGACGTTGGCGGCCTCGTCGAGGACCGCGGTCATCGGCGGGTCGAGCCGGCCGCCCATCCGCTCGGCGGCGACCACACCCGCGCGCATCGTCGCGTCGGCGAGACCCGCGATCACACCGGCCGCAGAGCCACCGCCGTCCTTGGACAGGAGGTAGAGGGTGTCCCGGCCGAGGACGTGTCCGTGCGGATCGAACTCCGGGAGGAACGGGTCGGGCGTCACCCAGGCCAGGATCTCCGGGTCGAGCAGACAGGCCACGCACTGCCGGGCCGTCTCGTAGATGCCGTCCCGGGTCTCCACGGCGCCCCGGACCGTGCCCTGCAACTGCTCGGCCATGGCGTGCATGCCGACGTCGCGGAGCAGGTCGATCGGGGCCCGGTCGGCGGGGTCGGCCAGCCAGGTCAGCAGGTCCGGCACCGAGGCACCGCTGCGGGCCGCCGCCAGGAACAGCGCGGTGAGGGTGTTCTGCGCCGCCGAGATCCAGAAGTCCTTCTTCGACTGGTCGTCGTTGACCGAGGCCACGAAGTGCCCGGCCAGCCGGCGGGCGCCTTCGGTGGTGTGGCAGTCGGCCAGCAGGTTCCACCACATCTCGCGCGGGGTGTGGGCGATGCCCTGGGGGTCGAACGTCCACACCGTGCCGGTCTTCGCCCGCTCGGCGCGGGTCACGGCGTACACGTCCGACTTGTTGGAGGTCAGCAGCACCGCGCCCTGGGCGCGCAGCACGCGCGGGATGGCGATGCCGGTGGACTTGCCCGCGCGGGGGGCCATCAGGTCGAGTTCCACGTCCTCGTAGGAGGAGCGCAGTTCGGGGCCGTTCGGGTCGAGGTCGCCGAGGAGGTTGCCCGTCTCGTCGGGGTGCAGGTGTTCCCGGCCCTTGAGCGAGGGGCGCAGTTCCCGGGCGCGCTCCGTGATGCCTTCGGGGCACATGCCGGCCAGCTCGCGCCGCCCGGCCAGGCCCTTGGGCCGGGAGATCCACGCCATCACCCGGCGCGCGACCAGGACCCCGCCGGCGGTCAGCGCGGCGGTGAACAGCACGATGCCGGTGATCACGGCGGCCGGGGACGCGCCCGGCCACAGATTGCGTGGGCCCTCGGTGAGCAGGACGCCGAACGTCGACAGCGCGAACGCCGGCGGATGCCAGCCCGCCCCGCCGGCCAGGGCCCCCAGGGTGCCGCCGATCCAGACGACGGTGAACGCCACCGCGCACAGTCCCGACCCCACCACGATCAGCCAGGGGGCCAGCTCTCCGCCCGCCATCCGGCCCTTGGCCGCGTTCTGGCTCATCTGTTCCCCTTCCCGCCCGGTGTCCGCGGGCCGACGCCGGACACGGCTCTCGGATCCTCGGTGGCCCACCGCTTGTTCGTGTCGTGCAGGTGTCGTTCGGTGTCGGTGATGGACACCTGGATCGGGATGCCGGGACGGCCGCCGACCTTGATCAGGAAACGGCCGCGGCCCGGGGGCTCCCCGCGGTTGCCGTGCTTCGCCCAGCCCGGGGGCGAGGACCAGGAGGAGACCAGGTCGATCTCCCGGCGGGACAGGCCCACCACCCGGCCCAGCTCCTCCATCTCCTGGCGGGGCAGGCCCGCGCAGACCACCATGCCGGCGCGCTCCACGAAGCCGCGGGCCTTGGCCCGGTCGGCGTCGGTGCCCAGCGCCTCGGCGTCCTTGAGGGTGTGGGTGATCTTGGCGTCGCCCAGGCCCAGCGAGCGGTTGAGCCGGGTCAGGGCGTCGATCCGGTCCACGATGCCGGACGCCGCGCGCAGCGGCCGCCACAGCTCGTCGAGCACGGTGAAGAACCAGCGCCGGGGGGTGAGTCCGGCGTCCGCCAGCGCGTGCGAGGCGGCCACCGTACCGAGTCCGTCCGACCAGGCCGCCAGCATCGCCGCCGCGGTGAGCTGGGTGTCCGCCTCGCCGATGCGGGAGATGTCCACGCACACCGCGGGGGCGTGCAGGTCGATGCGGGTGGAGGTCTCGGAGGCGAAGGTGTTCCCGAGCGGTCCGTCCAGGATGCCCAGCAGCGAGCGGTGCAGTGGGTCCACGGCGGTCCGGTAGCGGGTGTCGTCCCCGCGGTCCAGGGTCACCGCCCGTACCCGTTCGGGCCCCTCGTGGAGCACCCGGAGGAGATCGGGCAACAGGGGGGCGCGGCCCGGCGCGGTGCGCTCGCGCAGATGGTGCAGGGCCGCCGACAGCACGGACTGCTCGTGGTCGTCCATGGGGCGGTTGCGCACGATGGTGACGAGCGCGGCGACCACGTTGAGGACCCGGCCGTGCGCCTCGGCGGCCAGTGCCCGGCCGGCCTCGCCGCCGATCCGGGCGGCGGCCGCCCCCATCGCCCCGGGGTCCAGGACGTTGATGCCGCCCACGCCGCGCCCGATGGAGATGATCTGGCCGCCCAGGGCGCGCACGGTGTCGGCGTAGTCGGGCTTGAGGTCGCCCAGCACCAGCGGCACCACACCGGTGGCGGCCAGCCCGATGAGCATCCGGTTGATCAGCGTGGACTTGCCGAGGCCCGGCATGCCGAGCATGAACAGCGACGGGTTGGAGATGTAGTGGGCGCGGGTGAACCAGGACAGCGGGTCCCCGCAGACCGTGGCGCCGGTGAACAGGTGCTGGCCCAGCGGCACACCGGACATGGGCGCGCCCGAGCCCGCCGCGAACGGCCACAGCCCGCACGCCTGTACGGTGGTGGCCCGCCACATCGTCGGCGGATCCAGATTGCCGACCCGGCCGCCGCCGGGGCCGTCCCAGCCGCGTGGGCCGGTGGGCGGGATGCGGGGCGGCCCGGCGGCCTTTCGAGGGTCTTTCCCCGGACGTTTCCCGGACCCTTTCCCGGTCGGCTTCCGGTCCGGGTCCTCGTCCCGGTACCTGGATCCGTCCGGGGCGGGACCGGGCCCCGGCTGCCCGTCTGCGTCCGGCATCGGGAAGCCGTCGGCGCCCGGTGGTGTCGGGGGCGTGGTCCTGGTTCTCATGGCGTCCTCCTCACAGCGCTTCCTTCAACTCACGTGGCACCAGCGTGTGCTCCCACGGCAGCAGTCCGACCGGCAGCGTGCAGCTGAACGCCGCCGCCTGCATCCGGTCGGCCGGGCGCATCAGCAGCCGGGCTCCGGCCAGCAGATTGCGCACCGTCACATTCGCGTCGTCCAGTTCGGACTCGGAGTCCACCGTCACCGTGACCATCAGGGAGAACTCGACCAGTCCGGCGCCCGTGGCCTCCTCCACCGCCGTCTGCTCCGCGGCCCGTACCTCCGTCGCGGCCCGCGCCTGCACCAGGCCGCGCCGGGAGCCGGCCATGAACTGAGCCGCCCGCCGGTCCGCCTCGACGATGCGTGCAGAGGTCGCCGGGTCGATGGGCCGGTACAGCAGCGCCACCCGCTTGCGGCGGATGCTGGGCGCGTCCTGGAGCAGGCCGCGGAGCACGCCGGAGCGCACGGTGCCCCGGGGCGCGAGGGTGAGCAGCCAGGTCCGGGACACCCCCGAGTCGTGGTGGTACGAGTCGACCTTCTCCAGGGCGGCCGAGGGGCCCGCATCCTCCCAGTCGAGGCCGGTGCCGCCGTATCCGGCCCTGGCCTCCAGGACGTCTCCGGCGGCGGCCGGGTCGTAGGCCACCCGGACGACCTCGGCGATCCGCTCGGCCGACAGCGGGACGGCGGGTCCGGCCCCCGCCCTCATCAGCCCCTGGAGCAGGCCGGGAATGCGGGTGGCCAGGTCCGCGATGATGTCCTCGGTCCTGCGCTTCTGCGTGGAGTGCATCGCGTAGGTCAGCGAGATGTAGGTGTTCATCTCCGACGACGCGCTCGGATAGCGCTCCACCACCTCCCGCATCACGGCCCGGGCCGCCGCGGGGGCGTCCGGCCGGATGCGGGGCAGCACCTCGGCGGCCAGCCGGGTGCCGGTGTCCGGCGCGGTCTCCACCACCACGGCGGCGCCCCGCAGCCCCGGTTCGCTGGACAGCCGGGACAGCCAGTGCCCCCAGGACGCCACCCAGGTGTCCACCTGGTCGGGGTCGACCAGGGAGCCGCCGTCGGGTTCGCAGCCGAGCACGATGGTGTACAGGTTGCGGGTGCGGTGGCGCAGCACGCCGAACGGCTGGTCGTAGGCGTCCCTGCCCTCCAGCACCGTGACCTGGCTGAGCAGACCGGGCGGGCGGAACCGGCCGCCGGGCCGCCGGGACAGCGGTCCGGCGACATAGGTGGTCGCTCCCTTGGCCTTGCGGTTGAACCAGCCGATGCGCACTGCGACGAGCTGGTACACGTTCCGCCCGTCCTGGGTGCGAAGGGTCAGCGGCAGCAGGAACAGCGTCAGCGGTACGAGGACGACCAGCGCGGCGATCAGGGAGATCAGCGAGACGACCAGGGTGAGGACGAGGCCGCCGAACACCGCGACGGTGCCGACGAAACCGAGCGGCCCCAGCCCGGGCCGCCTGGGCCTGCGCCAGTTCCCGTAGGTGGGCTCGACGCGAGCGGCTTCGGCAGACATGAGGTGTTACCTGTTTCCTTTCCGGATGGACGGTGGGTTTCGAGGGCCGGTCCGGTGGGTTCCGGCGAGTTCCGGACGGGGCCGGTGCCGGCCGGCCCCAGGGGAGACGGAGTCCGGTCGGAGGGGGCCCGGTGGTGGTGCCGGGTACGTAGGTGGGCGGGGAGAGGAAGACCGCCGGGGCCTCGAAGTGCCAGCGCAC
>NZ_JBEYVI010000075.1:0-25525 GCF_040643955.1 Streptomyces sp. NPDC047061
AGGCCCAGGACGAGGGCGCCGCGGCGGCTGTACTTGTCGCCGATCGAGCCGAGCACGAGCATCAGCGCGGCGTAGGGGACGGTGTAGCCGTCGATCACCCACTGCAGATCACTGCTGCTCAGCCCCAGGTCCGTGGTCATGTCCGGCGCCGCCACGATCAGCGACGTGTTCGCCATGACGACGATCAGCAGGCTCAGGCACAGCACGATCAGGGCCCACCAGCGCCGCGGGTACGGCTCGCTCATCTTCTCGACGGGGGTGTTGGCAAGAAACGGCACGGGAGTCTCCCAGGGGACGCGGGGGGTACGGGTGGCACGAGGGACCTCTTAATTACCCATCGGTGTGCACACTAGTTTATTACTCACTGGTGTGCAACTATCGGGTCGCCCGCCCCCATCCCCGGCCCCCGCCCCGAGGTACCGACGTGACCAGCCGACCCGCCCGACTCCCGCCCCGCGGCCAGGATCCGCACCCCGCCGGCACCGGCGCCCGCAACCGCCGCACCCGCACGCCCGCCCACACCCGTGACCGCACCGGCGCCGCCGACACCCGCGCCCGCATCCTGGAAGCGGCCCGGCGCGAACTCGGCCGCAACCCCGACTGCACCCTCGCCGACATCGCCGAGGCCGCCGGGGTGGCACGGCGGACCGTCTACGTCCACTTCGCCGGCCGGGCGGAACTTGTCGGAGGGCTCGCCGCGGAGGCCGCCGAGGCGGTCCGGCTGGCGAGCGAGGTCGCCCACGTCACGGCCCCGGACGCGGCGACCGCCCTGGCCCGTTTCGTCCTCACGCTGTGGCCGGCGGCCGACCGCTACCGCGTGCTCGTGAACCTCGCCCGCCGCCAGGACCTGGGCGCCCACCGCGTGGACGAGGTGCTGGCGCCGGCCCGCACCGCGGTCGCCGGAATCCTCACCCAGGGCCAGCGGCAGGGCCTCTTCCACACCACCCTCCCGCCCGGCTCGCTCAGCAGAGCCCTGGAGGCCTACCTGCTGTCCCTCCTGGACACCGTCAACGCGGGCGCCTGGACCGACGACGGCACCACCGCCGCCACCGCCGCCCTGATCGTCGCCGGCGTCGACAGGAACCTCGCCACGACCACGGTCCGCCGCCTGCACGACGACGCCCTCGGACCGCCCCACTCCCCCCACTGAAGGAGCCCCGTGAACCAGCCCCAGCCCCAGCCGCAGCCCCCGTACAACCAGTACGACTCCTACGACTCCTACGACCCGTACGGCACGCACGACCCGTACGTCGCCTACGAGCCGCCAGCGCAGCCCGCGCAGCCCACGCCGCAAAGAAGCCGAAGGCCGGTCGTCACCACCGTCTCCGTCCTGCTCCTGCTGGCCCTCGTCCCGGTGGCCGTCGACCGGTTCATGGCCGTACAGGTGGAGGCGCGCACGGCGAAGGCGTTCCAGCAGGGCATGGACACCCCACTGCCACCCAAGGTCCAGGTGCACGGCTTCCCGATCCTGACCCAGATCGTCGCCGGCAGCCTGCGGGACGTGGACATCACCGCCCACGACATACCCGCCACCGACTCGACCGGCCCCCTGCCGGTGAGCGAACTCTCCCTGCATCTAGCGGAGTTGACGAAGTCGGACGACGACACGGAGGCGCGGGCCCGGTCGGCGGAGGCGACCGCCCTCCTCACCTATGCGGACGTGTCCGACACCCTCGGCCTGGAGGTCACCCGGGACAGCCGCCCCGATCAGCTCAGGGCGACCGTCGCGCTCCCCCTCGGCAACAGCGTGACCGCGGCGACCACCGTCTCGGCAGTCGCCGGCAACCGCATCGCGTTCAAGGACTTCAAAATCACGGGCGGCCTGCCGTCCGGTCCGACGGAATCCGTCCTGGACAAGGCCTTCGAGCAGCCCATCCAGCTCCGGAACATCCCCGACGGCCTGCACCTGCGCTCGGTCACCGCCACGGAGAGCGGCCTCGCCGCCCGCTTCTCGGGTACGTCGGTCACGTTCCACGCCGACGGCGCCACCCAGAACTCGACAGCGCAGCAGAGTTCGTCATACCTCCCGGCCCTGGCCACGGCGGAGAGGTTCATGACGCCCCGAGCGACGCCGCAAGAAGCCTCTCACTCGCACACAGCCCGTACGGGATGATTATTACCCACTGCCGTGCAACTATTTCCTGGGGGGCCTACCACCAGCGGACGAACACCCCCGCCGCTCCCATCCGATCCGCTCCGATACGGCCCGGACCGGACCTCCGACCCCGCGGAGAAACACCGTGAACCACTGCGGACCAGACGACCATCCGACCCTCCCCTCCTCCCCCGCCGCACTCCTACGGCCCACCGAAACCGATAACAGGGCACCCGACCGTTACGCGCTGCGGCGGCTGCTGGGTCGCGGCGGCATGGCGGAGGTGCACCTCGCCCACGACACCCGGTTGGACCGCCCCGTCGCCGTGAAGACCCTGCGGGCGGAGCTGGCCCGGGACCCGCTCCTCCAGGCGAGGTTCCGCCGCGAGGCCCGCTCCACCGCGTCGCTGAACCACCCGGCCATCGTCGCGGTGTACGACACCGGCGACGACCCGGACCGTCCGTACCTGGTGATGGAGTACGTCGACGGGGCGACCCTGCGCGAGGTACTGGACTCGGAGCCGTTCCTGGGGCCGGACAGGGCGCTGGAGTTCACGGCCGAGATCCTCAAGGCCCTCGCACACGCGCACCGCCACGGCATCGTGCACCGGGACATCAAACCGGCCAACGTGATGCTGACCGGCAGCGGCCGGATCAAGGTCATGGACTTCGGCATCGCCCGCAGCGTGGCGGACGTCCGCCTGACACAGACCTCCGTGGTGACCGGCACGGCCCGCTACCTGTCGCCGGAACAGGCCCTGGGACGGGAGGCCGACGGCCGCTCCGACCTCTACTCGGTCGGCTGCCTGCTGTACGAACTCCTCACGCACCGACCGCCGTTCGACGACGAGACACCGATAGGCGTGATCTGCCAACACATCCAGGACGCTCCGCAGCCCCCGAGCCTGCACAACGCCTCGATCGACCGCCGCCTGGACGCCCTGGCCCTCCGCGCCCTGGAGAAGGACCCCGACCGACGACACCAGTCGGCCGAGGACATGCTCGCCGAGGTGGAGACCTGCCTGGGCCTCCGCACGGCACCGACCATCCCCCACCCGCTGCCCACGCACCGCCGAGGGGAAGACGGAGTCCGGGGCGAAGACGTAACTGAAGACGGAGATGGAGCCCGACTGCCCATAGTCCTGCTCATCGCCGCCGCCCTAGCGATCGCCGTCACAGCAGCGACCCTCGGATGGTTCGCCTTCAGTCACGGGACGGCGATCGACACCAGTAGGGCCAGAGCGACCAGGACAACGGGGGCGGACGTCCCGAACCTGGTCGGCCAGACCGTCGAAACCGCCCGCCGGAAAGCCGGCGCAGTCGGCCTGACCCTCACCGTGGACAAGCGAGAGCCCTGCGCCGACCAGCCCGAAGGCCTCGTCTGCCATCAGACCCCGACGGGCGGACAACTCACGAAGGGCCGCCCCATCACGGTCGTCGTCTCCACCGGCGCACCGAAGACCGAGGTACCGGACGTCACGGGCAAGGACCAGGCCGACGCGTCCCGGATCCTGGAGAACAGGGGCTTCGAAGTACGCACCCGACGCATCACCTCGTCACGGACTCCCGGAACCGTCCTGGACCAGAACCCGCAGGCCGGCCAACAGGCAGCCAGGTCTACGGAGATCACGCTCACGGTGGCGAAGGCACCCGAGCGCGTCACGGTCCCGGACCTCACGGGCCGAACACTGAGCGAGGCCAGGAAGCTCCTGGCCGAGAGCAACCTCAAACTGGGCAGCACGACGAAGGTCACCAGCACCTCCCCGGCGGGTTCCGTCGTCGCCCAGAGCATCGCGGCAGGCGGGACGGCCGCACCAGGCTCACCCATCGACGTACAGCTCGCCGCCCCACGACACCGCACAACCACCCCGAGCAGCACCCCCGCCCTGCCACCACCCCCCACGTTCCTGCTCCCGTGACCCTCCCGAGCCACCGCGATGCCGCAGTCCTGCCACACCACCAACGGCTCAGACAGGTCCCCACCTCAGCCCACCGCCATACGCTGATCCGCTAGGCTGTCAACGACCACCCTCACCGGCGGTCCCACCCTTGCGACAACGGGGGTGCCTACTCACCCAGAGTATTCACCCACGCTCCACGCAAGCCCCGCCTTCGTAGCTCAGGGGATAGAGCACCGCTCTCCTAAAGCGGGTGTCGCAGGTTCGAATCCTGCCGGGGGCACAACGCGTTACCGCTCTGACCTGGGGTTTATCTCCCAGGGAGGGCTCTTACTCGGCCTCGGACTCCTCGTCCGGGGCCGTTTGCGTGAGCGGTGCGTGAGCGGACAGAGAGTTGATCTCCGAAATTCCTCCCAACGGATCAGCATCATCCGGCACGGACTCCGGGCCGGGATGCCCCACGTCGTCGGGCTCGGGCTCCGCTTCGGGAGCGGTGTTCTCGGATGTGGCGCGGGCGCGCGGGACGAGCCGGGCTGCGGCCTCGGCGATCGCCAGATCCGCCTCGGGGAGCAGACTCGTGTACGTGTCGGCCGTGATGGTGATCGAGGAGTGGCCGAGCATCTCCTGGATGTCCTTCAGGTCGGCCCCGGCCGCGTGGGCGAGGGTCGCGGCACCGTGGCGGAGGTCGTGGAGCCGGACCGGTGGGAGGTCGATCTCCTCGTAAAGCTCGATGAACCGCCGGGTGACGTTGGCGGGGTGGAGCAACTCGCCGTTCTCCTTGGTGAAGACGCGTCCGGTCTCCACCCAGGCGCTCTCCCACTCCTTACGGTCCTTGTCCTGCTGGGCGCGGTGCCGCTTGAGGGCCTGGACCGTGTCGGAGTCGAGCGCGATGGTCCGCGCGCCAGCGTCGGTCTTGGGGTCGTCCTCGTACACCTCCCAGCCGTCCACGACGAGTTGCTTGGCGACGGTGATGAGACCGGCGTCCAGGTTGGTGTCGGTCCACTTCTGCCCGCACGCCTCGCCCCGTCGCAGTCCGCGGAACGCGATCAGGTGGAACAGGGCGTACAGGCGGTCCTCCGCAACGTGGTCGAGGAAGAGGCCCGTGTGCTCCGGCGTCCAGACCATCACTGACGAGGGCTTCTCGCCGGTGCGCTTCCAATGGAGGATGCGCTCCTCGGTCCATACGAGGGCCTTGGGCCGCTTGCCCGCCTCCAACTCGACGTGGGCTGCCGGGTTGAAGGTGATGAGCTGCTGGGCGATCGCGGCGTTGAGTGCGGCCCGCAGGGTGGAGCGGACGCGCTGGCGTGTGGCCGGACCGACGATGCGGCGGTAGGGCTCCATCTCGGCGATGGCCGCCTTCATCGCCTTGCGGCGGGCGCGGGGCTCGCGGCCCTTCCAAGGGATCTGGGCGAGGCCCTCGAACGCCTTGCGGCGGGCTGCGTTGCCTTCGGCGATCTCGACGTTGGCCTCGGCTACGGCCTCGAACATCTCCGACAGGTGGGCGACCCGGAGGCGGTCGAGCCGGTAATGCCCGATCCGTGGTTTGAGGTGCACCCGGATATTGCTCTCGTCGCGGCTGATGGCACTCTGTCGCCCCTTCTTGCCCGCCAGCCACATGTCCAGCCACTCGCCGACAGTGAGCCTGCTCGTCAGGTCCAGGCCGTGGCTGAGGCGCCTGCGGGTCGCCTCGATGTTCGGCAGCGGGGCCTTCTCCTCGGCCACCTTCTCCAGCAGCTCGGCTATCTGGGCCAGGCCCTCGGCGTCGTCGGCGTCGGCGAGGCCGACGAGCGCGCGCACGTGGTCAAGGTCCGTCTGGGCGGCCTTGAGGGAGTCGTAGCCAGCCCGGCTGAAGGAGCGGCGGGTGCCGTCTTCGCGGGGCGGGAGTTCCTGACGTATGGAGTACGAGCCGTGCTTGCGGCTGGAGAGCTTGGGGCACTTCTTGCCGAGCGGCTTGCCGGTGTGGGGGTCGCGGCAGTAGCAGCGGCGATGGGTGGAACCCTTCAAAGATCATTCTCCTCATCGGTGTTGCCGACGGGTGGGTCGACGTCGGCGAGTTCTGGTGGCAGGTGCGGTGGTGTGCCGCCGTCTTCGCGGATGAAGGCGCGGGCGCTGCGGAGCCGGTACTTGGCTTCCAACGCCCTTTCGGCGTAGTCGGCTTGGGCGAGTACGGCTTCCTCTCGTTCGGCCTGGTTGGGTGCCGTCTCGGCTTTCCAGCGCTTGTGCTTCTCGCCTTTCAAGGCGGCCAGGGCGGCGCGCTGGTGGCGGACGTGGGCGCGGAAGGAGCGGAGCATGTCGTCTTCCATGCCGAAGTCCTCGCTGTCGCCGGTGAACCAGCGCATGGCATCCCATGTGGGGTCGGAGTGCTGAAGGGGAAGGCGCTGGACTCGGTCGACGTAGCCGACGGGGTAGAGCAGGCAGATCGGGTAGGTGCGCAGGGCTTCGGCGAGGACGAGGACGTCGACCAGAGGCAGGTTGGCGCGGCGGCCGGACTCCATGTTGGCGATCACGTTGCGCGGGATCGGATGGCCGATCTCCGCGCAGCGGTCGGCCAGGTCCTGGGCGCTCATGCGCAACTCCTTCCTTCGTCTGCGGACCTCGGCGGCCACCGTGGCCATCACCCGGTCCACCCACTCCGGGACGTCGTCCTCGTCATCTCCAGGATCAAAACCGCGTTGTGTCATGGAGACACATTAGCTTCCCGATGATGGTTAGTGATCGCCTGGAGCCGGACGTGATGCCGCGTTCGCCGAGGGCTCACTCATGAACGGAGCACCGCATGCGCGACAACGAGACCGCCGAGCAGCCCAAGGGCATGACGCGAGAAGAGCTGCTGGCCCTGCCCGCCGCCGTTGACCTGGACACCGGCAACCGGGCGCTGGGCTTGGGGCGGAGCAAGGGCTACGAGCTGGCCAAGCGCGGCCAGTACCCCTGCAAGGTCCTGCGCCTGGGCAAGGCGTACCGCGTCGTGACAGCCGACCTGTTGAACCTGCTCGGCCTGGCCGCATGACCACCCGAACCCATAGCAGACACTTCTGCGCTGAGCTGACACAGAAACGCTGGACTGTGTCGGGGCGCGGACGTACTGTCCGTGTTCCCTCGCCCCGGCCCAGGAAGCGGGAAAGCCCCCGGCGCGCCAACGCCGGAGGCTCCGCACACTCCACTGCCCGCATACCAACGAACGACCTGCGTGAGTCGGGCCTGCATGCCCGACGCCACCGGAAAAGGAGCTGCCCTGTGCAACCTACGACACCCGAGCCCTATTCCGCACCCGCCAAAGCGGTATGGCCGACCGTCGCGGTGCCCGGCCGGCCCAGCCACGCGCCCGAAACCGCCCCGGCGGCCGACGGCGAGGCACCGGATACGGTTGCGGTGAATCAGCCCGCCGAGGAGGCGGTGCCGGACCCGGAGCCGACGTACGGCTCCGAGCTGCTGAACGAACTGCGTTCCCAGATAGCCCAGTTCGTGATCCTGCCCTCCCAGCAGGCGCTGGACGCGGTCACGCTATGGGTCGCGGCGACGCACCTGCAGCCCGCATGGCAGCACGCCCCGCGCCTGGCGGTGGTCGGGCCGGCGAAGCGGTGCGGCAAGTCACGGCTCCTGGACGTGCTCACCGAGAGGGTCCACGAGCCGATGCTCACCATCAACACCACGCCCGCGGCCATCTTCCGCTCCATCACCGACGAACCGCCCACCCTGCTGGTGGACGAGGCCGACACCATCTTCGGCACCCCGAAGATGGCGGAGAAGAACGAGGAGATGCGCGGCCTGCTCAACGCCGGCCACCAGCGCAACCGCTACGTCACCCGCGTCGTCGGCAACGACCACACCCCGCACCGGTTCGCCACCTTCGCCATGGCCGCGCTCGCGGGCATCGGCGACCTCCCGGACACGATCATGGACCGATCGGTGGTCATCCGGATGCGCCGCCGGGCCGAGGGCGAGAGCGTCAAGCCCTTCCGCTCCCGCCGCGACACCCCAGCCCTGCACGACCTGCGCGACCGCATCGCCGCATGGGCCCGGCCGCTGCTCGACGAGGCCGCCGACCTGGAACCGGCGATGCCGGTGGAGGACCGCGCCGCCGACACTTGGGAGCCCCTAGTGATCGTCGCCGACCTCGCCGCCGGCCCCTGGCCACGCCTCGCCCGCGCGGCGTGCGCACAGATGGTCACGGCCGAAGCGGCGGCCGAGGAGGACCACCCAAGCTCAGCGCGGATCCTGGCCGACATCCGCCGGGTCTTCGTCGCCCAGCGCGAGGTCGACAGCCTCTCCACCGACGAACTCCTCCACCACCTGCGCCAGAACCTGGAAGGCCCGTGGGCGGAGTGGGGGCGCAACGGACTGAGCCCGCGTGAGCTCGGCTCGCTGCTACGCGACTTCGACATCAGGCCCGGCAACGTCCGCCTCGCCGACGGCACCCAGCGCAAGGGCTACACGCGCAACAAGTTCCTCGACGCGTGGCGCCGTTACTGCCCCACCGTTCACTCAGTGAACGCCGAGCCCGCCCGCAGCGAGGGCTGAGCCCCGCCCCGGTTGCCGTCCTTGCCGTCCCTGCCGTAATGCCGCAGGTCAAACGGCATGCAAACAAGACGGCAACCGGGGTCAGGACGGCAACACGATCATGACCGCCGTGCTGCCCACCGGGGCGCCGCCCACATCCGTCTTGTGCCGTCCTACGCGTCCATGCCGTACCACCGCAGGTCACGGCACACGGGGCGGGACGTTGGACGGACCCGATCCGTCCACGGCCGCCGAACCGCAGCCTCACTGAAGCTGCGGGCCACCGAGACGCGACGGCACCGCCAAGACGGCACTCCAGACCTCATGCCGTACCGGCCCTGACCTGCGCTTGCAACGGCCAAGACGGCAAAGACGGACCACGCCACCACCGCAGGAGAACCTCGCTTGACCACCCTCGCTATACCGACCCACCGCACCACCTCCCACCCGACGACCAGGCGGGATCGCGCCGCGATCCTCCCCCTCGGTGCCGCCGCCTGCACCCTGATCCACGCCACGCTCACGGGTGGCATGTGATGACCAAGCAAGCTGCCGAGCGGTATGCACTCGGCGCGGCCGGAGTCGTCATCATCGCCCTCACCGCTGGCGGGTTCTGGCTCTCGTACGCGCACCTCGCCAAGGTTGCCGGACAGCACGGGCTGGGGAGCTCTCCGGTCCGCCAGTGGGCCTGGCCCGCAACCCTTGACGCCTTCATCGTGGCCGGCGAGCTGCTGATGCTCCGCGCGGGCCTGCGCCGGGTCACAGACGGGTGGGCCATCGTCCTCACGGCCACCGGATCGATCGGCTCCATCGCGCTCAACGTGGCCGGGGTCAGCGGCACGGGCAGCGCCAGCACCGTGCCCCTTCTCGACTACGTGGTCGCCGCGGTTCCTCCGACCGCCGCGCTGCTGGCATTCGGGGTCCTGATGCGCCAGATCCACCAGCTCGTCGCCAAGCCCACCGAACGCCACACACCCGCCAACCGCAGCCACAAGGACGACCGGCCCGCTGCCCCTACCGAAGACGATTCCCGTCAGTTGAAGCCAGCCGGTCTCGATGTGGCAGACGGTCAGGCCGACGTGGCGCGGGGTTCTGCCGAGGTGGCGCAAGGCGCCGCCAATACGCCGGAACCCCCGCAGCCTTCCGCCGAGCCGGAAGACCACAAGCCCCGCGCTGTGTCCGGCGAGTACCTCGCGATCGCCCGCATCGCGCCACTGGGACGCGGAAACCGTGCCTCGCGCCGCCACATCGAAGCGACGATCCGCAGCAAGGGCCTCCCCATCGGCAGGGCCGACGCGGAAAAGCTCAAGGCCGTCCTGCAAGCCGAACTCGATGAGGCCGCCTCTCAGCAACAGGACGACCGCGACAAGACCCCCGCCAGCGCTCCCTGAGCCCCCGCCACCGCTCCTCCGGCGCGACTCCCATCACTCGTCCTTGCCCTGACCAGGCATGGGACGAGTGCGACGAGTCCAGAGTAGCTACCAACACCCCACGGAGAACCACCCCATGCGCAACCAGCACCACGACCCCCCAACGCACCAGCAGGAGATGACCACCACCCCAGCCCCAGACGCGTCAGCAAGGTATCCCGCTGGACCGTCCAAGGTCGGCCCCGACGGGGATGCCTCCGCCCCGGGGGTGGCGGAGGCCCTCGGGCACCAGGGGGTGCCCGAGGGGGAACAGCCCGTCGACACCACCGCCGTCGCGCTGCCACGTGCCGCCGAAGCCGCCGCGCTGCACCGTGTCGCCCGACGCCGCAAGCCCGATCCGAACGGCCAGCGCAAGGAGCGTGTCGACGCCCGCTACAGCATCGAGGAGAAGAGGGACATCCTGTGCATGGCCCGCTCGCTGAACATCGCCGGCGCCCACTACGTCGGTGCCGTCGTCATGGCCCACGTCCACGGCGACCTCGCCCTGCCCGGTCAGCGCACGCCGCTCGACGACTACATCGACGAGCTCACCGCCCTCCGTGGCGAGGTCGCCAAGATCGGCCACAACATCAACCAGATCGCCAAGAAGCTCAACTCTGGCAGCCATCCACACCCTGGGAACACCGCCGTCCTGGCCCAGGCCGAGCACACCCTGGCTGCGGTCGGCGCCACCGTCCGCCACATCGCGTCGGCCGCGAACCAGGCCGTCACCACGAAGGCGGCCTGATGATCGCGAAAATCAGCGGCGGCAAGGACACCGCCGGATTGATCCGGTACCTGTTCGACACGGAGAAGGCCAAGGACCACGTCGATCCGCACCTGGTCGCCTCCTGGGACGGCTTCGCCCCAGACCCCGGCCGCACGGACGACTTCGACGCCACTCGAAAGCTCCTCGTGGCCGACCTCGACCTGCACGTCAAGCAGGCCCGGCGACTGGGCCGTGCCCCCGAGAAGCACACGTGGCACTGCTCGATCCGGGCCGCGGAGAGTGACCGCGTCCTCAGCGATGAGGAGTGGGCCGACATCGCCCGCCGCGTGGTCGCGGCGACCGGCATCGCGCCGGAAGGCGACCCAGACGGCTGTCGGTGGGTCGCCGTCCGCCACGCCCCGGACCACATCCACATCGCCGCCACCAAGGTCCGGGCAGATCTGCGCACCGCCCGCCACTGGAACGACTACCTCACCGCCGACCGCGAACTCGCCGCCATCGAGAAGGAATATGGCCTCTTCCAAGTCGTCCGCGGAGACCGTACCGCCGCCAAGCGCCCCACCCGCGCCGAGCAGGAAAAGGCCCAGCGCGCCAGCCACGACAGGCCCGCTCGCGAACGCCTTCGCGCCACCGTCCGCACCGCCGTGGCCGCCGCCACCAGCATGGAGGAGTTCGTCCACTTGCTCAGCCACGTCGAGGGCGTGCTCGTCGAGATCGTGCACTTCCCTTCGGGAGACGTCCGCGGGTACAAGGTCGCAGCCGAAGACACCACCACCACCGGCAAGGAGCCCGTCTGGTTCTCGGGTTCCGAACTCGCCCCCGACCTGTCCTTCCCCAAGATCTGTAAGCGACTGGAGAACATCGAGTCGCGCGCGGCTGGCCAGCCAGGCCGACGCAGGCCCAAATCCTGGCACCAGGCCACCGCTTCCACGGAACGCATCCCCCACCATCTGGACCAGACCGACGACCAAGCCTCTCAGGCGCACCTCGCCGCCTTCGGCGAAGCCCTCGACGCCCTCCCTCTCCTCGCACCCCGATCTCTTCGGTCCCAACTTCGAGAAGCGGCCTCGGCGTTCGAGCGTGCCACCCGTTCTCGTATCCAGGCCGAGCACCACCACGGCCGAGCACTGCGCGGCGCCGTACGGGCCATGCTCCGCGAGCCCGCTCCCAAGGACTGCGCCACCTTGGCAATGTTCCTCGACGCCGCGATCCTCGTCGCCATCGCCGCCGCTCGCTGGCACCAGGTCCGCCACCATGACCAGCAAGTCGCCGCCGCCCGCCGGACCCTGCTCCACCTCCAGGCCGCGTACGACCAGGCGGCAGCCGCGCCCCTGGCTGCCCTGGCGAGCCGTCGCCCTCCCCAGGAGACCGTGGCCCGGCACATGCTCCACCTGCGCCGGGCCGTGCCCGATCACCTGGAGCTGATCGTCGAAGACTCCGCGTTTGGTTCCCTCACCGCTGTCCTCGCCGAAGCCGAGGCCAAAGGCCACGACCCGGAGCGAATCCTCCAGCAGGCCGTGGACCATCGTGCGCTGGACGACGCCCGCCGCCCGGCACGGGTACTGACCTGGCGCGTACAGCGACTCAGCGCAAGGCCGGCACCGAGCACACGGGCCCGCGCGGCACAGGCCCGCAGCGCAGCACTGCTCTCCAACGGTCCGGTCCACGCGGCGGCGGCCGTCCCAGTCCCGCAGTTGCCGCAAGCACGGCGACGCTGACGGCTTCGGCCAGTGAGGCTCGTTGCTTGCGCTGGTGGCGAAAGAAGACCGAGGAACGGGCGCAGTGGGTGCTTGATCCGTTGGTGGGGGTGGGGCCGCCGCGGTTCGGGATGAATCCCGACCTCGTCCGCCACCAGCGCGGATATCTGCTGATGGACTCGATCAAGCGGCAGATGTACGGCCGCGGTTCACTCCAACTTTTCCGCGCCCGGCTTCTCCTGAGCTCGTGACCGTCACAAGGGTCCGACCAGAGCGAGCCTTGAAACAGATCCTGATCAGGCCCCGCCCGGTGTTCGGCGACCGCGATGGCCGCCGCCCCTGATGGCCTTGCGCACGTCGCGCCACGCCTTGATCAGATCCGAGACCTGCTTCAGGAAGATCACGGCGAGAGTGATGCAGAGCCCAGCAAAGCCGAAGAGCGCCAGGACGAAGAGAGTGGCGGTACTCCAGGTCATGTTTTCCCCTTGATCAGCGATGCTTCCACTCTCACGCCGCGCCAAAGCAAGCGGACGCGTTCTGATTGGACTGGTCGAAGACTGGCGCTACCAGTCACCGCCATCAAGGTGCTTGACGGAATCTGACGCGAACGCCTAAAAACGTCAAGCTGAACCAAGGTTGCTAGACTCAACTTGACGATGGGAGGTAGTCGTGGCACTGAAGATGCCTGGCATGGACGCGCTTCCTCACGGAAAGCATCGAGACCTGGTCGCTGCTCTCCATGATCTGTACGGCAAAGCTGGACGGCCGGGGGCCCGGAGAGTGAGCCAGGCGGTGCGAGAGATCGATGATCTCTCCGATTCGGTCTCGCATGAGACCGTCGCTTCAATGCTCCGGGGTTCTGCGCTGCCGAAATGGAGCAAACTGCAAGCCGTTACCTGGGTCCTGGCGACTTGGTCCATCGATCGGCCAGATCCGGACGAGATCGTAAGGCACATGCATCGTTTGTGGCTGGCGGCCCAGCCCGATGAGGTTCCCAACCGAACGGAGCCACCTGTCCGATCGGTCAAATCGCATGCCGCTACACCTGCCCGGCAGGACCGCCCCATGACATTGATGGACGCGGCATGGCCCGGCAAGGACATGTTCGCCATCGAACATCTCAAAGGCCAGACGATCATCAAGCGCAACTCACGACATCCTTTTCATCGACGAATCGACGAACTCGTTGCTGCGGTGGAAGCAGCCCCAACGGTTGATGAAGCGCGGAACGCTGTACGCGAGCTGCGTGATCTACTTGACCTGGTGTTCTTGGCCTATGCTCGCGCAACGTCCATGCTCGCTGACGACTCTGCTGAGACTGCACTTGATATCGGTGCGTACTGGGGGATGTTCACGGCGAGTTATGTCGAGGCAATTGCCAAGATTGACCGATGAAACCGCGCAGCCGCGCACGGACGCCGCCACTTCGAAGTAACCACGAACCCATCAAATGCAGTGCGCAGTTCCGGCCGAAAATATGGCCACGGAAGTCCGTGAACGCGGTTACGGCCAAAGCGCCATTATGGTCCGGTTTTTACGTTGTCACGCCGAAGGACGGCCCCTGCCTCTGCATCGATCCCCAGCCCTCGCAAGTTCACTACCCAACAGGTGTGTGCACCCGTCAAGCTCGCTCTATAGGGGGTCTACGTTCCGGACATGAAGGGTGTACGACGCTTTCCCGGATCACGCTCTCGCTGGCGCGCAGAGCCGCCGTCAGTTCTCCTTGCAGCTCGTCTCGGATGGTCCCCGCCCCGAGGGCGCAAGCACGCACCAGAGCGCGGCAGTCTTGTGCTTGGCGGTCCGTGGCGATTGCGCTGAAAAGCGGGTGCGCCAGGTTCTCGCGGGCCGCGTAGCCGTCTTGGGCTTCTGTCGTCGTGCGGTGGAGGTCCTCGACGATGCGGTGCGCGGTGGGCGCCTCGACGGAGCCGATCGCGTCGAGGACGGTGAGGCCGAGCCGGATGTCGAAGACGGTCATCCCGGGTTCGATTTTCCGCTCGGAGTAGGTCGTCACCAGGTCCGTCAGGTGGTCGTCGACCGGCTGTCCGGCGTCGCGGCGGCACAGGACGGTCAGGCATGCCGTGACGGCTTGCTCCCACGGATCGCCGGGGATCGTGTCGTCGAGGAGAACAGCTACCGATGCCGTGTCACCCGCAACCAGGGCGGCGAGTACGGCGACTTGGCGCCCGTCGAGCATCCGCTTGCCTACGCCGCGGTGGGCCTCGATGTGAGTGAGGGCCTCGGCCCAGCGCCCCTGGGTGGTGAGAGTGCGTGTGCCGTCGGCGAGGAGCACACGCCAAAGCCACGCGCGGACCTCGTGGCGGTCCTCGTCTGTAGCAGTGAGGTCCGCCGGTATGGCTACGCCCTCGAACTGGGCGGCTGTGCTCCCCTCGACGGCTTGGTACAGGTCGAGCAGTCGCCGGCGTCCCTCATCTGCGCGGCCGGCGCGGATCTGGAGGCGGGCGAGGTTGACGACCGGTTCCAGTCCCCGGATTGCGCTCATGCCCGGCAGCGGGGAGGCGTGGAGGTAGGCGGCGGCGTGCTGGTGGCACATCTCACGGGCGAGGTCAGGAAGGGCGAGGTCGGAGGCAATGAGCGCGGCCTGGTTGTAGACGGCTGATGCGAGCCCCTGGTTGGTCTCTTCCACCGCGGTGTCGGCCAGATCGACGAGTGCGCGTACGCGTTCGGGCAGGGGCAGGCAGGCGGGTCGGAATCGGGCGACGAGCGGGAAACGCTGGGCTATGGGGCCGTGTGGGTCCATGGATCCCCCAGGTCGAGAGTGACGACTGCTGAGGCGACGGTGCCCGCCCAGCCGTGTGCCGACGGGCGCCGTCCGCTACGCGTGGGGCGTCATCGCCAGTCGACGACGATCCGGTTCAGCGGTGTGTCGAGGGCGAAGAGACCGGGGCACTGCTCGATCTCGAGGGCGTCGAGGGGCTGGATCTCGAAGGTGGCCTCACGGCCTCGGTACTGCCTGTCCCAGGTACGGATGGCGCCGGCGACCTTCGTGGCCAGTTCGTCGCTTCCGGGGCCGTGGCCGATGACGCCGAACTCCCAGAGTTTGTCGCCCTCGGGGGTCTTCTCCTTCGACAGGCGCCGGGCGAGGTAGGTGACGGCGCCCTTGTCGACGACCGCGGTCGATGAAGGGTAGGGGTCCTCGGTGAGCAGAGTGCCCTTGGCACTCTGGGGGAACAGCATCCGGATCAGGCCAGAGGGGAGGGAGCAGGTGACGAACAGTTCCATCCACTCGGGCGACTCCATGGCGCGGACCTTCATACCGGTCCACTCCTCGGTGCGCGGCTGGTCCAGGACACCTGCGAGGGCATCGGCGTCGATGCTGAGCCCGGCGGGAGCCTGGAGTCGTACGGCGCCGTCCGTACTGAGCGGGATCACTCGGCGGTCGTCGTCAGCGATGCCCCGCCGAAGCGGCATGAAGGTGTTCATCTCGCTGCCGAGGGACACCCACCGGCCGTCACGCTGCTCGTAGGCGATGGAGCGGGACACCGTGCCCTTGAGGCGCTGGGGGACGAGGAGCCGGCCACCGGCGGCAAGCTGCTGCAGCCAGGCATGCGGCACACCGTGCGCGCCCACAGTGGCGATGATCCGGTCGTACGGTGCTCCCTCGGCGTAGCCGAGAGCCCCGTCGCGGGTCACGGCCTGGACGTTGGTGATTCCCGCGCTTGCGAGGTGGGCGCGGGCGCCTTCCACGAGGTCGTCGTCGACGTCGAGGGTGGTCACGTGTCCGTTCTCGCCGACTAGGTGGGCGAGGAGACCGGCGTTGTAGCCGGTGCCGGCGCCGAGTTCGAGAATGCGCTCGCCGGGCTGGGCTTCGAGCTGGTCCAGCATGAGGGCGACGACGCCCGGCTGGGAGGCGCAGGAGATGGACGTGCCGTCGGTGTCGTACTTGATGTGCACGGGTGCGTTGACGTAGGCGTCTTCGAGTGGCGCGTCGGGCACGAACACGTGGCGGGGCACGGTCCGCAACGCGGTCTCGACGGCGGGCGTGCGGGCGTGTCCGTCCGCGCGGAGCTGGTCGATCAGGGCGTTGCGGAGGCGCTCGGCGTCCGCCGTGGGGGTGGTGATCGTGTCGGTGTTCACCGCGCTGACGCTATCGATGTCGGCGGTTGTCTCGGTGGGCGATGCGGTGTGGTCACTCGTTCCCATGACTACCTCTCGTGCGATGTGGGACAGGGCGCTCTGGTCGTCCCGGAGGAGACCGGCGCGGTTGGCGTGGAAGATCACGTGGTGGGCGATGACGGCTCGCAGGCCGCGGGTGAGGGCGCCGCGGCCTGCGAGGTCGGCGAGCCCGGCGCCGGCCCGTTCGAAGGCGGTCGCCCATTCTTCGTAAGCGTGGAGCGGGCCACCCGGACGGCAGAGGCTGTGGGTGTCGGCGGTCATGAGCTTCCGTATGGCCGTGGCCAGTTCGCCGGCTCGTTCAAGTGCTGGTGGGTTGGTGGCCGGTCGAAGGGCCGCGATCTTCGCCCAGACGTCGCCCTGCTCGAACCAGTCGAGCCCAGCACCGCGCATCATGGCGCTTGCCAGCAGGACAGCGGTCTCCCGGCGTCCCAAGTGCATCGGGCTCGGCTGGTAGGCGAGCAGGTGGCGGGAGTCGCTGTGGAACAGTTCGTGGGCTGCGTCCATAGCCTCGGGGCCGCCGAATGCGTCGGTCTCGGGCTCGTAGAAGCAGGGCAGGCATGACACGGCCACGCCGTCGCCGATGAGATCGCTCAGGAGCGACTCAATGGCTGGTGAAGGCTTGTCGGCGAGGTAACGCAGCGGCCAGGGCTGCTTGTTCATGAACCACCAGCCGGTGAGCTGCCCGTCGGCCTCGGCCTCGATCAGGGCCGGGCCGAGGCGTTCGGCGATGGTGCGCCGGGCAATCTCGCGGTCGACGAAGGTGATGTTGTGCTGCTGCCAGTGGTCGGGAGGCATGGACGTCCTTCGGTCTGTGGATCAAGCGATGAGGAGGCATGTGTCCCAGGCGGACCGGGGTGGTGCGGCGGTGCTGGGCGCGAGGAGGGCCAGGGCTATGCCGGCGGCACCGTCGAGTAGGCCAGGGCTGCTTTCCTCGTCCTGAATGAGCGCCGTGGCCATGAGTTCGGGGTCGGTGCCCGGTGGGATGAC
The DNA here is from genome assembly GCF_040643955.1 of Streptomyces sp. NPDC047061. NCBI lineage: Bacteria > Bacillati > Actinomycetota > Actinomycetes > Kitasatosporales > Streptomycetaceae > Streptomyces > Streptomyces sp. NPDC047061. Next base: position 17,447 of record NZ_JBEYVI010000075.1, read on the forward strand.
CGCAGCCAGGAGGGCCGGGATCGCGGCTCGGAGTTTCCCCGCGGTCGAGGGGTGGGCGTCATCTGCCGTACGCGCGGCAGTGTGGGCGAGGCCAGCGAACCCGTGGCAGAGGCCGTTGTCCGTCGTGGCTTTCAGCTGCTCGGGATCGGTGAGGGCGGCCACGAGTTCGTTCTCCGCGTCGATCTGGCGGCTGGCATCGCCGACGGCGAGCGCGGCAAGTTGCTGGGCGCGGGCGAGGCCGGCGGTGCCGTAGCACCAGGAGGGCCGCCGGGGCTCGGGCGGGGCGAGACGCCCCCTGCGCAGCTCGTCCTGAGTGACCCAGTACGGCCAGACCGGTCCGCCGTCGGCCTTCTGCTTCCAACGGTCCAGCCAGGTCAGGATGGTGCGCAGTGCTGCATGGTGCCCGTCGGTGACGGAGCCGTTCCGAGCGGCGAGGGCCAGGAGCGCGAGCACGCCGCCGATGCCGTGCGCCATACCGGTGTTGGCGTGCCCGCCGGGGAATCGGTCGTCCGGGCTGCCCGAGGGCCCGGTCTCTGCCCACCAGCCCGGCAGGGTCTCGCCCTGGTGGGTGATCGGTTCGGTGAGGCGCACGCAGTAGTCGAGGACGGCGCGCATCGTGGAACTGCCGGGGTTTTGGCGCAGTAGATAGGCGCCGTATCCGGTCAGGCCCCGGATGGCGTCGAACTCGGCGAGCTGCGGTAAGCGTCCGGCGTCGATGCGGCGGTGTGCGGTGTCGAGACGGCGTCCGACGTCGACTGCGATCTGTCCGTCCATCGCGTCGAGGGCGCGCTGGTAGGAGCCGGGAAGGTAGTCGGCGGCACAGGTCAGGGCGTGGGCGAAGGCGGGCACTCCGTAGAACGGGTGGCTGTCCGGGCCGCTGGTGAACGGAAGCCTGGAGGCGGCGGCGAGCCAGTCGTGGGCGCGGTGCCACGGGCCGAGGCCGCTCGCGGCCCGCTCGATGTGCAGGAGCGCGATTCCGGGAGGGCCGTAAGCAAGGTGCTGCCGGTTCGAGGACAGCAGCCTGGAGCCGAGGGGCACGGTGTCGGGGTCGGCGAGCTGGGCGGCGATGGCGTCGACCAGGCCGAGCGCGGGGTGGGCGGTCACGAGGACCTCCCCCTGGTGCGGGCGGTCCAGGCCAGAGCGGCGGCACGCGTCAGGTAGAGGCACACCTCTTCCTCTGGGAAGTTCACGGCGACGTGGCGCACGAAGTGGACGTGCAGCAGGGAGGTCAGCACGTCGTCGACGGCGATGCCCTGGGTGTCCGGGCCGGGCAGGTGCGGCCGGTACGCGGCGAGCGCCGTATCCCGGTCGGCCCATCCCGACACGACGGCGTCCCCGCCCGGGACGCGGCGCAGCGCTGCCCAGTCGTCGCACGGGTCTGCGAGCTGTACGGCGTCGGTGAACTGCGGGCGCGGAACGGGAGCGGGTGCTGTCGGCGGGATGTGGTCGATCAGCCACCGCATCCCGGCTGCGGCGCTGCCGAGGAAGGCGGAGGCGATGGCAACGGTGTGGGCCGCCACCAGGGTGCGCTGTCCGGGACGCTGTGGCTGCGCAAGCTGGGCCAGGACAGCTCGCGAGTCCGTCCGGAACACCTCCTCGGCCGCCTCCCAGGCGGTGTCGGATCCCCAGCGGCCCATCTCGCGGTAGGAGGTGGGATAGCGCAGATCGGCCAGCAGGCCGACGTGCCGCAGTTCATCGGCCCAGGCACTCACCGTTCGGGCTGTGTCAGCGAAGGCTCCCGGCTCGGGGAGGGCGATGCGCACGCGGAGGTGATGGTCCGGGTCACGGAAGCGGATGAACCACCACGGCGGGTTACCGAGCTGTTCGAGGAGGCCGGGCAAGTGCCGGGAGAGCAGCATGTCTTGACGGCGGGGATCGCCGTACAGGGCGGCTAGAAGAACCGAGGAAGCGGCAGGCGTCTGCATCTGGGCCGCAGACAGGACACGGGCCCGGCTGGGGGCGGGCAGTGGCGGCCACGTCGGCGGCCGGGTCGCCTTGAGCGGAACTACGACCTCGTGGGCTCGCCCGCCGCACCAGCCGTACGCCTCCGATCCCGGGGCCTCGACCAGTGCGGCCAGGCGCGTACGGTCGAGGTGCCGGCGCAGGAGCGTCCGATGGCTGGCCTCGTCGAGGTCGAGGAAGAGACGTCGGTCGTCCTCAACGAGATGGACGCGGTGCGGCAGCCCCCGCCGGGCACGCCAGTCGGTGAGCGCAGCATCCCACTCCGCCCGAGGGCGGACGCGGCCGGGCAGTTCGGACGCTCCCAGCCGCCAGCGTGCCGGGGCCAGCACGGTCCGGCCGTAGCGCAGACGTGGCAGGAACGGCATCGCCGCTGCGGCGCCCCAGTCGAAGACGGTGACCTGCGCGCACTGGGCGCGGGACAGTTCGGTGAGGAACCGCACCAGTGGCGGGGTGTGGGTGCGCAGGTTCAGCGCGTGCATCCCGACGGCCTCCACGCGGTGTCCGCGCTCGGGGGCGGCAAGGTACATGCGGCGGCCGTCGCACCCCACGGCCAAGTCCTCCGGGGTGAGGACGATGTCCTGCGGAGCCTGGTGTTCCTGAAGACTGATCACAGTGGGCAGGACCTGTGGGGACCGAGTGACGTGGGCGTTCTCCGGGAGCAGGGGCGGGAAAGAGAGCTGCGCGGGCAGGGTGTTGCCGTCCGCGGCCGGGAGGTCGGCAAGCTCGGTGACCAGGGCCTCCCGGTCGGCGGGGGCCAGCACGCTAAGGAACCGGCCCGTGGAGACGCCGGCGCCACGGGATACGCTCACGACCTCCAGCCGGAACCGCCCGCGCAGCAGCTCCTCCAGGCTGGCCGCATGCACCCGCACCCCGATCTCCAAGTGCGGCGGCAGCCGAGGCTCATCGGGACCCACGTCCAGGGCCTCGATCTGTTCGTCCGTGAGGATCACTTCGTCACGGCCGTCGAGCACGGCGGACTGAGCCAGTCGTACGAGGGCGTCATCCCGAGCGGAGACGCGGGGTCGGCGTGCGCCGACCGGAGCGCCTGGATAGCCGTCGGGATAGCCGGTGCCGCTGTCTGCGACGACCTCTACGAGCGGCACCATCGTGCCGATGCCGTACCGCTCGTAGAACCGCTGGTGGTACTCGTTCCACGCGGCGGTCCCATACGGGCGGATGCTCAAGCGGGTCAGGATGAGAGCGGCGCGCTCGATCTCTCGGGCGACCGCTTCCGGCAGAACGATCTGCGCGTCCAGGCGGAGGTCGAGCGCGACGGGATGGCGACGCAGGCCGGGGACGAGGTCTCGCATCCGCGCCGCGACGCTTTCTCGGCCGCCCTGCGTGGTGCACTCATCCAGGCCCGCCCGGACCGCGTGGAGTTCGCGTACGGTCTCCGCGAGCCGGGCGAGGCTTTCGGCGTCGATCGCGTCGAGTTGGCCCACCAGATAGCCGAGGGCGTCGGTCTCGGTGCTCGGTGCCTGGATGCTCGTGATCAGCACCCGCCGCCGGATCAGCTCCGCCAGCAGTTGACGCGCCTTCTCGCGACCGGCCTCGGGGAACTCCGACTGGAGCTTGTCCGCGAGGGTGCCGAACCGGATCGGCGCCCGGATCGCGGCAAGGACCGCGCGCACCGGTCCGGTCAGGGCCAGAGACGCCTCGACCGCGCGCGTCCGCTCGTCCTGGACGTCAGGCTGGAACGGCACGATGAGCCGGTCTCCTCGGCTTGTCACGGTGTTGTTGACGATGACGGCCAGCCGTTCGAGGAGATCCGGGCACGCCTCCAGCCGTGCGACCAGGGCCGCCAGCCACTCTGCCCCGGCGCGGCCGACGGCCACGTGCTCCTCGCCCCAGTCCGCACGCGCCCGCGGGCCGAACTCCGCGGTGGCCACGCCAGCGAACAGACCGAAGGGTGTCGCCCGGTGCTGGGCCCGCAGCAGGTAGCGGGCCAAGGACAGCGCCGCGCGCTGCACATCCCGGAGGGCGGGATACTCGGCCGTACACAAGGCCCCTACCTGCGCGGCCAGGACCGGGCTGGAGTGCTGGAGTGCCTCGACGACGTCCTCGTTCGCCCATACCGTGCGGAGCCACGCCACGCGGGCAGACGAACCACTGGGCGAGCGGTCATCAAGGTCAGGGCATGGAGGAAATGGCAGCGAGGGCCGGGCCACGGCGCGCACGAGAGCAGTGGAACCGGTGCGGAACGCTGCGGGCGGAGCAACCACCAAGTACCTCCGTAGGTGAGGGAGCGGGCGGCTGGTGCCGCCACGCGGAGACGCGGCGGCACCAGACCGGGATGACCTGGGGCCGGATCAGGCGACGTTGGTGGTGCAGGCGCCGCAGGTAGACCCGCAGTTGTCGTCGGTCAGGTTGACCAGGCCCGCCGGATCGGCGATCTCGACGAGAGAGACGTCCAGGTCGAAGCCGTCCGAGACTCCGGGGATCTGCGGGCGTACTTCGGTGCGGCTGGGAACTACGGTGCTGCGCGTCATGCTTCAACTCCTGTTAATCGAGGTGGTGTTACTGGGCTGGAGCGCCCACCAGGTGCCGCCACCGGAGCGTTGCCAGATGGCTGCTCCCCAGACGGCTCCTGGCCGCCCGGCACGAGGGGACGTGCTCCGCGTAGGAAGTCCTCGCGGGGTGCCTGCCTCAGGCCGGGAAGTCGTGTGCCGGGAGTCTGATCAAGCGGATGCCGGTCGCCGCTCCATGAAGTAGGCGAGCGCCTGGGCCTTGAGGCGATCAAGACACGGCTCGCACGCGTAGAAGGGAGCGTGCTGCCCGTCCCACTGCACCTGGCCGAGCCAGATCACCAGGACTCCGGTACGCCCGCAGCCGAGCCAGCAATCACCGGTGATCCACGGCCACTCCATGGAAGGACGTCCCCTTTCTCAGCTGCTCGGGATGGCCGATCTGGCGGCCTAGCAGTTGGGAGCGCAGGCCCAGAGCTGGAACGGCAGGCCCCGATGGCGTATCTCGCCCAGCCGTCGACCGCTCGCTCCCAGCGGCCCGCCAGCAGAGGGCGCAGTCCATGGCCATCTGCTGGCGGGCCGGAGTCGGGCGAGATCCGGAAGGGGCGACGGAGCCATCGCCGGGATGCTCACCTGCCGTCCTCGACACGGAATTCCGCCCAGACCTCTTTGCCCCAGGGGCGTCTGCCTGAGCCGTACAGGTTGTAGCCCCACCGGTCGGCGACCGCGTCGACGAGGAGCAGCCCGCGCCCCGACTCGTCATCGTCAGCCGCCTGGCCGAGTATGGGCAGACGCGTCGGTTCCCGGTCCACGACCCCGACACGCACTCGCGTCGCGCTCGGCCGCCCAACCGTGAGGCGGATCTCGGGACACGGAGTGTGCCTGGAGGCATTCGCGATCAGCTCCGTGACGATCAGCGCGGCACGGTCGGCGAGGCCGTCGAGGTGCCACACGCCGAGGACGTCTCGGACGAGTTCGCGGCCGAGCTCGGCCGCGAACGGCTGACACGGGAAGGTCTGGCTGTACGTGGGGTGGCCGACGGAGAGGGCCTCAACTGGTGTTCTCAGACTCGTCATTGGGGTGGAGCCTTCGTGTCGTCTCGGCGCCCGGCCCACCCCCGCGGGGGAACCTCAGGGGCGGGCCGGGCCGTCAACAGCCGCTCGCACGGTGGGGCGCGGCGGGCGACCAGCACCCAGACAACTCCCTTTCCCAGCAGGTTGGTTAGGACGTTCAGGCACTCAGCCGACGGACCCACCTAGGGCGTTTTGACCTCTCCTTTACCTGGCGGGTGGGGATCGCGCGGACTACCGTGCCCGCATGGACACCACCCGCAACACCGTTCTTGAGGCGTGGATGACCGAACACGGTTACAGCTCCAACAGCCTCGCCGAGGCCGTGAACAGGGCCATTGAACGGTTGACCGGACGCCCTGGTGGACTCGACGGCTCATCGGTCCGCGCGTGGAAAGCGGGCCGGGTCACGTGGCCAAAGTCAGCCGCCCGCAAGGCACTTGCGGACGTCACTGGACTACCCGCCGTCGCTTTAGGGTTCGTGCCGCGGGGCCGGCCTTCGTCCATCCCGGCCCCATCGCAGCAGGAGGACCCCGACATGAAGCGCCGTACTCTCGTCGGCAGCATCGCGGCGGCTGCCGCAGCAGCCGCCGCTCCCGGCACCGCATCGCCGCGCCGTATCGGCATGAGCGACGTCAACCGCCTCAACAAGCGCTTTGCCGAGATTATCGCCAGCGACCACCGCCATGGCGGACAACTCGGCATCGAGCAGCGGGCCGCCGCCCTCGCCGACGAGGCACTCAACCTCCAGAACGCCGGCAGCGCCACCCAGCGGGTACGCAGCAATCTCTATGCCTCAGCAGCTGGCTTCCGCTCTTCCGCGATGTGGGCCGCCATCGACGGCCGGCGCTACGACATCGCGAAGGCCCACATGCGCGAAGCCCAGGCCCTCGCCGAGATGTCCGGCGACCAGGCGATCAAGTTCCGCATCTGGAGCCACGCGGGCACCATGTACCGCCACATGGGCCGCCCCGCCGACGCGTTCGCCGCCAACGACGTCGCCCGCAACCTGCACCTCACCCGCCGAGACCCCCTGTTCGCCTCCCTCGGCCTGGCCCGCCAGGGCGCCATCCACGGCGCGGCACAGGACCGCACCGGCACCCGCCGCGCCTTCGAGCAGGCCCAGGACGCCATGCTGCGCGCCGACCCCGCCGACTACCGGCCGGTGTGGATGCTCGCCTTCTACGACCAGGCCGAACTGGACTCCCTGGCCCTCTCCGCACACTTGGCGCTCGGCGACCACTCCACCGCCGAGTACCACGCCCACCGCTGCCTGGCCGCCCTCCGGCCCCACATGATCCGCTCCCGGGCCATCACCATCACCCGGCTCGCCCACGCCCAGCTCGCCCAGGGCGCCCCCGACGCCGCCACGGCCACCGCGATGAAGGTCCCCGCCGAAGCCGCCACCCAGCACGCCCGGGTCACACGCATGCTGCAGGAATTCGGGGCCGCACTGCGCGCCACCGCGCCAGGCAGCTCCAGCGTGCAGACCTGGACCGACCACACCGCCACCTGGAGGATGGCCGCATGACCACGGCGCCCGCCATCGAACTGCGCACCTTCACCACCCTCGACACCGCCCGCGGCGACCTCCTCGACGTGTACGCCGACGTGCGCGCCCCGCTCCTCCACCTGCCGAACTACGCAGTCACCGCGTTCGGCGAACGCCTGGACCGACACGGCGGCGAGCCCGGGTTCACGGCCGTCCTCGCGTATGCGGACGGGCATCCAGTTGGCTACGCCTACGGCAACACCATTGAGCACGGCGACCGCTACTGGCAGCGCACCAGCCCGACGCCGGCCGAGAAGTACACCGAGCGCCCGGCCGTGGCCCTGAAGGAGATCGGCGTCCGGCCGGCCTGGCGGAAGACCGGCACCGCCCGGCGCATCCATGATGCCCTCCTCGCCACACGCGACGAGCCGTTCGTCACGCTCATGGTCAACCCGGCCGCCGGCGACGGGAAGGTCCACGCTCTCTACAGGTCATGGGGGTACGAGGACATCGGGCAGAGCCAGCCGTCACCGGCCTCGCCGGTTCTCACCGTGATGATCCGCGCTACCCGCTGACCGGTCCCACGACCGAATCCCCGCGGTTCGGGGGCACCGTGAATCACCTGGACAAGCACGAGTGGCTGGACACGTTCCCCTTCGGAGGGCCTCAGCCTTGTTTCAACACCGCTCCAATCTGCAAGCGACAACGGACGGCACGTCGTCGAGATCGACGCGCCGGATCAGCTGAGTGCAGCCTCCCTCTCGACGAGGCAGTCAGAGAGTGGCCGGTAGCAGACAACCCACTGCTGGGCGCCCTCGCCGCCCACGCCATCTGCCTGACTCACCATCCCGATCCAATGAAGTTGGCGTGGCCCGCAAGGTTTGGGTGGCGCCACTTGCCATCCCTACCAATCAGTAGTCCTTCCATTCTCCTGCGCCACCACGACGAGAGTCGATACCCTCCCACTCCGCACATAAATGTGCGCAGGGGGCATGGGCAGGGTCCCGGCAAAGTCGTTCTGTAGCCCTGTGACGTGGGATTTTGCGGGGTGGAAGAGGTGCGCGGGTGTGGTCCGGTCCGATTGGATGGA
>NZ_JBEYVI010000076.1:0-24908 GCF_040643955.1 Streptomyces sp. NPDC047061
CAGCCGGCGACCAGCGGGCCGACCGCGATGGCCAGGCCGGACGTGGCGGTCCAGGCGGTGATGGCCCGGGCGCGCTCGGTCCTCGGGAAGATCGCGACGAGCAGTGACAGCGTCGCCGGCATCACCACGGCCGCACCGACGCCCATGATCGCGCGGGCGGTGATCACCAGGTCGGTGTGGTGGACCTGGCTGCCCATGACCGAGCCGCCGGCGAAGATCAGCAGGCCCAGGACGAGGGCGCCGCGGCGGCTGTACTTGTCGCCGATCGAGCCGAGCACGAGCATCAGCGCGGCGTAGGGGACGGTGTAGCCGTCGATGACCCATTGCAGGTCGCTGCTGCTCAGACCCAGATCCTTCGTCATGTCCGGCGCCGCCACGATCAGTGACGTGTTCGCCATGACGACGATCAGCAGGCTGAGACAGAGCACCAGCAGCGCCCACCATCGGCGCGGATAGGGCTCCGTCATCTTCTCGGCGGGTGTGCTTGCAAAGAGCGGCATGGAAGCTCCTCGGCAGGAGGTGAAGCGGAGGCTTCGGGGGTGCGGACCGGTGCGGGCAGTCGAGCTACGGCCTGAGGCTGCGGGGCACCGCGGGCGATTAATTACCCAATGGTGTGCAGATTAGCTTGTTGCCCGTTGGTGTGCAACTATTGAGTTGTCCCCCTCAGTGACCGGAGGTCCTGACATGACCCGCCCACAGGTGACAGACAGGCCGGAACGCAGCCGTAGCCGCCTTACCCGGGCACACATCATCGAGGCCGCACGGCAGGAGCTCAGTCGCAACCCAGAGAGCAGCCTCGGTGACATCGCCCAGGCGGCGGGGGTGGTGCGTCGCACGGTCTACGGCCACTTCAACGGCAGGGCCGCGCTCATGGAGGGGCTGGTGGAGGACGCCGCCGAGTCACTGCGACAGGCGATCGGGGCTCTGGGGACTCCCGCGCCGGACGAGGTCGCGGAGCTGGCACGCTTCGTGCTCGCCGTGTGGCCGGTCGGTGACCGGTACCGCATCCTTCTTCGACTAGCGCCCCAGGATCTGCGGGCCGAGCGGGTCGACGAGGTTCTCGCGCCCGCACGCGAAAGGGCGGCGGCGATCATCGCCCGGGGGCAGCGGCAGGGCGTCTTTCAGGTCAGCGTTCCGCCCGGCCCGGCGAGCCGCGCGTTGGAGGGGCATCTGCTGGGGCTCCTCGAGTGCGTGAACGCCGGGACCTGGAGTGATGACGGCACGGGCACCGCGACCGCCGCGCTGATCGCGATGGGGGTGGGCGGTGACGCCGCCGCCTCCTGTGTCCGAAGACTCGGCCGGTCCGAGTGAATGACTGCCTGAGTGCTCCACCCGTCCCAGGCGCAACCCCAACAAGATCCCCGAAAACTTCCAGGAGAAGACACCCATGGACCGGCCTCGGCCCGATGGTGATCTCGTCGGCGAGCCCTGTTACGGCGAAGGTGCCGCGTAGGTGAGCACGGCCCGAGGCAGCCTTCGGCACGTCGACATCACTGCCCGTGACATACCCGCCAATGACACGACCAGGCCCTTGCCGGTGACCAAGCTGACCGTCGGTGTCGACGGGCTGAAGATCTCGGGGAATGCCGACGAGGCACATGCCCGCAGTGTCGACGCGACCGCGTTCCTGTCGTACGACGATGTATCGAGCGCGCTGGGTGTGACCGTGTCGCAGGCGGACAGGTCACATCGAATCGACGCGACGGCCGGCCTACCGGTCGTGGTGACGTGACCGTGAGCGCCGCCGTCTCGGCGGCGAGCGGCAACCGCATCGCCTTCACCGACGTCCGGGCCGTTCGGGGTGAACTGCTGCCGCCGCTGAAGGCGATGCTCGGCAAGGCCCTGGCGGAGCCCATTCCACTGGAGAACATTCCAAAGGGGTTGCATCTGCGGTCGATCACCACCACACAGAGTGGGGTCGACGCCCGCTTCACCGGCCGTTCGGTCACCTTCCACCCGAGTTTGTCCGCGTGGGAATGGTGCCGGAGGAAGCTCGGACGAGGTCGGGAAGGGGGCGCCGGGCGACCTCGTGGGCCTCCTCCGGCGGGACGCCCAGCATGCGCAGCACCATCTTGGCGAGGTTCGCCGCAGTCTCGTCGCAGTCCAGGTCCTGACGGGAGAACCGCAGCTCCACCAGGGACAGCAGGGTGCCGCCGAGCGCGGACAGGGCCACGGTCGGGTCGACGTCGGTGAAGCGGCCTGAGGCCATGCCCACCTGGACGTCCCGCAGGGCCCGGGTGGTCAGGCCGTTCTCGGTGTGGATGTGGCCGAGACCGCGGCGGCGCAGAACCTGCATCAGCTCCGGGTGCGAGTCCGCCATCCGGGCGCTGAGCCGGAAGCCCGCCGCGACCAGTTCCGCCGGGTCGTCGATGCCGGCCAGCTGCTCGTCGAAGGCCTGGCCGAACTCTTCCAGGGCGTCCACCACTGCCGCCTCGAACAGCTCCGTCTTCGACTCGAAGTGGTTGTAGAAGGAGCCGAAGCCGACGTCGGCGCGCTCGGCGATCGCCTGGATGCTGGCGCTCGTGTCACCGGTTTCGGCGAGGATCTGCCGGGCTGCGCGGATGAGCGCTTGGCGGGTCTCGGCGCGGCGCCGCTCGAACCGGTTGCTGGGCTGGACTGACGTAGGCATGCTCGGAGTCTAACTATGTGACGATGGTCGTTGCAGTTCTGATGAATTCGTCACCGCATGCAACATCCCTTCTGGTGAGCGGTCGGCTCTGCTCGTTCGAACGGTGGGTGCCGGTTCAGGTCGGTTTGAGGTGACCGGTACGCCTGGGCCCTGATGTTCGCGCTGTCCGGTCGGCTTGTGGCGTCCGGGCGGGGATCAGGGGTGTCTCTGCCGTACTGCTCGCTTGCGATGCGCGGGTGATTCTGGACTGTGTATGAGCATTTGTGCGGACTCCAGTCGCCTGAAACCAAGCAACTCGACCACCCAACTCGGGGCAGTCCGGAGCCTCCATCAGACCCGGAGCGGTTCAGTCAAGCCGCGAGAGCAGCGGGCGGCACGAGTTCGTAGGTCCGTCCGTCGCGGAGGAGGGTCCACAGGACGTTGACGCGGCGGCGAGCCAAGGCGAGGACTGCCTGGATGTGGCGCTTGCCTTCGGCTCGCTTGCGTTCGTAAAACCGGCGGGAGTCCTCGCAATGGCGGATGCTGAACAACGCGGAGATGTAGAAGACTCGTTGGAGGCGGCGGTTGTAGCGCCGCGGCCGGTGGAGATTGCCGCTGATTTTGCCGGAGTCGCGGGGCACGGGTGCGACGCCGCCGAAGCCGGCGAGGCGGTCTGCGGTGCCGAAGGCGGTCATGTCACCGCCGGTCGCGGCCAGGAACTCGGCGCCGAGGATGACACCCAGGCCCGGCATGCTGGTGATCACTTCGAAGTCCCGATGGTCGCGAAACCGTGCCTCGATCGCCTTGTCGAGCTCGGTGATCTGCTGATTGAGGGCCATCACTTCCAGCGCGAGCGTGTGCACCATCTGAGCGGTGAGTTTCTCGCCGGGCAGGCTGGTGTGCTGACGCCCGGCAGCCTCCAGGGCTGTCTCGGCCAGCCGGTCGGCGCGCAGGACCTTGCGGTTGCGCAGCCAGGATTCAAGCCGTTTCTTGCCTGTCCGGCGGAGGGAGGCCGATGCCCGGCGGGGCTGGCGGCTCGTTGGTCGGGGCAGCAGCGGCCGTCTTGGCGTTCCCGGTCGCAGGTAGCGCCGGACGCAGCACGAGAACGCGGATCGGGCGCACGGTACGCGGCCGCCCCGCACGCCCCGGCCGGGAACGGGTCGCGTGGCGGCGCGAGACCAGGTCACGGTGCCGGTGCAGCACAGTGTCCGGGCGCACCAGCAGCCGTGCCCGGTGCAGCACGCCGCGCGGGAGCCGGTGCAGGAGCGGGGCCGGGAACACCCGGTCACTCGTGGCGAGCCGTACCCGATCCCGGCCGAGCTGGCGTTCCAGCACAGTCGAGATCGGGGGAGTAACCGTCGAGATCGGGGGAGCAGAGGGCGTGTATGCGAACGTGACACCGGGACTAGAGTTGCGGATCGCGGAAATGCTGCACCGTTTCCCAATCTTTTCCCAGTTGATCTTTCGAGTCGTGTTTCTGCGCAGGTCAACGGCGTGTTTCTAGACGTCGGTTGATCCCGCAGAACAGGACGTGGAGGCCGTCCGCGAGCACGTCCGGTACCAGACGGTCGCGGGCGGCCTCCAGTTCCGCCGCCGTGAAGCGAGGGGAACGGCCGGTCAGAGGATCGCTCCGGGGGTGTAACCGGCGGCCTCGGGGTGCTGCTTGACGAGTTCCTCGATCCGGCCGACGACGACACCGACCTGGGCGGCGGCCGCGCCCGTGAAGGACAGCCTGTCGGCCATCAGAGCCGCCAGCTGCTCGCGGTCCAGCGGCAGCCGCCCGTCCGCGGCGAGCTTGTCGAGCAGGTCGTTGCGCTCGGCGCCCTGCTCGCGCATCGCGAGCGCGGTGGCGACGGCGTTCTCCTTGATCGCCTCGTGCGCGACCTCACGGCCGACGCCCGCACGCACCGCGCCCATCAGCACCTTGGTGGTGGCGAGGAACGGGAGGTAGCGGTCCAGCTCGCGGGCGATGACGGCCGGGAAGGCGCCGAACTCGTCGAGGACCGTCAGGAACGTCTCCAGCAGGCCGTCGAGCGCGAAGAAGGCGTCCGGCAGAGCCACCCGGCGCACCACCGAGCAGGACACGTCGCCCTCGTTCCACTGGTCGCCCGCCAGCTCGCCGGTCATCGAGGCGTAGCCGCGCAGGATCACCATGAGGCCGTTGACACGCTCGCAGGACCGCGTGTTCATCTTGTGCGGCATCGCCGAGGAGCCGACCTGGCCCGGCTTGAAGCCCTCGGTGACCAGCTCGTGCCCGGCCATCAGCCGGATCGTCTTGGCCAGCGAGGAGGGGGCGGCGGCCAGCTGTACGAGCGCGGTCACCACCTCGTAGTCCAGCGAGCGAGGGTAGACCTGGCCGACCGAGGTGAACGCCTGCGAGAAGCCGAGGTGCCGCGCGATCCGGTCCTCCAGCTCCGCGAGCTTCGACGCGTCCCCGCCCAGCAGGTCCAGCATGTCCTGGGCCGTGCCGACCGGGCCCTTGATGCCGCGCAGCGGATAGCGGGCCAGCAGCTCCTCGACGCGGCCGTACGCCACCAGCAGCTCGTCGGCGGCCGTCGCGAAACGCTTGCCCAGGGTGGTGGCCTGCGCGGCCACGTTGTGGGAGCGGCCGGCCATGACCAGCTCGGCGTACTCGCCGGCCAGCCTGCCCAGACGGGCGAGGACGGCCACCGTACGGCTGCGCATGAGCTCCAGGGAGAGCCGGATCTGCAGCTGCTCGACGTTCTCCGTCAGGTCCCGGGAGGTCATGCCCTTGTGCACGTGCTCGTGCCCGGCGAGGTCGTTGAACTCCTCGATCCGCGCCTTCACGTCGTGCCGGGTGACCTTCTCGCGCTCGGCGATGGAGGCCAGGTCCACGGTGTCGAGGACCCGCTCGTAGTCGGCGATCGCCGCGTCCGGCACCTCGATCCCGAGGTCCTTCTGGGCCCGCAGCACGGCGAGCCAGAGCTGCCGCTCCAGCTTCACCTTCTGCTCGGGCGACCAGAGCGTGGCGAGCTCGGCGGAGGCGTAGCGTCCGGCGAGGACGTTCGGAATGCGGGGCTTGGCGGGCGCGGCTGAAGTCACGTGTACGGATTCTACTGGCGATTCCTGCAGGCCAGCGCCATGAGTCGGCTTGTGCGAAGCTACGAGAGCCAGGTCACGGCTGGGGCAGGTCGGCCAGTTCCGCCAGTACGTGCGCGTGGCACAGCTCGGGCGCGCACCAGCAGGCCAGTGTCTTTCCGCGCAGTTCGGCCACCAGTTCCAGCAGCTCGGGGCGCTCCAGCAGATACGCCCGGTACATCGCCATCACCTCGGCCCGGGTGCCGTCCCGCTTCTTCTTCGGGGTGTCGTAGGCGAAGGGGTTGTACAGGGGATGGCGGGGGAGATCCCAGCCGCCCATGGTCCAGCGGCGGCCCACGTAGACGACGCCCGCGGGGGCGTGTTCCAGCCGGGGGCCGAACGCGTGGATCCGGCCCCTGACATTGATCACCCGGGTGGGCACGGGACCGCCCCTACGCCTCGTACGGCAGCAGCTCCGGCCGCTTCGGCGCGCGGCCGTCGCCGGAGGAGCGGCCGGTGAGCCGGCGGCCTATCCACGGCAGGAGGTACTCCCTGGTGAAGCGGGCGTCCTCGACCCGGCGGGCGACCCAGCCGGGCGGGGGCGTGGCCGGGATCGGGGTGCGCCACCCGGTGTCCTCGGGCTCGTAGCCGAGGGTCTGCCAGACCGCCTCGGCGACCCTGCGGTGCCCCTCGGCCGTCAGGTGCAGCCGGTCCACGTCCCACATCCGGGGGTCGGCCAGCGAAGGCGCGCCGTACAGGTCGACGACGAGCGCGCCGTGCCGCTCGGCCAGTTCGTCGACGACGGCGAACAGCTCCTCCATACGGGGCCGGAACCGCTCCAGGACCGGGCCCTGGCGGCCGGGGCTGCGCATCAGCACCAGCCGCTCGCAGGCCGGCGCCAGCCGCTCCACCGCCTCGGTGAGCAGGTCCCGGACCCGCCCCATGTCGCACTTGGGGCGCAGCGTGTCGTTGAGGCCGCCGACCAGCGTGATCACGTCGGGCCGCATCGCGACCGCCACGTCCACCTGCTCCTCGACGATCTGGCCGATCAGCTTGCCGCGCACCGCGAGGTTCGCGTAGCGGAAGCCGGGGGCGCGGGCGGCCATCCGGGCGGCGAGGACGTCGGCCCAGCCCCGGTAGGAGCCGTCGGGCTTGAGGTCCGACATGCCCTCGGTGAAGGAGTCGCCGATCGCGACCAGACTGGAGTGTGCGGGAAGCACCGGGTTCTTCTGCATGGCGTCAGAGATGGTATCCCGGGGCGCATACCCGCCGGTCGGTCACTCCCTCCGACGGAGACTCCTTCTCCGGTGCGGCCCTAGGCGTGCTGCCCGAACAGCTCCCGCAGCACGTCCTCCATCGTCACCAGACCCGCCAGCCGCCCGTCGTCGCCGAGCACGCCCGCCAGGTGGGTACGGCTGCCGCGCATCGCGGTGAGCACGTCGTCCAGCGGGGTGTCCTCCCGCACCCGGGCGATCGGCCGCATGTCCCGTAGCCGGAACGCCTCGTCCCGGGGCGAGGCGTCCAGCGCGTCCTTGACGTGCAGGTAGCCGACGTTCCGCCGTCCCTCGTCCACCACCGGGAACCGGGAGAAGCCCGACTCCGCCGACAGCCGCTCCAGCTCCTCCGGGGTGACGCCCACGCGCGCGTAGACGACGCGTTCCAGCGGCACCACCACGTCCCGCACCGGCCGCCGGCCCAGCTCCAGGGCGTCGTGCAGCCGCTCCTGCGCCCGGTCGTCGATCAGGCCCGCCTCGCTGGCGTCCTTCACGATCTCGGCGAGCTGGGTGTCCGTGAAGGTCGCCGAGACCTCGTCCCTGGTCTCCACGCGGAGCAGCCTGAGCAGGCCGTTGGCGAAGGCGTTGATCGTGAAGATCACCGGGCGCAGCGCCCGGGACAGCGCGACCAGGGGAGGGCCGAGGAGCAGCGCGCTGCGCACCGGCTCGGCCAGTGCCACGTTCTTCGGCACCATCTCGCCCAGCAGCATGTGCAGGTAGGTCGCGAGGGACAGCGCGATCACGAAGGAGACGACGTGGCCCGCGCTCGTGGGCACGCCGACCGCGTGGAACACCGGTTCCAGGAGGTGCGCGATCGCCGGCTCCGCGACCACACCCAGCACCAGCGTGCACAGCGTGATGCCGAGCTGGGCGGCGGCCAGCAGCGCGGACACGTGCTCCAGCCCCCACAGCACGCTCCTGGCCCGCCGGTCGCCCGCCTCGGCGTGCGGCTCGATCTGGGAGCGGCGCACGGAGATCAGCGCGAACTCGGCGCCGACGAAGAACGCGTTCACGACCAGCGTCGCGAAACCGATCAGCAGTTGTACGGCGGTCACCGCTGCCCCTCCCGGCCCGTCTCGTCGTCCTCGCCGCCGAGCGGTGCGTGCAGCAGCACCCGGGCCGCTCGCCGTCCCGACGCGTCCACCACGTCCAGGCGCCAGCCGGCGACCTCGACACCGTCCCCGGTCTCGGGTATCCGGCCCAGCTCGGCCGCGATCAGCCCGGCCAGCGTCTCGTACGGCCCCTCGGGCGGCCTGAGGCCCACGCGCGCGAGCTGGTCCATGCGGGCCGCGCCGTCCGCCGAGTAGAGCGCTCGGCCCGTCGCGTCGGCACCGGCGGGGGCGAGGTCGGGCGTCTCGTGCGGGTCGTGCTCGTCGCGGACCTCGCCGACGACCTCCTCGACGATGTCCTCCAGGGTGGCGACCCCGGCCGTACCGCCGTACTCGTCGATCACGACGGCCATGGTGCGCCGGCCGCCGAGGCGGTCCAGGAGGCGGTCGACGGTGAGGGACTCGGGGACCAGCAGGGGTTCGCGCATCACCTGGGCGACCCGGACCCGGGCCCGCTCCTCGGCGGGCATGGCGACGATGTCCTTGATGTGGGCGGTGCCGACGACCGAGTCCAGGCTGTCCTCGTAGACCGGGAAGCGGGACAGGCCGGTCGCCCGGGTCGCGTTCGCCACGTCCTCGCAGGTCGCCCGGACCTCCAGGGCGACGACCTGGACGCGCGGGGTCATCACGTTCTCGGCCGTGAGATCGGCGAGGTTGAGCGTGCGCACGAACAGCTCGGCGGTGTCCGCCTCCAGCGCGCCCTGCTTGGCGGAGTGCCGGGCCAGCGCGGCCAGCTCCTGGGGCCCGCGCGCGGAGGCCAGCTCCTCGGCGGGTTCGATGCCCAGGCGCCGTACCAGCCGGTTCGCGGCGTTGTTGAGATGCGTGATGAACGGCCGGAAGGCCGCGCTGAACCAGCGCTGGGCGTTGCCCACCCGCTTGGCCACGGCCAGCGGTGCGGAGATCGCCCAGTTCTTGGGCACCAGCTCGCCGACGACCATCAGGAACACCGTGGACAGGGCGGTGCCGATCACCAGCGCCAGCGAGCTCGCCGCCGACGCCCCGATGCCCACGGCCTCCAGCGGGCCGGCCAGCAGCTTGGCGATCGAGGGCTCGGCGAGCATGCCGACCACCAGATTGGTGACCGTGATGCCGAGCTGCGCCCCCGAGAGCTGGAACGTCAGGTTCCGCACGGCCTTGAGGGCACCCGCCGCCCCGCGCTCGCCGCGTGCCACGGCGCGCTCCAGCTCGCCGCGCTCGACCGTGGTCAGCGAGAACTCGGCCGCGACGAAGGCGCCGCAGGCGAGCGACAGCAGGATCGCCACCAGCAGGAGGAGCACTTCGGTCATCGGGTCACCTCCGTCCCATGATCGGACAGGGCGGACGGGACCGCGCGGTGTTGGCTGCGGACAGGACCGGGAGGCTCGCCCATGGCTGGACGCTCACACACCTTTCATCGGGGAACGACTGTCTCCCCAATGGTAAAGGATCGGCAAAGTAGCCTCAGTGGCCGCCGTCCGTCAGCGGCTTCACCCACCGCCGCCACTGCTCCTGGGGCTCGTACCCCGCGGCCTGCCAGGCATGGTGCGCGGTCTCGTTGCGCACCAGCACCATCGCGTCCGCGCGTCGCCCGCCGAGCCGTACGAACCGCTCGTCGGCGGCCGCCAGCAGGGCCGAGCCGATGCCGCGGCGGCGCCGCTCGGGGTGCACGGCCAGCCGGTACAGATGGCAGCGCCAGCCGTCGAAGCCCGCGATCACCGTGCCGACGAGCTCACCGTCCAGTTCGGCGAGGAGCAGGGCCTCGGAGTCGGTGGCGAGGAGACGGTCCACCCCGCCGCGGTCGTCGCTGATGCTGGTGCCCTCGGCCGCCGTCTTCCAGAAGGCGAGCACGCTGTCCAGGTCGTCGGGCCCGGCGGTCCGTATACGCAGGTCGGTCATACGGCGATCCCATCACAACAGCCCTGGCCCACCCGCCGATTCCACTATGCGGACAGCGCCTTCGGCACCGGGGTGAACGCCTCCATGTACGGCTCCAGCACGGTCAGATACGAGAACCCGTACCGCTCGCGCAGCCCCCGTACCCGTGCGACGACCTCCTCCAGCGTGCCGACGAGGACGGTCGGCAGGGCGAGGGCCCGGTCCAGGGTCAGCTCCGGCCGCCGCTCCAGCAGCGGGCCGAGCGCGGCCGACGGGTCGTCGGTGATCGCCACGATCTGGATGAGCAGGTTCCGTTCGGCGGGTTCCTCGCGGCCGACCGCCGACTCCGTGTAGCGGGCCACCCGTTCGTCGAGTTCATCCGCCGTGACCGGTTCCAGGCGACCCTCCGTGTTGCCCGGTGTCAGGCGGGCCCCGGTGAAGGCCGCGATGTCCGCGTGCTCGGCGGTCAGCCGCAGCATCCGGTCGCCGTTGGCACCGATCAGCAACGGCACCTCGCACCCGTCCGACTTCAGCAACTCCTCGACCGTGCGCCGCAGATGGTCCACCCGCTCGCCCGGCGAGCCGAACGGCAGCCCGGCCCGGTCGTGCTCCGCCTGCACATAGCCGGTGCCGAGCCCGAGTTCGAGACGGCCGTCGGTCAGCGCGGCGGTCGTCGCCACCTCGCGGGCCAGCAGCGTCGGGTTCCAGAAGGCCGCGTTGAGCACGAAGGTGCCGAGCCGGGGCCGCTCGGTGGCCCCGGCCGCCGCGACCAGCGCCGGGAACGGCGCCGGCATGCCGAGATGGTCGGGGACGAGAAGCACGTCGTACCCGAGTTCCTCGGCGCGCCGGCACTTCGCGCGCCATTCGCCGGCCGCCGCGGGCGTGAGCAGGTTGACCCCGAAACGGAACGGGCGCGGCATGAACTCTCCTCAGCAGTAGGCGACTTGAGCCACTCGTGCGGCGACTGGAGGCATTCGTGCGGCGATCCGAGTCATTCGTGCGCGATCGCCGCCAGCACGTTCATCCGCGACGCACGCAACGCCGGCAGCAGCGCGGCGACGATGCCCACCACCGCCGAGCCGATCACGACCGCGACGATCGTGCCCCACGGAACGGCGAGCGCCTTCATGCCCTGGAGCGCCAGGACCTGCTGGGTGCACACGCCCCACACCAGGCCCAGCGCCAGCCCCAGCACCGCGCCGAACACCGCGATCACCACCGACTCCAGCCGGATCATCCGGCGCAGCTGCCGCCGGGCCAGCCCGATCGCGCGCAGCAGCCCGATCTCCCGGGTCCGCTCCACGACCGACAGGGCCAGGGTGTTGACCACCCCGAGCACCGCGATCACGATCGCGAGCCCGAGCAGCGCGTACACGAGGTAGAGCAGCACGGCGATCTGGTCGTGCACCAGCTTCTTGTAGTCGGCCTGGTCGCGGACCTGCACCTGCGGGTACGGCGCCAGCGTCTTCTCCAGCCGCGAGCGCACCTGGTCGGCAGTGGTGCCCGGGGCCCGGTTGACGTACAGCGAGGAGTCCTGGCCGCCGGGGACGTACTTCTCCACGGTGGCGATGCCGAAGAACAGCCCGCCCTGCGTGCCAAAGCCGCTGCTGCCGTCCTGGTCGGTGAGGGCGCCCACCTTCATCTCGGCCCGCTTCCCGCCCTGGAACTCGACCGGGAGCACGCTGCCGAGGCGCACCTTGTGGTCCGCGGCGAAGGTGGCGTCCATGCCGAGACTGCCGGCGGCCAGCGCGGCCGCGGTGTCGCCGTCTTTGTAGGTGACATGGGCGACCTCGTCGACCTGGGGGTCGTACCCGGCGGCGGTCGTGGTGACCCGCTTGCCGTCCGGCAGCCGAACCGCAACCGCCGCGAACCGCTGCCGTACGACGAGATCCACGCCCTCCGTGCCCCGCACCTTGTCGGTGATCTCCTGGGTGAACGGCAGGAAGTTGCTGTTCTGGACGACGAAGTCGGCGCCCAGCGTCTTGTCGATCTGCTGGTCGAAGGACTTGGACATAGAGGCGCTGGCCACCGACATCCCGCCGACCAGTGCGAGCCCCACCATGAGCGCGGCGGCGGTGGCGCCGGTGCGGCGGGGGTTGCGCAGGGCGTTGCGCTGGCTCATCCGGCCGACCGGGCCGAACAGGGCGGGGAAGGCCCCGCCGAGGACCCGGATCACGGGGCGGACGAGCAGCGGCCCGGCGATGACGGTCGCGATCAGGGTCAGCACGACCCCGAGGCCCAGCAGCGAGGCGGCGGAGGCGGTCTTCGAGGCCGCGGCACAGCCCGCGAGGGCCGCCGCCCCGAGCGCCCCGACGACCCCGCCCGCGATCGCCCGCACCTTCAGCGGCTTGCCGATCCCGGCGATCTCGGCGTCCGCGAGCGCCGCCATCGGGGACACGCCGGCCGCACGCCGGGCGGGCAGGTACGCGGCGACGAAGGTGACGCCGACGCCCACGACGTACGCGGCGACCGGCGTGCCCCAGCCGACGACCATCTCGGTGGCCTTGAGGTTCATCCCGAACGCGCTCATCAGCTTGATCAGCCCGAACGCCAGCCCGACCCCGGCGCCCAGGCCCAGCGTCGAACCGACCAGGCCCAGCAGCACCGCCTCGGTGAGCACGGACCGCCGCACCTGCCGCCGGTCCGCGCCCAGGGCGCGCAGCAGCCCCAGTTCCCGGGTGCGCTGCGCGATCAGCATGGAGAAGGTGTTGACGATGAGGAAGACGCCCACCAGGGTCGCGATCCCGGCGAATCCCAGCATCACGTACTTGATGACGTCGAGGAAGCCGCCGAGGTCCGCGGCCGACGACTTGGCCTGCTCGTCGGCGGTCTTCAGGTCGTACGTCCCGGTGCCGATCGCCGCGCCGATACGGCCCTTGAGCTCGGCGTCCGTCACGCCCTGCGCCGCGTCCACCGAGATGCTGGTGGCCCGGCCCGTCGAGCCCAGCAACTCCTTCGCGGCCACCGCCGGGTCGAGGAAGACCAGGGCCGCGCCGGGGTTGGTGGTGGTGAAGGTCGCGATGCCGACGATCTCGACCCTGAAGGTGCCCGGCTGGGCCTGCACGGTCAGCGTGTCGCCGATCCGGACGTGCTTCTTGTCGGCGGTGTCCGCGTCGAGCAGCGCCTGTCCGGCGCCCTGCGGGGCATGGCCCGAGGTGAGCTTCACGGGGCTGCGATGGGTGAGGTACCAGTCGGTGGCGATGGTCGGGGCGCCGGTGGTCGGGCCGACCGACTTGTTGTGGCTGTCGACCACCACGATGTTCTGCACCGAGACGTCCGCGTGGGTGTCCGCGACCCCGTCGACCTTCGCCACCTCGCCCGCGAGCGAGGCCGGCACGGTCTGGACGGCGCCGGTGGGCACCGACGACTTGAGGTCCTGCTTCGGCTCCACCGTCACGTCGGCGGAGGTGGAGGCGAACAGCCGGTCGAAGGTGCGGGTGACGGTGTCGGAGAAGATCAGGCTGCCCGCGACGAACGCCACGGACAGGACGATGGCCAGCGCGGACAGCGTCAGCCGTCCCTTGTGCGCGAGGAAGCTGCGCAGGGTTGCCTTGAGCACCGGGTCAGTCCTCCTCGGGCCCGGAGGACCCGCGTCCCACGTCGAACCGCTTCATCCGTTCGAGCACGGCGTCCGCCGTCGGCCCCTCCATCCGGTCCACGATCCGGCCGTCCGCGAGGAAGAGCACCAGGTCGGAGTGGGCGGCGGCGCCGGGGTCGTGGGTCACCATGACGACCGTCTGGCCGAGCTGGTCGACGGCCTCCCGCAGGAAGCCCAGCACCTCCAGACCCGCCCGTGAGTCCAGGTTCCCGGTCGGCTCGTCGGCGAAGATCAGCTCCGGGCGGGAGGCCAGCGCCCGCGCGCAGGCCACGCGCTGTTGCTGGCCACCCGAGAGCTGCGCCGGCCGGTGCTTGAGCCGGTCCCGCAGCCCGAGCGTGTCGATGACCTGGTCCAGCCACTTCTCGTCGGGCTTCTTGCCCGCGATGTCCATGGGCAGGGTGATGTTCTCGGCCGCGTTCAGCGTCGGGATCAGGTTGAACGACTGGAACATGAACCCGATCCGGTCCCGGCGCAGCCGCGTCAGCTCGCGCTCCCGCAGCCCGGTTATCTCGGTGCCGCCGAGCCAGACCTGACCGGCCGACACCGTGTCCAGCCCCGCCAGACAGTGCATCAACGTGGACTTGCCCGAGCCCGACGGGCCCATGACCGCGGTGAAGCGGCCGCGCGCGATGTCCACGTCCACCGAGTCCAGCGCGAGCACCGCCGTCTCGCCCGCGCCGTACGCCTTGGTCAGCCCGCGCGCACGGGCCGCGACCCCGTCGGCGGCAGGCGCCTCCGCAGCTGCTGTGGACAAGACTGCCTCCCCGTTTCACCCGACGGTCACCCGACCTCTTTGCCGGGGTCTTTGTCCGGGTCGAGCGTAGTGTGACCCGTCCCACAGCCGGTATCACTTTTCGATTCCGATGCGCGCTGGCATTGCTAGCGCGGTCGCGCTAGCTTCGAGGTATGGCGAAGACCCAGCTGAACGTGCGCGTGGACGAGGGCACCGCCAAGGCGGCCCGCGAACGCGCTCTCGCGCGTGGTGTGAGCGTCAACCGCTACATAGAGGAACTGGTCATGCAGGACACGGGTGAGGCCGGCCGGACGTTCGTCGAGGCCGCCGCCGATTTCATGAAGCAGTACGAGTCCGTCTTCGCCGAGGAGTTCGGCGAGCCGCACGGTAGCGACACGTCTGACAAGACCGAAGGCCGTCACTGATCCCTTGAGCGACCTGACGATCGACCTCGCCTGGCTCCTCATGCTCGCCGAACAGAAGACCCCGGGTGACCCGCAGGTCACCGACTGGGGTGCGCTGATCGCCGCCGTCGCCAGGCATCGGGCCGAGATATTCGACGTCCCCGTCTACGACACCCCGCACGCCCGGGCCGCCGCCCTGCTGCAGCTCCTGATCCACGTCCCGGCCCTGGAGCGCTCGAACGCGCTGTTCGCGTCCTCGGTCGCCTACGCCTACCTGGTCGCCAGCGGCCTCAAGGTCGCCACCTCGCCCGAGCAGGTCCGCGACCTGGCCCGGCTGGTCAAGAACGGCGAGGCGGGCGTCGCCGACATCGCCGAGGAACTGCGCCGCTGGAGCCTGTGACCGGTCCGGCCGAGCCCGTGATCAGGCTCTCAGGCTTCCGGGGGTTTGCGGGCGACGCCCAGCGCGCAGTACGAGGAGGGCAGCCGCGGCCCGTTCTCCGGCAGGAACACCCGGCGGTAGGGGCCGAGCTCGAACCCGGCCGCGCGCAGCTCGGCGACCGGGTCCCGGGACAGATGGCAGTCGCCGCTCAGCAGCGGCCACACCGTCCGGTCCAGGGCCCGCTGGGTGAGCCTCATCGCCGGGCCGCCGCCCACGCCGTGCTCGAAGAACCGCAGCTCACCGCCCGGCCGCAGCACCCGCCGCACCTCCGCGAGCGCCCGCTGCACGTCCCGGACACTGCACAGCACCAGGGACAGCACCGCCGCGTCGAAGGCCTCGCTCTTCACCGGCAGCGCCTCCGCCGCACCCGGCACCACGTCCACCGGGACATCGGCCCGCACGGCGGCGTCCGCCGCCAACTGCCGCAGGGTGCGCTCCGGTTCGATCGCGACGACCTCCGCGACCGAACCGGGATACCGCGCGAAATTGAGCCCGTTGCCGGCCCCGATCTCGATCACGCGCCCGGACAGTCCGGAGAGCAGCCGCTCCCGGATCGCGGCCATGCCGAGTCTGGTCTCGGCGGTCACGCTGCAGCGGGCGTAGAAACGGGCGAACAGCGGGTGGTGGACGGGATCCCGCACCGGTGTCCCGGCGCCGGCGGACAGCAGCCGCATGACGGACCTCCTGACGGAAGCAGGCCTACGGTGATTGTCCCCCGCACGGGCCCGTCGCACCCCCGCGGCAGGTCCTACGAGATGAAGTTGCGCACCTGCTGGTAGACGCCGTAGTCGTCGTTCATGTCGGTGTGCGAGATGCAGCCCACGTCGACGTTGGTCGCCCCGCTCAGCTCCGCCGAGGTGTCCGGGTCGATCGCCGCGTCGCAGTCCGACCAGTACGCCGCGTACGAGACGCTGCCGGGCGTCTCGTCACCGGAGTTCAGGGCGGTCAGGAACGAGCTGCCGGTCGTCATCTCCTTGCAGGACGTGTACAGCCACCCGCACAGCGAGGCGACGCTCGTCCCGTGGTTCACCCCGGCGACCGAGACGAAGTCGTCCACGTACGAGGTCCCGCCGAGGTTCTTGAGGTAGTAGCGGCTGTTGAGCGCGCCCATGGAGTGCACCACCAGGTCGACCTTGGAGGCGCCGGTCTTGGAGAGGACGGACTGGATGTAGCTGGATAGCGTCGAGGCGGTGGTGACGTTCGACTTCGTCCAGTCGTACGAGATCGCGTACAGCTCGGAGGACGAGTAGCCGTCCGCCTCGAAGTCCGAGATCCAGGTGTTCCAGCTGCTGGAGTCGCTGCTCAGACCGTGTACGAACACGATCGGGTCGTGGCTCGCCGCGTGCGCGGTGCTGGCACTCAGGGGGAGGGACAGAAGGAGCGAACCGGCAATCGCCGACAGAGCGGTTGCGATGCGACGCTTGGCGCGTTGCATGATGCCTCCTGAAACGGGTGGGGTTGTTCAGGAGTGTCAGGACGGGTCTACGCGCGCCGCATCGGTGAAGTCGCCAGTCTTTACGAGTCAACTAACTCGCCAGTAACGTCTTTGGTGTGGTGATACCGGTGAACCCCCCACCTCTCGACCGCACTTCGCCACCGCAGCCGACCGACGCGGGGCCGTGCCCGGCTTCGGCGCTCCCCGAGGGCGTCCGCGCCCGGGTGCTCCGCGTCGTATACGAAGACCAGCGCGCCGTGGCCGAACTCGTGCCGCGTCTCACCGAACGGCAGGCGGCCGGCGCCGACCCGCTGCCGGTCGAACCGGCCGAACTGGCACCGGGGTTGCTCCATGCCCTGCGCCGGGAGATCCGCGCCCTGCCCGACGAGGCCCGGCTGCTGTTGCTGCTCGCCGCCGCCGACCAGTACCCGGTGGCCACCCACGCCTTCCTGCGCGCGGTCACCGCCGGCCGGCTCGACACCCGCCCGCTGGAGGCGGCCGAGGCGGCCGGGATCGCCCACGCCAGCGCCGGCGGGGTGTTCTTCCGCGACCCCTGGACCCGGATCGCCGCCTACGAGACCGCCTCACCGGCCGACCGGCGCGAGGCCCACCTGCTGCTCGCCCGGGTGCTCGGCGGCAAGGACGAGACGACCCGGCGCACCTGGCACCGCGGCGCCGCCGCCCTCGGCCCCAGCACCCGGCTCGCGGCCGAGCTGCGCACCGCCGCCGACCGGGCCCGCGCCGAAGGGCGGCCCGCCCTGGCCCGCGCCCTCGCCGAGCGTGCCGCCGACCTCTGCCCCGACCCGGCCGAGGAGGCCCGGCTGCTCGCCCGGGCCGCCGCCGACGCCTGGTGCTCCGGGGAGCCCGACCGGGCCAGACGGCTTGCCGCCCGTACCGACAACACCGCCCTCAACGGCGTCCTCGCCCTCAGAGCCGGCAACGCCGCCGAGGCCTTCGACGCCCTGCTCACCGCCGCGGTACGGCAGGAACGTTCCGCCGATGCGGTCGAACTCCTCGCCCTCGCCACCGAGGCCGCCGTCTACACCGGCGACCTCAGACGCTGCCGCGAGGCCCATGTCCTCGCCCAGTGGCTGGACCTCCCGCCGTCCGGCATCCTCGCCGCACTCGCCTGCGCAGTCGAGGGCCGCTACGCCGACGCCCGCGTCCTCCTCAAGGGCACGTCCGGCCGCTGTGGGCCCGGCGGCGACCCCGGTCC
Organism: Streptomyces sp. NPDC047061; assembly: GCF_040643955.1. NCBI lineage: Bacteria > Bacillati > Actinomycetota > Actinomycetes > Kitasatosporales > Streptomycetaceae > Streptomyces > Streptomyces sp. NPDC047061. Next base: position 17,710 of record NZ_JBEYVI010000076.1, read on the forward strand.
GCTGATCCACTCCGGCATCGCCGCGCTGATGCTCGGCGACCACACCCGGACCGTCACCGCCACCCTCCGGGCCGCCGCCTCCGCCCGGGCCCGCGGCATCCCCGGGACGGAAGCACAGGCCATGGAGTTCCGGGCCTACGCCGACTTCTGGACCGGCCGCCCCCGGGCCGCCGAGGCCGCCGCCCAGGACGCCCTGCGCCAGGCCTACGCCGCCGGGCAGGACAACGGGGCCTGCCATCTCCAGGCCGCGCTCGCCATGTTCGCCGCCGTCACCGGCGACGAGGAGGCCTGCCGGGAGCGCGCGGCGGCCGCCCGCTCGCACGCCCTGGCCCACGGACTGGGCCTGCCCGCCGCCCTCGCCCAGTGGGCGCTCGCCTTCCTCGACCTGACCAACGGCCGCTTCCCGGCGGCCGCCGCCCGGCTGCGCGCCCTCGCCGGCTTCGGTCCCGGGCACGGCCACCGGGCCATCCGGCACCTGGCCACCCCGCACTACGTCGAGGCCGCCGTACGCACCGGCGACACCAGGGTCGCCCGTGCCGCGCACGCCGACTACCACCGCTGGGCCACCGCCGTCCGCAGCCCCGACGACCTCGCCCTCAGCGCCCGCTGCCGGGCCCTGCTCGCCCCCGGCGCCGAGGCGGTCCAGCACTACCGTGCCGCCCTCGACCTGCACGCCCGCGGCACCCGGGACTTCGAACGCGCCCGCACCGAGCTGCTGTTCGGCGGTGCGCTGCGCCGGCTGCGGCAGCGCACCGAGGCCCGGGACCGGCTGCACAACGCCCTGGAGGCCTTCGAGTCCTTCGGCGCCCCGCACTGCGCCGCCCAGGCCCGCGCCGAACTCCGCGCTCTGGGCACGGCGTTGACACCTGCCACCAGTGCGCCCGACCCGGCCGCCGTGCTCACCGCCCAGCAGCTCATGGTCGCCCGGATGGCCGCCGAGGGCGCCACCAACCGGGAAATCGCCGACCGGCTCAACCTCAGCCCCCGCACCATCGACCACCATCTGCGGGGGGTCTTCAGCCGGTTGGGGATCCGATCCCGGATCGAACTGGTACGGCTGCTGGGCGCATCGCCCTAGGCCGTCGGTCGGGTGCGGCGCCGTCGTGGCTGGTCGCGCAGTTCCCCGCGCCCCTAAAGGGGCGCTCCACCGGCGCACCCGACCGACGCGGCCTGCCCCGGCACTAACGCGCTACCCGCCCCCGGAACGCCTCCGCGTCCCAGCTCCCGTCCAGCCGCGCCGACAGCCAACTCGGCGCCAACGTACGGAAGTCGGCGGGGGAGAGGGCACCCGCCCCGGCCGGCACCGCACCCAGCAGCGGCGCCCCCGCCACCTCCGGCAGGTCGGCGACATTGCACCGCGACGCCAGATCGGGGGAGTCGGGCCAGCTGCCGATCACCACGCCCAGCAACTCCAGCTCCCGGGCCCGCAGTTCACGGGCCGTCAGCTCGGTCGTGTTCAGCGTGCCGAGTCCGGCCGACACCACCACCAGCACCGGTGCGTTCAGCAGCCGGGCCGCGTCCGCCAGCGTGCCGCCCGCCGCGTCGAACCGGACGAGCAGCCCGCCCGCGCCCTCCACCAGCACCAGTTCGTGCTCGGTGGCCAGCTTGGCCGCTGCCTCCGCCACGTCCTGCGGATGCACGGGGGCCATTCCCGCTCTCCGGGCCGCCGTGCCCGGCGCCAACGGCTCCGGGAATCGGGCCACTTCGGCCGCCGTCACGGCTCCCGCGAGCCGCGCGACCTCGTCGGCGTCCCCGCGCTCGTCCGGTCCCACGCCCGTCTGCGCGGCCTTCAGGACCGCCACCGAGCGGCCCGCGGCGGCGGCGATCGCGGCCGTGGTGACCGTCTTGCCGACCTCCGTGCCCGTCCCCGTGATCACCAGGATCGGCATGTTCATCCCTCCCGCGCGGCGGCGCACACCGCGCGCGCGATCCGTGCCACGTCCGCGTCACCCGTGACGTACGGCGGCATCGTGTACACCAGGTCGCGGAACGGCCGCAGCCACACGCCCTCGCGGACCGCGGCGGCTGTCGCGGCCGGCATGTCGACCTCGTGGTCGAGCTGGACCACCCCGATGGCACCGAGGACCCGGACGTCCCGGACACCGGGGAGCTCCCGGGCGGGTGCCAGGCCCTCCCGCAGCCCCGCCTCGATCCGCTTGACCTCCGTGAGCCAGTCCTGGCCGAGGAGCAGCCCGAGCGAGGCGCAGGCGACCGAGGCCGCGAGCGGGTTGGCCATGAACGTCGGCCCGTGGGCCAGCACCGGCACCTCGCCCCGCGAGATCCCCTCGGCGACCCGGGGCGTGCACAGGGTCGCCGCCATCGTCAGGTAGCCGCCGGTCAGCGCCTTGCCCACGCACATCACGTCCGGGGTGACGGCCGCGTGGTCCGCCGCGAACAGCGCGCCGGTGCGCCCGAAGCCGGTCGCGATCTCGTCGAACACCAGCAGCACGTCGTGCGCGTCGCACGCCTCGCGCAGCACCCGCAGGTAGGCGGGGGAGTGGAAGCGCATCCCGCCGGCGCCCTGCACCACCGGCTCCACGATCACCGCGGCCAGCTCGTGCGCGTGCCGCTCGACCATCGAGCGCAGGTGCCCGGCGTACGCCTCGTCGTACTCCGCGGGCGGCGCGTCGGCGAACACCTGGCGGGGCAGCACCCCGGACCAGAGCTCGTGCATCCCGCCCTCGGGGTCGCAGACGGACATCGGCTGCCAGGTGTCGCCGTGGTAGCCGCCGCGCCAGGTCAGCAGGCGCTGCTTGGCGGGGCGGCCGAGGGAGCGCCAGTACTGCAGGCACATCTTCACCGCGACCTCGACCGACACCGACCCCGAGTCGGCGAGGAAGACGTGCTCCAGGCCGGCGGGTGTGATGTCGACGAGGAGCTTGGCCAGCCGGACGGCGGGCTCGTGGGTGAGCCCGCCGAACATCACATGGCTCATCCGGCCGAGCTGGTCGTGCGCGGCCTCGTTGAGCACCGGGTGGTTGTAGCCGTGGATCGCCGACCACCAGGACGACATGCCGTCGACGAGTTCGCCCGAGCCGTCCGCGAGCCGCAGCCGGACCCCGCTCGCCGACTCCACGACGAGCGGTTCGGCCCGGCCGGGCATCGGGCCGTACGGATGCCACACGTGCCGACGGTCAAGGTCCAGCAGCTCGGGGACGCTCAGGCCGGGCACGTCAGGCATTGGGCGCGAGATCCGTTCCGGCGCCACGGCGGCGGACGGCGACCAGGTCGGTGCGCGGCTCGTTGGCGGGGACGGTGGCGGGGACAGTCACAGCCTCGGCCGCACCCTCGTGGGATCCGCACACCGAACCGCATCCGGCGCCCTCGCCCGCGTGCGACCCGCAGCCCGCGCCTTCCGCCGCGTGCGATCCGCACCCGGCGCCCTCGGCCCCGTGCGACCCGCAGCCGGCACCCTGCGCCTCGGCCCGGTGCTGCGGGAGCGTCACCTCGTCGGCGCCCTCCACCACGAACCCGGCGTCCGCGATCATCTCCAGGTCGGTCTGGCCGGCCTGGCCCTCGGTGGTGAGGTAGTCGCCGAGGAAGATCGAGTTGGCCAGGTGCAGCGCGAGCGGCTGCATGGTGCGCAGATGGACCTCGCGGCCGCCCGCGATCCGGACCTCGACGTCCGGGCAGACGAACCGCACCATCGCCAGGATGCGCAGGCAGCGCTGCGGGGTGAGGTTCCACTCCTTGGCCAGCGGGGTGCCCTCGACCGGGATCAGGAAGTTCACCGGAACGGAGTCAGGATCCAGCTCGCGCAGCGAGAAGACCACGTCGACCAGGTCCGCGTCGCTCTCGCCCATGCCGGCGATCAGACCGGAGCAGGCCGACAGCCCCGCCGCGTGCGCCTTGTTGACCGTGTCCACCCGGTCGGCGTACGTGTGCGTGGTCGTGATGTCCCCGTACGTCCCCTCGGACGTGTTGAGGTTGTGGTTGTAGGCGTCCGCGCCCGCCTCGCGCAGCCGCTCCGCCTGGCCGTCGGAGAGCAGGCCGAGGCAGGCGCACACCTCGACGCCCTCGTTCTGCTCCTTGATGGCCTTGATGGTGCCGGCGACCCGGTCCACGTCCCGGTCGGTCGGGCCGCGTCCGCTGGCCACCAGACAGACCCGCTTGGCGCCCCCGGCCAGGCCCGCGGCGGCCGCCTTCGAGGCCTCGTCGGGTTTCAGCCAGCTGTACTTCAGGATCCCGGTGGAGGAGCCCAGCCGCTGCGAGCAGTAGGAGCAGTCCTCGGGACACAGGCCCGACTTGAGGTTGACCAGGTAGTTGAGTTTCACGCGCCGCCCGAACCAGTGCCGGCGCACCTTGCCGGCCGCGGCCACCACGTCGAGCATGTCGTCGTCGGAGGTCGCCAGTACGGCGAGCGCTTCCTCGCGGGTCGGCAGCTCGCGCCGAAGCCCCTTGTCCACCAGCGTGTTCAGCAGGTCCATGAGAGCCGATCCTGTACTACGAGGCTGCTCCGGGCCAAGGAGAGTTTGCACAACCCTGTCAGTTCGACGTGTGGGGTATGTAACATGACCACCCTCGTACGTGGGGTCCACAGAGAGCACGGAAGACCAGGTCAGAGGCCCCAAGTCCGCATCCCGCCGCCGATTTGGTGAGAGAGTCATGTGTGAGACGCAGGGGCCAGTGGATCAGTATGGAGGGTTCCTACAACACCCCCGGAGAGGCTGTTCCCTCACGCGCCGTGCGTGACCTGGTGCATGCTGTTCTGGAAGCTTTCGACATCCCCCACCCTGTGACCGTAGGGGACCGCGAGGCGCATGACCGGATCTTGAGCGAACGGGCCACGCGCGCGGCAATCGCGCTCCGCAGCACGCTGGACGGGTGCTCCCTCGAAAACGAACAGACAACCGGATATCTGCGAGAACGGCTTGCTGAGTATCCCGCTACCGGCTGTGGCCGGTGGGCTGGTCGGTAGCCACAGAGGCTCTGTACGGCCCTCTGAGGCGCAAAGGAACCCCAGCGTTGTCCGCTGGGGTTCCTGTCTGCGTGGAGTCCCATCAGGGGCTCTCTAGGGTGTGTATCGGAAGTGCTGGTCACAGCCACTCGTTGATGGCCGCGACGAGGACGGTCGCCTCGTAGCGGACTGCGAGTTTGTTGTAGCGAGTTGCCACGGCGCGATGCCTCTTGAGCCGATTGATGCCGCACTCGACCGCGTGCCGAGCCTTGTAGTCCTCGGGGTCGAACTTTGGTGGCCGGCCGCCATGGGAGCCGAGCTTCTTACGGTTGTGGGCCTGGTCGGCCTTGTCCGGGATAGTGCAGCGGATACCGCGTCGACGCAGGTAGGCCCGATTCTTGCGGGACGCGTACGCCTTGTCTGCACGGACCCGGTTGGGCCGGGTCCGCGGACGCCCCGAACCCAGACGGGCGACGCGGATCCTCTTCAACACGGCCTTGAACTGCGGGGAGTCACCGCGCTGCCCGGCGGTGATCACGATCGACATGAGCTTCTGCCCCTGCTCGACGGCGAGGTGCAGCTTGGTGGTCAGGCCGCCGCGCGAGCGTCCGAGTCCATGGTCGTCCGGCTCGACGCTGATACCGCCCGGCGGCTCGACCTGCAGGTCCCCCTTTTCCTCGCTCCGGCGGCGTGCTGGTGGGCCCGGCACACAGTGGAGTCGATGTTGAGGTCCCAGGTGATGAGCTCCCTGGCGTCGGCCTGGGCCTCTAGTTCGGTGAAGATCTGCTGCCAGGTGCCATCCCGCTGCCAGCGGCGGAAGAGGTCATACACCCGGGCCCAGGGCCCATACCGCTCCGGCGCGTCCCGCCACGGGACACCGGTACGGGTACGGAACCGTATGCCGTCGATCAGCTGGCGCCTGGTCCATGTCGGCGGGCGACCTGGCTTCCTGCCCTTGGGTAACAGCAGCTTCAGCCGGTACCACTGCGTATTTGTCGGATCTCCACGTGCCACCCGACGATCATCACAGGCCGTGATCTACTTCTGGGCATGGTGCCAATGCGCAAGAAGCCGAGGTCATGACCAACCACTGCTGCGAGGCGATGAGCCGCCGCGTGAACGTGCGCTGTGACCAGCACGACGACCCCTTCGCCTGCCCCGACGCGCTGATCGACTTCAGCGCCAGGTTCCAGGAGTACGGGCTGATCATCCTCGACGGAGGGACGTCGAGCATCACCATCGGCTTCTGCCCGTGGTGCGGACGGCGTCTCCCCGAGTCACAGCGGGACCGATGGTTCGAAGAGCTGGAACGCCGCGGGATCGATCCGTGGGAGGACGAAGTCCCTGCCGAGTTTCAGGACGACCGCTGGCTCGCCGCCCTGCATCGGGACTGAACAACCAACAGCCCCTCAAGCCACTTCCGATACACGCCCTAGAAGCGTCCTGAAAATCTTGAAATCGCGCCCGGCTTGCGACGCTTTGGTCTGATTGACATTTACCGGCAATCCGGGGCGAGCCGGGCGGCCCGAGCAAGATCTTCAGCGGTCTCCTAGTGTCCTGCGCCTGAAGTTCGTTGAATATGTGTAGCCTTGCTCGCATGGCGCGCATGGGACGGCCGGTGGCCGAGGTGACGTTGACCGACGACGAGCGCGAGACGCTGGTGCGCTGGTCGCGGCGGGCGACCTCGGCTCAGGCCCTGGCTCAGCGTTGCCGGATCGTGCTGGGCTGCGCGGAGGGAAAGCCGAACCAGCAGGTGGCCGCCGAACTGGGCATCTGGCCGCAGACGGTGGGCAAGTGGCGCCGGCGTTTCCTGGAGTCGCGCCTGGACGGCCTGGCGGACGAGCCGCGTCCCGGTGCCCCGCGCAAGATCTCCGACGAGGAGGTCGAGGCACTCGTCGTGGCTACCCTGGAGCGCACTCCGCAAGACGCCACGCACTGGTCGCGAGCTTCCATGGCCGCCGAGAGCGGCTTGTCGAAGTCCACCGTGGGGCGGATCTGGCGGACGTTCGGCCTCAAGCCGCACCAGGTGGACACCTTCAAGCTGTCCAACGACCCGCAGTTCGTCGACATGAAGTTTCCCCGTGATCTTGGACACTCGTCGGTTATGTCGCGAGGGCGTGTTGATGCCGCTGCCTGGTCTCGGCTGGGGTGAGGTAGCCGAAGGTCTTGTGCTTGCGCAGGCGGCGGCGGTTGTAGAAGGTCTCGATGACCCTGTTGCCCAATTCGAGGGAATTTGCGTCGATCACTCGGTCGGAGGCAGGCGGCGAGACGGATCCTGCTGGTCAGGGGCGCGTGAATGGGG
>NZ_JBEYVI010000077.1:0-24313 GCF_040643955.1 Streptomyces sp. NPDC047061
AAACGCCCGGTTACATTCCGAACCCGGAAGCTAAGCCTTACAGCGCCGATGGTACTGCAGGGGGGACCCTGTGGGAGAGTAGGACACCGCCGAACTCCTTTTAGAGCTCTGGCTCTTGGGCACATGCCCGAGAGCCAGAGCTTTTTTGCGTTGAGGTAGGGTCAGGGGGAAAAGTTGGCTCGTTTCCCACCACAGGAGGCCCCCGGGTGGAGGTCCAGGAGACGCGTGTCCAAACGGACCGTGTCCTCACCATCCCGAACATCCTCAGCATGGCGCGTCTCGTCGGCGTGCCCGTCTTCCTGTGGTTGGTCCTCAGGCCCGAGTTCGGCGGGCCCAAGAGCGACGGCTGGGCCCTGCTGGTACTGCTCTTCAGCGGCGTCAGCGACTACCTGGACGGCAAGCTCGCCCGGCGCTGGAACCAGATCAGCAGCCTCGGCCGGCTGCTGGACCCCGCCGCGGACCGGCTCTACGTGCTGTCGACGCTGGTCGGACTCACCTGGCGGGAGATCCTGCCGCTCTGGCTGACGGCCGCACTACTTCTGCGCGAACTGGTTCTGCTGGTGATGGTGGGGATCCTCCGGAGGCACGGCTATCCGCCGCCCCAGGTGAACTTCCTGGGGAAGGCCGCGACGTTCAATCTGATGTACGCGTTCCCGCTCCTCCTGCTCAGTGACGGAAGCGGTTGGATCTCGTCACTCGCTGCTATTTTCGGATGGGCGTTCGCAGGGTGGGGTACAACCCTGTACTGGTGGGCAGGAGTGCTCTACGTGGTGCAGGTCCGTCGCCTGGTTCGTGCGGACGCCACAGCCGATTGAGCTCGGCGATTGTCCGGACGTAGTGGCCCCTCGATTGCTCTCGATGGCCCGCGGCGGAAAAGTGCGGGACAATCTGGACGGGTGAAGTCGGCTAGACCGTCATCTCTTAGAGGAGGACGCTTCCGACATGAAGGCCGTCGTGATGGCCGGTGGTGAAGGCACTCGCCTTCGCCCCATGACCTCCAGCATGCCCAAGCCACTCCTTCCGGTCGTCAACCGGCCGATCATGGAGCACGTGCTACGGCTGCTCAAAAGGCATGGGCTCACCGAGACCGTCGTCACTGTGCAGTTCCTGGCATCGCTGGTCAAGAACTACTTCGGGGACGGCGAGGAGCTCGGTATGGAGCTCACCTATGCCAACGAGGAGAAGCCACTCGGTACCGCCGGAAGCGTCAAGAACGCCGAAGAGGCGTTGAAGGACGATGCTTTCCTCGTCATATCCGGCGATGCGCTGACCGACTTCGACCTCACCGAACTGATCAACTTCCACAAGGCGAAGGGCGCGCTCGTCACGGTCTGCCTGACGCGGGTGCCCAATCCGCTGGAATTCGGCATCACCATTGTCGACGAAGAGGGCAAGGTCGAGCGCTTCCTCGAGAAGCCGACCTGGGGCCAGGTCTTCTCCGACACGGTGAACACGGGCATCTATGTCATGGAGCCCGAGGTATTCGACTACGTCGAGGCGGACGTTCCCGTCGACTGGTCCGGCGATGTCTTCCCGCAGCTGATGAAGGAAGGGAAGCCGGTCTACGGCTACATCGCCGAGGGCTACTGGGAGGACGTCGGTACCCACGAGTCGTACGTGAAGGCGCAGGCCGACGTCCTCGAGGGCAAGGTCGACGTCGACATCGACGGCTTCGAGATATCCCCCGGTGTATGGGTCGCCGAGGGGGCGGAGGTGCACGCGGACGCCGATCTGCGCGGGCCGTTGTACATCGGTGACTACGCCAAGGTCGAGGCCGGCGCGGAAATCCGGGAACACACCGTCGTCGGGTCCAACGTCGTCGTGAAGAGCGGAGCCTTCCTGCACCGGGCCGTTGTCCACGACAACGTGTACGTCGGGCAGCACAGCAATCTGCGGGGCTGTGTCGTCGGGAAGAACACCGACATCATGCGGGCCGCGCGGATCGAGGACGGGGCGGTCATCGGTGACGAGTGCCTGATCGGTGAAGAATCGATCGTTCAGGGCAATGTCCGGGTCTATCCCTTCAAGACCATCGAGGCCGGCGCCTTCGTCAACACGTCGGTGATCTGGGAGTCCCGGGGCCAGGCCCATCTGTTCGGCGCCCGTGGTGTGTCGGGGATCCTGAACGTCGAGATCACGCCGGAGCTGGCCGTGCGGCTGGCCGGCGCGTATGCCACCACCCTGAAGAAGGGGTCCACCGTCACGACGGCCCGTGACCACTCCCGCGGTGCCCGTGCGCTCAAGCGGGCGGTGATCTCCGCGCTCCAGGCCAGCGCCATCGACGTACGCGACCTGGAGAACGTGCCGTTGCCCGTGGCGCGGCAGCAGACCGGCCGGGGCAGCGCCGGCGGGATCATGATCCGGACCTCGCCCGGGGTGCCGGACTCCGTCGACATCATGTTCTTCGACGGGCAGGGCGCCGACCTCTCCCAGGCCAGCCAGCGCAAGCTGGACCGGATCTTCGCGCGGCAGGAGTACCGGCGTGCGTTCCCCGGTGAGATCGGCGACCTGTACTTCCCGGCCAGCGTCTTCGACTCCTACACCGGGTCGCTGCTGCGCAACGTCGACACGACCGGGATCGCCGAGGCGGGCCTCAAGGTCGTCGTGGACGCCTCGAACGGCAGCGCCGGGCTCGTGCTGCCCAGCCTGCTCGGCAAGCTCGGTGTGGACTCGCTGACCATCAACCCAGGTCTCAACGAGGCCAGGCCCACGGAGACGGCCGACCAGCGGCGGGCGGGGCTGGTGCGCCTCGGCGAGATCGTGGCGTCCTCCGGGGCCGCGTTCGGCGTGCGGTTCGACCCGGTCGGTGAGCGGCTGTCCCTGGTGGACGAGAAGGGCCGCATCATCGAGGACGACCGGGCGCTGCTGGTGATGCTCGACCTGGTCGCCGCCGAGCGGCGCAGCGGGCGGGTGGCGCTTCCGGTCACCACGACCCGGATCGCCGAGCAGGTGGCGGCGTACCACGGCACCCAGGTCGAGTGGACGACCACCTCCCCCGACGACCTCACACGGGTGGGGCGCGAGGAAGGCACCATCTTCGGCGGTGACGGCAAGGGCGGGTTCATCGTTCCGGAGTTCAGCAGCGTCTACGACGGCACGGCCGCCTTCGTACGCCTGATCGGTCTGGTGGCGCGGACGCAGCTCACCCTCAGCCAGATCGACGCCCGGATCCCGCGGGCGCATGTCCTCAAGCGGGACCTGGCGACCCCGTGGGCTGTCAAGGGACTGGTCATGCGGCGTGTCGTCGAGGCGGCCGGGGATCGCTTCGTCGACACCACGGACGGCGTGCGGGTCGTGGAGACAGACGGGCGCTGGGTGATGGTGCTGCCCGACCCGGCCGAGGCGGTCACCCATCTGTGGGCCGAGGGGCCCGACGACGCCTCCGCGCAGGCCCTGTTGGACGAGTGGTCGGCGACCGTGGACAGCGCCGGACGGTAAAACCGCTGCACGCGTGCGTGCCGGACACGTGTCCCCACGGGGGCCGGTCCGGCACGCCCGGTGGGGCCGTTCGGAGGTACTGGTCGCGACGTGCGACGATGTGCGGCATGCCGCAGCAACCCCCCGTTCGGAGCAGCGCCGCCCGGCCGTCGCGCCCGGACGCCTCCATGTCGTTGATCACCAACGTCATGGACCACAGCCTCGACGACGGGTATGCCGAGGCGGCCGCCCGGAAGCGGGCTCAGGGGCAGGAAGGCGGCATGCCGAAGACCCTCCGGGCCAGGCTGGGTCTCGCCGGTGGTCTGGTGCTGGCGGCCCTCGTGGTGACCGTGGGAGCGGCGCAGGCGCGCGTGACGGCGCCCGTCGTGGCGAAGGAGCGCCAGGAGCTGATCGACCGGATCGACCGGGAGACGGCGGCCGCGGACAAGCTGGAGACCAGTGTCGACAAGCTGCGGGACGACGTCAGCGCCCGTCAGCGGTCCGCCCTGAAGGAGAGCGGCGGAAGTGGGCAGGCGGACCTGGTGGGCGTCCTGTCGGGCGCCACGGCGGTGCACGGCCCGGGTGTGAAGCTGGTGGTGAACGACGCCAAGGAGGCCTCCTCGGGCGGCGACGCCGGCAATCCCCGGGAGACCTCGGGGTTCTCCGACACCGGCCGGGTGCGGGACCATGACATGCAGCGCGTCGTGAACGGGCTGTGGGCCTCGGGCGCCGAGGCGATCTCCATCAACGGGCAGCGGCTGACCGCGCTGTCCGCGATCAGGGCCGCGGGGGACGCGATACTGGTCGACAACAGGCCGCTGGTACCGCCGTACACGGTGCTGGCGGTGGGGGACGGGGCGAAACTCGGCTCCAGGTTCCAGGACAGCCCCGATGGGCTGTACCTGCACGCCCTGGAGGAGAACTTCGACATCCGGGCGACCATCTCCACGGAGAGTGACGTCCGGTTGCCCGCTGCTCCGAGCGTGATCGTACGTACTGCACAGCCGTACACCGAGAAGACTGAGAAGGGCACATCGTGATCGCCGTACTTGGCCTCGTCGTGGGCGTCGTGGCCGGACTGTTGGTCCGGCCTGAGGTTCCGGCGGTCGTCGAGCCGTATCTGCCGATCGCCGTCGTCGCGGCGCTCGACGCCGTCTTCGGTGGTCTGCGGGCCATGCTGGACGGGATCTTCGACGACAAGGTCTTCGTGGTGTCGTTCCTGTCGAACGTGGTGGTGGCCGCGCTGATCGTCTTCCTCGGCGACAAGTTGGGTGTGGGCTCGCAGCTGTCCACGGGCGTCGTGGTGGTCCTCGGTATCCGCATCTTCTCCAACGCCGCGGCGATCCGGCGGCACGTCTTCCGGGCGTGAGCGGCATGAGCGAGCACGAGCACAAGCACGAGAAGCAGCCGGAGCACCGGCTGCGCAGAGAACTCCCGGCCGAGGTGCCCGCCGCGGCGCCGGAGGCCGAGTCCGCCGCGGAACCGAAGCCGGAGGCCGGGTCGACCGGCCGGCAGCGGCTGGTCCAGGGGCTGTGGCCGCCACGGGTGAGCAGGGCGCAACTGATCGTCGCCGTGCTGCTGTTCGGGCTCGGATTCGGGCTCGCCGTGCAGGTGGCGTCGAACAGCGACAGCGACAGCGCGCTGCGCGGGGCCCGTCAGGAAGATCTTGTTCGCATTCTCGATGAACTGGACGACCGTACTCAGCGTCTTGAGGACGAGAAGACAGGACTCGAGAAGCAGCGCCAGGAGTTGCAGAGCAGCTCCGACCAGGCGGCGGAGGCCCGCAGGCAGACGGCTGAGAAGGAGAGGCAACTCGGCATTCTCGCGGGCACCGTGGCGGCGCAGGGTCCTGGCATCACGATGACGGTCGACGACCCGAAGGGGACGGTGCAGGCGGACATGCTGCTCGACGCGATCCAGGAGCTGCGCGCGGCCGGTGCCGAGGCGATCCAGGTGAACGGGGTACGGGTGATCGCCGGCACCTACCTCACCGACTCGGGGAAGAGTGTGAGCGTCGACGGGAACAAGATCACCCAGCCCTACGTTTTCAGGGTGATCGGCAAGCCGCAGGATCTCGAACCGGCTCTCAACATCCCCGGAGGCGTGGTGCAGACCCTGGAGAAGGAACAGGCGACTGTGACCGTCGAGCGGTCGGCCAAGATCGTGGTGGATGCCTTGCGACCGGCGAAGCAGCCTGACTACGCTCGGTCGTCCTCACAGTGAACCGGCGGTGCATGGGGGACGTCGGGCGGGGGCATGAGGATGCGGGGGGTCGGCGCACCGGGGAACCGGAGCGTGGTGGAAACTGTCTGGTGGATACGGACGTTGTGTGGTTGTCCGGGTCGGCCGGTTTATTCAGTCAGGGTTCGTCCTGCCCCACGGGCGGGTCTGTTTCGGTCAAGGGGAATCGCCCGTGAAGTTGTTTGCGAAGTTGTTCGGCAAGAGCGCGCGAGAGGGTAGCGACAACGCGACCGCTCGCCATCGGGCACAGCCCGACGCGGAGGGCCAGCGCCCGCTGTTCCGGGACCAGGTGGCTGGTCCGGGGGGTGACATTTCGGGAGGTCAGGGCGCGCCGTCAGTTGACCCGTCCCAGTCCGGCGGCATAGGTTTCGGGCAACCGTCAACCTCAGGTGCGGGTGGAGGGTTTGCCTCCGGCCCGTACGCGTCCAACGCCCCGGCGGGGCAGCCGCGGCAGGAGGATCCGTCCATGTCGGCCCTGGTTTGTACGAGGTGCGGTAACCGCAACGCGGAGAACGCCCGCTTCTGTTCCAACTGCGGAGCCCCGCTGCGTGCGGGTGCCGTCCCCGAGCGTGCGTCGGAGACGACGTCCACGATCTCGATCTCCGGTCTTGAGGCCTACGACGCCGAGGTCACCGGCCAGACCCAGATGCCGTCGCTCTCGCCCGAGGCGCAGGCGGCGGTCGACGCGCTGCCGCTCGGCTCCGCGCTGCTGGTCGTGCGCCGCGGCCCCAACTCGGGCAGCCGCTTCCTGCTGGACAGCGACCTGACCACGGCCGGCCGCCACCCGCAGAGCGACATCTTCCTGGACGACGTGACGGTCTCGCGCCGGCACGTGGAGTTCCGCCGCCAGCCGGACGGCTCGTTCACGGTGGCCGACGTCGGCAGCCTCAACGGTACGTACGTCAACCGGGAGCGCATCGACCAGGTCGCCCTGTCGAACGGTGACGAGGTCCAGATCGGCAAGTACCGGCTGGTCTTCTACGCGAGCCGGCACGGCATCTGACCCCGCCGGGCCTCGTCCGGGGGATCCCAGGGAAGAAGGTCCATGCTGCACACACCGAGCGGCGGTACCGGTCACGGCACCGCCGCCACGGAACCCGGGCTGATGAGCATCGGCACGGTGCTGAACGTGCTGCGCGACGAGTTCCCCGAAGTCACCATCTCCAAGATCCGTTTCCTGGAGTCGGAGGGGCTCATCGAGCCGCGCCGGACCCCTTCCGGGTACCGGAAGTTCAGCGCCGGGGACGTGGAGCGGCTGGGACACGTCCTGCGGATGCAGCGGGACCACTATCTGCCGCTGAAGGTCATCCGGGAGTACCTGGACGCCATGGAGCGCGGCGAGGCGGTACAGCTGCCCGTGCTGGGGCGGCAGCGCGACGGTGAGCCGGTGCCGACGGTCGCCGAGGTGCCCACGGTGGCCAGGATCGGCCGGGACGAGCTGCTCGCGGCCGCCGACATCGACGAGAACTGCCTCACGGAGTGGGAGTCGTACGGACTGATCGCTCCGCTGGAGAGCGGTGTGTACGACGCCGAGACGGTCACCGTGGCCTCACTCGTGGCCGAGCTGGGCCGGTTCGGGATCGAGCCGCGTCACCTGCGGGTGATGAAGGCCGCCGCCGACCGCGAGGCCGGCCTGGTGGACCAGGTGGTGGCCCCGCTCAAGCGCCACCGCAACCCGCAGACCAGGGCCCATGCGGAGGCCCGTGCGAAGGAGCTGGCGGCGCTCACGGTGAAGCTGCACTCGGCACTGGTGCAGACCGCCCTCGGGGTGCGGTTGCCGTGACTACCACGACAGGCCCCGGGCGGAGGCCGGATCGGGCGCGCGTTCCCGGCCCGACTACCCAAACGTCCCGGGCACGGCCTAGGGTTGCTGTGTGAACGAGCTCGATGTCGTAGGTGTCCGGGTGGAAATGCCCTCCAACCAACCGATCGTGCTCCTGCGCGAAGTGGGAGGCGACCGTTACCTCCCCATCTGGATCGGGCCGGGGGAGGCGACGGCGATCGCGTTCGCCCAGCAGGGCATGGCGCCTGCCAGGCCGCTGACCCACGACCTGTTCAAGGACGTGCTGGAGGCCGTCGGCCAGGAGCTCACCGAAGTGCGCATCACGGACCTGCGTGAGGGCGTCTTCTACGCGGAGCTGGTCTTCGCCAGCGGGGTCGAGGTGAGCGCCCGTCCGTCCGACGCCATAGCGCTGGCGCTGCGCACCGGAACGCCGATCTACGGCAGCGACACGGTGCTGGACGACGCGGGCATCGCGATCCCGGACGAGCAGGAGGACGAGGTGGAGAAGTTCCGCGAGTTCCTCGACCAGATCTCGCCCGAGGACTTCGGCACCAGCAGCCAGTGAGGGACCACAGCGGCCCGTCACCCACCAGGAGGTCGGTGACGGGCCGGTTCGTGACAGAAGGCCGGTGACGGGCCGGTTCGGGGCTGGTCACGGCCGAAACTCGTGGGCAATTGCCAGCGGCCATTGAGAGCGTCCTACGGCTTGCCGCCAGAGCATTCGGCTAGCCTTTCCCCGCGGTGGAGCACGGGAAACCACTCCTAGGGTGATTATCACTCGGCGTGCCGAGTGTGGCGATCGTTGACGCACCCCTGGTGACTGCCTACCGTCGAGAAGGCAGGTCAAGGACGGAGGTCGGCGTGAGAAGCAGCGGCGACGGTACGGCTGGGGGTGCCCCGGAACGCGGTTTCGGGGAGAGTCTTCCGTACCCGCTTCACAGCAGCACTGCCGGTCACGCCCCACAGCGGCCGACCGCAGTGCAGAGCGGCGGAGGGGCGGCGTCCATGGCGACCGAGGAGATCGGCTACCGAGGGCCCACGGCCTGTGCGGCGGCCGGCATCACCTACCGGCAGCTCGACTACTGGGCCCGTACCGGCCTGGTCGAGCCCAGTGTGCGGCCCGCCTACGGGTCGGGCACCCAGCGTCTGTACAGCTTCCGGGACGTCGTCGTCCTGAAGATCGTCAAGCGGTTCCTGGACACCGGGGTCTCCCTCCAGAACATCCGCACCGCGGTCCAGCACCTCAGGGAACGCGGTTTCCGCGACCTGGAGCGCATGACCCTGATGAGCGACGGCGCCACGGTCTACGAGTGCACCTCGCCGGACGAGGTGCACGCCCTGCTCCAGGGCGGTCAGGGCATCTTCGGGATCGCGGTCGGCGTGGTGTGGCGGGACGTGGAGAGCGCGCTCTCCCAGCTGCACGGAGAGCGCGTCGACACCGGCGAGACCCTCGTCGGGCACAACCCGGCCGACGAGCTGGCCCGGCGGCGCAACCGGGCGGTCTGAAAGCCTCTTGTGATGCCCCGGCACGGTCCCGTGCCGGGGCATTGTCAGTGCTGTGGTGCAGCATCGGAGATGTGAGAAACGCGCCCACGATCCTGCATCTCGACATGGATGCCTTCTTCGCCTCGGTGGAGCAGGCGTCCAAGCCGAGCCTGCGCGGGAAGGCCGTGGTCGTGGGCGGGCTCGGACCCCGCGGTGTGGTGGCCACCGCGTCGTACGAGGCCCGGGTCTTCGGGGTGCACTCCGCGATGCCGATGGGGCAGGCACGGCGGCTGGCGCCGAACGCCGCGTACCTGGTGCCGCGCTTCGGGCTGTACCGGTCGATCAGCGAGCAGGTGATGGCGCTGCTGCGCGGGCTCTCGCCGCTGGTGGAGCCGTTGAGCCTGGACGAGGCGTTCGTGGATCTGGAGGCCGGTGAGACGGCCTGGGACGCCGGGTCGGCGCGGCTGGTGGGCGAGAGGCTGCGCGCCGACATACGGGCCGTCACGGGGCTCTCCGGGTCCGTCGGGCTCGCCGCCTCCAAGATGCTCGCGAAGATCGCCTCCGAGCAGGCCAAGCCGGACGGGCTGGTGCTGATCGAGCCGGGCACGGAGCGGGCGATGCTGGGGCCCATGACGGTGCGGACCCTGCCGGGGGTGGGGCCGGCGACCGGGGACCATCTGCGGCGGGCCGGGATCACCACGGTCGACGAGATCGCCGAGGCCGGGGAGGACGAGCTGGTCCGGCTGCTCGGCAAGGCCCACGGGCACGCGCTGTACGCGATGGCGCTCGCGCACGACGAGCGGCCCGTGGTGGCCGAGCGGGAGACGAAGTCGGTGTCGGTCGAGGACACCTACGACGTGGACATCCACGACCGGCTGCGGGTGGGGCTCGAGGTGCAGCGGCTGGCCGACCGGTGCGTGCGGCGGCTGCGGGGGGCCGGGCTGTCGGGGCGGACCATCGTGCTGAAGGTACGGCGGTACGACTTCTCGACGCTCACCCGGTCGGAGACGCTGCGGGGGCCGACCGACGATCCGGCGGTGGTGCGGGAGGCGGCCGCGCGGCTGCTGGACTCGGTGGACACGACGGGGGGTGTGCGGTTGCTGGGCGTGGGGGTGTCGGGGCTGGCCGACTACACGCAGGAGGATCTGTTCGCGCAGGCGGCGGCCGCAGGGGAGGGGGCGGTGGAGTTCGCGGCGGCGGACGAGGACGTTGCGGAGCCGGCCGCGGAGGAGCAGGTGGCTGCCGAGCGGCGGTGGCCCGCGGGGCACGATGTGCGGCATGCCGAGTACGGGCACGGATGGGTGCAGGGGAGCGGGCTGGGGCGGGTGACGGTGCGGTTCGAGACGCCGGGGTCGCTGGAGCCGGGGAGGGTGCGGACGTTTCGGGTCGAGGACCCTGGGCTGGAGCCGGCCGAGCCGTTGCCGTTGGTGGCGGGATGACAGGGGGTTGCGGTGGACGGGGTGGGGGCGTGACCGGGGTGTGGGCTGGGGGCGGGGGGTTTCACTCGCCCGCGTTGGCGGGGTGCCGCTGCGCCCACCCGTGCCGCCCTGCGGCACGCCTGCCCGCAGCTGGGCAGCTGGGTGGTCGGGACGGGCGGCTGGGCAGGGCCCCGGCGTCGGCCTTACGGTCCCGTGTCCTCTGTGCCTGCCAGCTTGCCGAAGTCGTGGTCCGGGTGGTCGTGGGGCGGGGGAGCCGTGTCCAGGCCGTAGTGGTGGTAGAGCTGGAGTTCCTGCTCGGGGGAGAGGTGGCGGCCCACGCCGAAGTCGGGGGCGTCCTTGATCAGGGCGCGGTCGAAGGGGACGTGCAGGGTGCCCTCGACCAGTTCGCTGGGTTCCAGGGGCACGAAGGCGTCCCGGGAGAACAGGCCGGTGCGTATGGCCGCCCACTCCGGCACACCCGTCGCGTCGTCGAGGTACACCTCGTCGATCGTGCCGATCTTCGTGCCGTTGCGGTCGAACGCCTTGCGGCCGATCAGGTTGCGCGGATCGATGTCGGTCAGCACGGGCCCTCCACTTGGTCACAAATCATCCGTAAGCACTACAAAAGAGCACATTGGAGGAGGCGGCCACTCGAAGGCCCTGGCGTTGCCCTCGCTGGTAGGCTGACAGCGGCTGCTGACCCCGTGCGGGAGAGTCCTCCGGGCAACCGGAGGCGCCGAAGGAGCAAATCCTCCCCGGAATCTCTCAGGTCCACGTACCGCACGGACGAGGTCACTCTGGAAAGCAGGGCGGACGTCGACGGTGTCCGCCCTCACCGACGGTGAAAGCCGGGAGACCGCAGGGGCGGCACCGGTGAAACTCTCAGGTTGAGATGACAGAGGGGGAGGCCGTCGGGGTACCCGCGCCGGGGTACCCCTCGAAGGTCGCGTCAGACCAGGAGGCCTCCGCAATGACCGCCCAGCGTGTTCCGCTCTCAGAGCTCGAGCAGGGTATTCCCTTCGAGCAGCGCCATATCGGGCCCGATCACGAGGCTCGGGCCAAGATGCTCGCCCAGGTCGGGTACGGCTCGCTCGACGAGCTGACCGCCGCCGCCGTGCCGGACGTGATCAAGAACGCCGACCGCCTGGAGCTGCCCGGCGCCCGGACCGAGGCCGAGGTGCTGGCCGAGTTGCGGTCGCTGGCCGACCGGAACCAGGTGCTCGACTCGATGATCGGGCTGGGGTACTACGGGACCTTCACGCCGCCCGTCATCCTGCGCAACGTGATGGAGAACCCCGCCTGGTACACGGCCTACACGCCGTACCAGCCGGAGATCTCCCAGGGCCGGCTGGAAGCGCTGCTGAACTTCCAGACCGTGGTCGCCGACCTCACCGGGCTGCCCACCTCCGGTGCCTCGCTGCTCGACGAGGGCACGGCCGCCGCCGAGGCCATGGCCCTGTCGCTGCGGATGGGCAAGAACAAGAAGGGCGTCTTCGTCGTCGACGCGGACGTGCTGCCGCAGACCATCGCCGTGATCCAGACCCGGGCCGAGCCGACGGGCGTGGAGGTCGTGGTCGCCGATCTGAGCGACGGGATCCCGGCCGACCTCGCCGCGCGTGAGGTCAACGGGGTGCTCGTCCAGTACCCCGGCGCCTCCGGTGCCGTACGCGACATCAAGGCCGTCGTCGAGCAGGCCCACGGGATCGGCGCGCTCGTCACCGTCGCTGCCGACCTGCTCGCGCTGACCCTGCTGACCTCGCCGGGTGAGCTCGGGGCCGACATCGCCGTCGGCACCACCCAGCGGTTCGGTGTGCCGATGGGCTTCGGCGGGCCGCACGCCGGTTACATGGCGGTCTGCGAGAAGTTCGCGCGCAGCCTGCCCGGGCGGCTCGTGGGCGTCTCCGTGGACGCCGACGGCAACAAGGCGTACCGGCTGGCGCTGCAGACCCGCGAGCAGCACATCCGGCGGGAGAAGGCCACCAGCAACATCTGCACCGCCCAGGTCCTGCTCGCCGTGATGGCCGGCATGTACGCCGTCTACCACGGTCCCGAGGGGCTCAGGGCCATCGCGCAGCGGACGCACCGCTACGCCACGATCCTCGCCGCGGGGCTCAGGGCCGGCGGTGTCGGGATCGTCCACGGCGCCTACTTCGACACCCTCACCGCCCGGGTGCCCGGCAAGGCCGCCGAGATCGTCGCCGCCGCCCGCCAGGGCGGCGTCAACCTGCGGCTCGTCGACGCCGACCACGTCTCCATGGCCTGCGACGAGACCACCACCCGCGCCCAGCTGGGCGCCGTCTGGACGGCCTTCGGCGTCGAGGGCGACGTCGAGGCGCTGGACGCCGTCGCCGAGGACACGCTGCCCGAGGCGCTGCTGCGCACCGACGGCTACCTGACCCACCCCGTCTTCCGGCAGCACCGCTCCGAGACCGCGATGCTGCGCTACCTGCGCCGGCTCGCCGACCGGGACTACGCGCTGGACCGGGGCATGATCCCGCTGGGCTCCTGCACCATGAAGCTCAACGCGACCACCGAGATGGAACCGGTCACCTGGCCCGAGTTCGGCCAGCTGCACCCGTTCGCGCCCGCCGAGCAGGCGCAGGGCTACCTGACCCTCATCCGCGAGCTGGAGGAGCGGCTCGCCGAGGTCACCGGGTACGACAGCGTCTCCCTGCAGCCCAACGCCGGATCGCAGGGCGAGCTGGCCGGGCTGCTCGCCGTACGCGCGTACCACCGGGCCAACGGGGACGCGCAGCGGACCGTGTGCCTGATTCCGTCGTCCGCGCACGGCACCAACGCCGCCAGCGCCGTGATGGCGGGCATGAAGGTCGTCGTCGTGAAGACCGCCGAGGACGGCGAGATCGACGTCGCGGACCTGCGGGCGAAGATCGAGCAGCACCGGGACGAGCTCGCCGTGCTGATGATCACCTACCCGTCCACGCACGGCGTGTTCGAGGAGCACGTCGCCGACATCTGCGCCCAGGTGCACGAGGCCGGCGGCCAGGTGTACGTCGACGGGGCCAACCTCAACGCCCTGGTCGGCGTCGCCAAGCCGGGTCACTTCGGCGGCGACGTCTCGCACCTCAACCTGCACAAGACCTTCTGCATCCCGCACGGCGGCGGCGGTCCGGGTGTCGGGCCCGTGGCGGTACGTGCGCACCTCGCGCCGTACCTGCCGAACCACCCGTTGCAGCCCGCCGCCGGGCCGGAGACGGGCGTCGGGCCGATCTCGGCCGCGCCGTGGGGCTCGGCGGGGATCCTGCCGATCTCGTGGGCGTACGTCCGGCTCATGGGAGGCGAGGGGCTGAAGCGGGCCACGCAGGTGGCCGTGCTCAGTGCCAACTACGTCGCCAAGCGGCTGGAGCCGCACTTCCCCGTGCTCTACACCGGGCCCGGCGGGCTCGTCGCGCACGAGTGCATCATCGACCTGCGGCCGCTGACCAAGGCGACCGGAGTGAGCGTCGACGACGTCGCCAAGCGGCTGATCGACTACGGCTTCCACGCGCCGACGATGTCCTTCCCGGTGGCCGGCACGCTGATGATCGAGCCGACCGAGTCCGAGGACCTCGGCGAGCTGGACCGGTTCTGCGAGGCGATGATCGCCATCCGTGCGGAGATCGACCAGGTCGGGGCGGGGGAGTGGCCCGCCGACGACAACCCGCTGCGTGGCGCTCCGCACACCGCCGGTGCGCTGGGCGGCGAGTGGAAGCACGCGTACAGCCGGGAGGAGGCCGTCTTCCCCGCCGGGGTGTCCGCCGCCGACAAGTACTGGCCGCCGGTGCGCCGGATCGACCAGGCCTTCGGTGACCGGAACCTGGTGTGCTCGTGCCCGCCGCTGGACGCGTACGAGGACTGACGCACAGGAGTCGTGTTACATGACAGAGGCCCCGCTTCGGCGGGGCCTCTGCCGTGTGCGCTACGCCGTGTGTGCTAGGCCGGGTACGCGTGTGTCTGGGTCGCCTTCACCGTCGCCCAGACCGGGGCCCCCGGGTGCAGGTCCAGTTCGGCGGCGGCGACCGTGGTGAGGTCGGCGGCGAGGGCGAGTTCGCCGGTCAGGTCGGCGCGGATCTGGTCGCCGTGGGTCTCCAGGCCGACGACCTCGCAGCGCCAGAGGTTGCGGGCGCTGGCGCCGGTGGGGCGGTCCCGGAAGAGGGTGACGGCGCTCGGCGGGAACGCGACGAAGACGTCACCGGCGAGGACTTCGGTGGTGGTGATGGTGGTGGTGTTCGAGGGACCCGTCTCCAGCTCGACGGTGTGGCCCTCGGCCCGGCCCCGGTAGAGGTTGAGGCCGACCAGGTGGGCGATGTAGTCGGTGCGTGGGTGGCGGGCGATGTCGGCGGGGGTGCCCTCCTGGACGACGCGGCCGTCCTCGATGACGATCAGGCGGTCGGCCAGCACCATGGCGTCCAGCGGGTCGTGCGTGACCAGGACGGCTACGGCCTCGAACTCGGCCAGGTGGCGGCGGAGTTGGGACCGTACGTCGAGGCGGGTGCGGGCGTCGAGGGCGGCGAGGGGTTCGTCCAGCAGGAGGAGGCGGGGGCGGGTGGCCAGGGCGCGGGCCAGCGCGACGCGCTGGGCCTGGCCGCCGGAGAGACGGCGGGGTTTGACGCCGGCGTGATCGGCGAGGCCCATGCGGTCGAGCCAGGCGGCGGCCTGGGTGCGGGCGTCGGCCTTGGTCGCGCCGTGGCAGCGGGGGCCGAAGGCGACGTTGTCGAGGGCCGTGAGGTGGGGGAAGAGGAGGTAGTCCTGGAAGACGACGCCCACCGGGCGGGATTCGGGGGGTGTGCGGTCCAACTCCGTGCCGTCGAGGTGGAGGTGGCCGGTGGTGAGGGGGGTGAGGCCGGCCAGGGCGCGGAGGGCGGTGGTCTTCCCGGCGCCGTTGGGGCCGAGGAGGGCGACGACCTCGCCGGGGGCGGCGGTGAGGGTGATGTCCAGGTGGAAGGTGGGGCGGGTGACGACGAGGTGGGCGTGGAGGCCGGGCGTGGTCGGGTGCGGGTGCGTGGTGGGTACCCGGCCTTCGGCCGGGTTCGGGTTCCCACCCGCACCACCCGTGCGGCTAACAGTGTCAGGTGCGGGTGGCCCCTGTGGGGGCTGCGCGCCATCGGCGGCTGCGGGCGGTCCGTGGTGGGGAGGCTGCGCACCGTCGGCGGCCGCGGGCAGGCCGTGCGGAGGCTGGGTGTTGTCTGCCGCTGCGGGGTGTGGGTTTGTCATCGGGGTGTCGTCCAGAGGGGCGTTCTCATGATGCCGTCATCCAACGATCCCGCAATGCCGCCAGCACCGCGATCGACACCGTCAGCAGTACCAGGCTGAGGGCGATCGCCGCGTCGGGGTCGTTCTGCAGGGCGAGGTAGACGGCGAGCGGCATGGTCTGGGTGCGGCCGGGGAAGTTGCCGGCGAACGTGATCGTCGCTCCGAACTCGCCGAGCGCGCGGGCCCAGGCCAGGACCGAGCCGGCCGCGATGCCGGGGGCGATGAGGGGGAGCGTGACCCGGCGGAACGCCGTGAAGCGGGAGGCGCCCAGGGTGGTGGCCGCCTCCTCGTAGCGGGGGTCGGCGGCGCGGAGCGTGCCCTCGACGCTGATCACCAGGAACGGCATGGCCACGAAGGACTCGGCGACCACCACGCCCGCCGTGGTGAAGGGGAGGGTGATGCCGAACCATGCGTCCAGCCACTGGCCGACCACCCCGTTGCGGCCCAGGGCGAGGAGCAGGGCCACACCGCCGACCACCGGGGGGAGGACGAGGGGGAGGGTGACCAGTGCGCGGACGAAGCCCCGGCCGGGGAACTCCGTGCGGGCCAGCAGCCAGGCCAGGGGGACGCCGAGGACCAGGCTGACGGCCGTCGCCGCGGTGGCGCAGATCAGGGAGAGCTGGAGGGCCTGCCACACCTCGGTGCTGGTCAGCAGGGACGGGAGGCTGCTCCAGGGGGCCCGGACCAGCAGGGCGACCAGCGGCAGGAGCAGGAAGACCAGAGCTACCGCTCCGGGGAGGAGGAGCGGTAGCGGTACGGCTGCCCGAACGCGCCGGCGCCGAGGGCCGCCCGTGCGGGGGCCGGTGGCGGCGCCGGACGCGTCGGTCTTCGTCACGGCTTGAGGAACCCGGCCTCGTTCAGGACCTGCTGGCCCTCGGCGGACTGCACCAGGGCGATGAACGCCTTGGCCACCGTGGGGTTCGGGGCGTTCTTGAGGAGAGTGATCGGGTAGTCGTTGATGGCGTTGGCGGACTCGGGGAACTCCACGCCCTCGACCTTGCTGCCGGCGGCCTTCACGTCGGTCTTGTAGACGACCGCGGCGTCGGCCTCCTTCAGGACCACCTTGTTGAGGGCGGACTTCACGTCCTCCTCGTAGGAGACCGGGGTGAGCTTGAGCTTGCTGGCGTCCAGGGCCTTCTGCGCGGCGGCGCCGCACGGCACCGTCTTGTCGCAGAGGACGACCTTGAGCGAGGACTTGGTGAGGTCCTTCAGGGAGGAGATCTTGTCGGGGTTGCCCGGCAGGGTGGCGATCTCCAGCTGGTTGCGGACGAAGGTCGCCGGGGTGGTGGCGTTGTCCTTCTTGTCCGTCACGATCGCCATGGTCTTGGGGCTCGCGGAGGCGAAGACGTCGGCCGGCGCACCGCTGGTGATCTGCGCGGCCAGGGTGTCGCTGCCGCCGAAGCTGAAGTTGACGGTGGTGCCGGGGTGGGCCTTCTCGAAGTCGGCCTTCAGGGTCGTGAAGCTCTCCTGCAGCGAGGCCGCCGCGAACACGGTGATCGAGCCCGACAGCTTGGGCGTCGCCGCCGCCGACGTGTCCGACTTCGTCGTCGCCGACGAGTCGTCGTCGGAGGAGGAACAGGCGCTCAGGGCCAGCAGGGCCGCGACCGAGGCACCGGCCACCTGGAGCGTCCGCCGGGTCCGGCGCACGGAACGGGTCATCACGAGTGAACTCCTCTGGTTTCTATGAGAAAACTGTCGCGCCCTGCTACGACCTGTGTATCAGCCGCCTGGCGATGATACTGCCGCATTTGCCAGGCGTAAGTCTTCTGTCACATCGCATGAGCTGCATACTTACGACTTGTATCTGGCATGTGCGTTTGTACGGTGCGGCCCCGCGGGTACCGTCATCCGGGAGGTGGCCGCACATGACGCTCGCCGAACTCGTCCTCACCGGAGACCTCGCACACCCGACCCGGCTGACCGTGCCCGACCTGCTGCGCTGGCCCCAGCACCGGGTCCGGGTCAGCTTCGAGTGCGCCACCAGCGGCATCCAGCACCACCGCTTCACCGGCCCACGGCTGTACGACGTCCTCACCGACGCCGGACCCGGATTCGACCCCGGCCGGCGCAAGGACCGGCTGCGGTTCCTCATCGCGGTCTCCGGCGCCGACGGGCACCACACCCTGCTCTCCTGGGCCGAGATCGACCCCGACTTCGGCCATGCTCCGGTTCTGCTCGGTGTCAGCATCGACGACACCTCGCTGGACCTGGCGGGTCCGCAACTGGTGCTTCCCCAGGACCGTTGCGGGGCCCGGCACATCAGCGGCATCAGGGAGATCCGGGTGGACGGGGCGTACGGCCGGCATCCAGTGCCCGCCACACCCGGTCGCGCGTCAGCGGCAGCTCCGTGAACCGCACGCCCGTCGCGTCCCGCAGCGCGTTGGCCAGCGCCGGGGCGACCGGGTTGAACGGGCTCTCGCTCATCGACTTGGCGCCCAGCGGCCCGATGGCGTCGGTGGTCTCCATGAAGTGCACCTCGGTGCGCGGGATGTCGGCGTACTGCGGCAGCCGGTAGCGGCGGAAGGCGGCCGTCTCGACCTCGCCGCGCGCGTCCAGCCGTACGTTCTCGAAGAGGGTCGCGCCGAGTGCCTGGGCCACCCCGCCCTCCACCTGGCCGCGGCACTGCATGGGGTTCATCACCTTGCCCGCGTCGGCGGCGTGCACGCTGCGCAGGATGCGGATCTCCCCGGTGCCGGGGTCCACGGCCACCCTGAACCACTGGGAGTTGAAGGCGACCGAACGCGGGGTGCCGCCGAAGTGGCCGTCGGCGGCGCACTCGATGCCGACCGCGCGGGCGGCCGCGTACAGCTCCTTGAGCGGCAGCCGCCCGCCGGGGTGCAGGACAGCCTCCTCGGACAGCCGGCAGTCGGCGCGCTGCACGCGCAGGTGGGCCGCGGCGAAGTCGAGGAGCAGGTCGGCGAGGGCGCGGGCGGCGCGCAGGGTGGCCTTGCCCGCGACCACGGTGCCGGTGGAGGCGAAGGCACCGGTGTCGTGCCGTACGACGTCGGTGTCGGACTGGCGGACGGTGATCCGGTCGACGGTGGTGGTGAGTTCACCGGCCGCGATCTGCCGGTGCACGGTCGTGGTGCCGTTGCCGAACTCGGCCGTGCCGACCGCCAGATCGAAACCGCCGTCGGGGAGCAGGGCGGCCCGGGCGTCGGCGATGTGGCCGCCCGGCGGACCCGTCGCGATCATCGCCAGCGCCGAGCCCTCGCCGACCAGCCAGCCGTCGGGGGCCGGCTCCCAGGGTTCCGCCTGCGCCCGGCGGACGACGGACACGCACTGGTCGAAGCCGTAGCTCGCGATGTGCAGGTCCTCCTCGTGGCCGCCGGGGGTGAGCATCGAGTCGCCGGGGCGGATGATGTTGCGGGCCTTGAGGTCGACGGGGTCCAGGCCGAGGCGGCGGGCCAGTTCGTCCAGGGCGGACTCGACCGCGAACAGCACCTGGCCCAGGCCGTAGCCGCGGAAGGCGCCCGCCGGGACGGTGTGGGTGAAGACGGAGTAGGCGTCGACCTTCTTGTGCGGCGCCCGGTACATCGCCGTCGACTCGCCCACGCTGTGGAACATCACGGCGGGGCCGTGGTTGCCGTACGCCCCGGTGTTCGAGACCACCCGGAGCTGGAGCGCGGTCAGGGTGCCGTCCCGGCGGGCGCCCACCTTCACGTGGACGGTGAAGGGGTGCCGGGTGGTGGCGCCGTGGAACTGCTCGGCGCGGGTGTACTCCAGTTTCACCGGGCGGCGCAGCCGCAGCACGGCGAGGGCCACGATGTCCTCGACGAGCATCTCCTGCTTGCCGCCGAAACCGCCGCCGACCCGGCCCGCGACCACCCGGACCTGCTCGGGCGGCAGGTCGTAGAGCGCGCACAGGGCGCGGCGGGTGAGGAACGGGGTCTGCGAGCTGGTGCGGACGGTGAGGCGGCCGTCCTCGTCCAGCCAGGCGACCGCGCCGTGCGTCTCCAGGCTGGCGTGCTGCACGCGTTGGGTGCGGAACGTCTCCTCGTAGACGGCGTCGGCCTCGGCGAAACCGGCCTCGACGTCGCCGATCTCGCCGTGCGCCTCGCCGACGACGTTGGCGTGCGGGCGGGAGATGCGGGCGGCCGACGGGTCCTTGTCGTGGACGACGGGGGCGCCGGGGCGCATCGCCTCCTCCGGGTCCAGGACCGCGGGTGCGATGTCATATACCACTGTGATCCGCCGGCAGCCCTCCTCCGCCGCCGCCTCGCTGTCCGCGACCACCGCCGCGACCCGCTGGCCGATGTAGCGGACGGTGTCGTCGAGGAGGCGGGTGTCGGCGGGGTCCTCCTCGGGGTGCTCGTGGCGGGCGGTGGAGTAGTGGCGTTCGGGGGCGTCGTGATGCGTGAACACCGCGTGCACGCCGGGGACGCGCAGGGCGGCCGAGGTGTCGATCGAGGTGATGCGGGCGTGGGCGTGCGGGGAGCGCAGCAGCTTCATGTGGAGCAGGCCGGGCACGTCGACGTCGAAGGTGTAGCGGGCGGTGCCGGTGACGACCTGGGGTCCGGCGGGCGCGGGCAGGTTGCGGCCGACGGACTCGCCGGCGGACGGCTCCTCGACGTGCGTGACCCCACGTACGGCGTCCTCGATGGCCCGGTAGCCGGTGCAGCGGCACAGGTTGCCCTTGAACGCCCGGGGGAGATCGGTGAGTTGGTCGTCGGTCAGGGCCGCCGTGGTCATCAGGAAGCCCGCCGTGCAGAAGCCGCACTGGAAGCCCTGGGCGGCCAGGAACTTCCGCTGTACGGGGTGGAGTTCGCCGTCGGGGGCGGCCAGGCCCTCGACGGTGGTGACCGCCCGGCCGTCGGCGCGGAAGGCCGGGTAGAGGCAGCTGTGCACCGGCTCGCCGTCGACGTGGACGGTGCAGGCCCCGCAGTCGCCCGCGTCGCAGCCCTTCTTCACCCCGAACCAGCCGCGCTCGCGGAGGTAGGTGCGCAGACACTGGCCGGCGCGCGGCTCGTCGTCGTGGCACTGCCCGTTGACCTCGATCGTCATCGCTCCCCCGGTTCACGAAGTTCCCGCCGGATCTCCTCCGCGTACCGGAACGTCATGTGCCGGCGCCACTCGGGCAGGCCGTGGATGTCGTCGAACCACTCGTCGTCGGCGATGGCCCCGCCGATCGCCGTCCGCAGGGCGTCGGCCGTCGGCGGCAGCGGGAACCACAGCCGGACCGGCCGCACGGTCGACGCGGTGACGGTCAGGGCGAAGGAGCCGTCGACCGGGTCCAGGGTGCCGATCACCAGGACGCCGGAGCGGCCCAGACCGTAGAGGGAGGCCTGGCGGAACGCGGTACGGGAGGCGAGCGCGCGGGCCGGGAGGGTGACCGAGCGCAGCAGCTCGCCCTCGGCCAGGTCCTTGCGGCCCGCGCCGGTCACGAAGCCGGCGACCGGGACCCGCCGTCGTACGCCGTCCTGGGCGATCAGCAGGCACTCCCCGTCGAGGGCGGCCGTGAGGGAGATCATCGGGCCGGCCGGGAGGGCGTTGCAGAGGTTGCCGCCGACCGTGGCCATGTTCCAGATCTTGAAGGAGGCGAGAAAGGCCCGGCAGCACTGCTCGAAGAGCGGGGCGGCCGCCGTCGTCAGGGTCCGCGCGTAGCGGGAGAGCTGGGCGACGGTGCAGGTGGTGGCGATCTCCAGGGAACCGTCCGGGGCGTGGTGCACGGGTGTCCAGCCGGTGCGGCTCAGGTCGACCAGGCGGCGCAGGTGCGGCTGGGGCTCGGAGAAGAGGTATGTCCCGCCGCCGAGCCAGGCGTCGCCGGGGCGCCAGGGGGCCGGGTCCCGTGCGTCGCGGATCTCCGCCACCGTGTTCAGGTCCATGCCGGTCAGTGAAGCAACGCGCGAGGGATCCGCACGACTGGTGCGGGGCACGGAAAAAGCGCGCCGGGCGGGGCCGGTCCTGGATGATTCACCAAGAGACGTTCCGTGCGGAAACACTTGCATTTACGATGCTGTAACTCGCACTCACCTGGTGAATGCGAGGTCGTCGCAAGGAGTCTGAGTACATGCACGTCGAACACCTCCTCACGGACGTCTCCCTCGGGCTGCGTCCCCTGGGGGCGCAGGACGCCGCCCTGCTGGCCCGGGAGATCAGCGGGGTGACGGTCACGGACCTGGAGGACCCGGCCCGCTTCGTGCGGCCGGGGGAGGTGGTGCTCAGCGGGCTGGTGTGGTGGGCGCCGGGCAAGTCGGAGCGGTTCGTGTCGGCCCTCGACCAGGCCGGGGCCGCGGCGCTGTTCGCGGGGGAGGAGACCCACGGGGGCGTGCCCGAGGAACTGGTGGAGGCGTGCGTACGGCACGGTGTCCCGGTCGCCGGGGTGCCGGCGCACATCATGTTCCGGGCGATCACGGACACCGTGTACCTGCGGCAGTGGGGCGAGCTGAGCCGCAGGCAGGCGCTGCCGGAGACCGCGCGGGTCAGGCTGAGCAGGCTGCTCGCGCAGGAGGCCGGGCCCGCGGACGTCCTCGCGGCGGCCTTCGCGCATCTGGACCGGACCGCCGCGTACGTCTTCACGCCGTCGGGGCGGACCGTCGCGGGCACGGCCGCCGCACCCGGTGTGCCCGCGCGGGAGGCCGCCGCGCTGGTCGCGGACGGGCGCGGGATGACGGTGTCCGTCGCCGCCGACAGCGTCTCGGTCTACGAGCGCTGGCTGCTGTACCTGCCCGAGCCGGACAGCGCGCCGGCCGGGATGCTGCACGAGGTCGCCGCCGCGCTGGGCCGCTGCCAGGAGACGGCGGTCCGGCGCCGGTCGGCCGAGCGGCAGGCGGCCGACGAACTGGGCGCGCTGCTGGCCGGAGCGGTCGAGGGGGTCCTGCGGGACATGGTGGGGGAGTGCGGGCTGCCCGTCGACGGGCCCTACCGGGTGGTCGTCGCCGACACCGGGGCACGGCGGCCGGGGCTCGCCGAGGGCGCGCTGGCGGAGGTCGCCGGGCATGTCGCGGCGCGGGCGGCGGTGGGGCGGCTGCCGGACGGGACCGCGTTCGCCGTGCTGCCCGCACAGAGCGTCGGCGAGGCCTGGGAGCTGGTCGCAGGCTGCGAACCGGGTGTCCCGCTGCACGGCGGGACCGGGGCGGTGGCGGCGGGGCCGGGCGAGCTGGCGGGGGCGCTGGCGCAGGCACGCTACGCACTCACCTCGGCCCGCGCCACCGCCCCGGACGCCTCGGTCCTGACCGACACCGCCACGCTCACCAGCCTCGAAGCGCTCCTCACGGGGGTGCCGGCCGAGGTCCGCGCGGCCTACCGCCGT
This sequence comes from Streptomyces sp. NPDC047061, assembly GCF_040643955.1. Lineage (NCBI taxonomy): Bacteria > Bacillati > Actinomycetota > Actinomycetes > Kitasatosporales > Streptomycetaceae > Streptomyces > Streptomyces sp. NPDC047061. Next base: position 22,847 of record NZ_JBEYVI010000077.1, read on the forward strand.
ACCGTCCTCGGCTCGCTCCTCAACGGGGAACGGGCCGCCTCCGCCGTGCTGTTGAGCACCCTGGAGACCTTCCTGGCCTGCGACGGCTCCTGGGCGCGCACGGCCGAGGCGCTGCATCTGCACGTCAACACCGTGCACTACCGGATGCAGCGGGTGGAGCACTTCACGGGCAGGGACCTGTCCCGGCTGAGCGACCGGCTGGACCTGTGGGCCGCGCTGCTGTGCAGATGACCGGCTCACCGGATGTCCGGCTGATCGGACGGTCGGCTCGTCAGCTCGCCGGATGATCGGTCAGACGCGGTCGATGTGGACGTTCGTCGACTTCACCCGGGCGGTGGCCTCCATGCCGACCTCCAGGCCGAGTTCCTCGACCGCCTCCCGGGTCAGGAGGGAGACCAGCCGGTGCGGGCCGGCCTGGATCTCGACCTGGGCGGCGACGTCGCCGAGCTTGATCGCGGTGACGATGCCGGGGAAGGCGTTGCGGACCGAGGTGTAGGACGCGTCCTCCTCGCCGGAGCCGGCCTTGGCCAGTTCGACGGAGAACGAGGCGAGGTCCGCGCCGTCGATGAGCCGTCGGCCGCCCTCGTCACGATGGGTGGCCATCCGGCCCGCGTCGGCCCAGCGGCGGGCGGTGTCCGGGCTGACGCCGAGCAGCCGTGCCGCCTGGCCGATCGTGTAGGAAGGCATGCGCTCACGATAGGGCCAGGTGGCGGGGGAGGAGGACGTGGGGCGGCGGTCAGGTCAGGCCGGACGCGTCGAGGACCGCGCGCGCGTTCGTGTCGTCGATCTCGTGGCCGAGCTGCGCCAGCACGTCGGCGCCCCGGCGCAGGGTGCCGCGCTCCACGGAGCGGCGGACGCCGGTGTCCAGCTCGTGCCAGAGCAGGGGGTTGGCGTGCAGCACGCCCGGGTCGAGTTCCAGGCGGCTGCCGTGCGTGTCGCGCAGGACGAGATGCGCCGCGACGTCCCCGTACTGGCCGACGTAGACGAGCGAGTCGGTGCGGACGGTACGGCGGCGGAGCGGGCCGCGGACGGCCAGCCAGCCGGGGCCCGCCGTCACGCGGGCCGGCAGCAGCATGGTGAGGATCGCGGCCGACAGGGTGACCCAGAGCAGGGCGCGGGCCGGGGTGAGGGTGGCGGCGTCCCAGTCCACCAGGATCGTCAGCCCGCCGAAGCCGAGGGCGCAGCCGACGGCCAGACGTGCGCTGCCGCGCCAGGTGCGGTCGCCCGCCGCCCGGCCACTGTGTCTTCTGTCCTCCATGAGGCCGACGGTAGGGGCCGGTGGAAGCGTGGGACCGGGCGCTGACAGGCTTCTTATGCGTACCGACCGGTTCTTGACGGGATTCTTACGACGAGGACGCGCCCCGGGCGGGTGCTCAGCCGGTGTGGACGCGGGGCCGCCGGGCGCGGTCCGGTTCCGCCTCGCGCAGCACCTCGCGGGTGACCGGGGCGACCTCGCCCTGGCCGAAG
>NZ_JBEYVI010000078.1:0-23559 GCF_040643955.1 Streptomyces sp. NPDC047061
GCTGGTCGGGGCGGACGCCGTGGTCTTCGAGGAGCCGGAAGAGGGCGACCTGGAGCGCGAACAGCGCGGGCTGTGCGTAGGCGGTGTCGTTGATGGCGTCGTCGTCGCCGAACACGACGTCCTTGAGCGGCCGTTCGAGATGCGGCCCGAACGCCTCGCAAGCCTCGTCGAAGGCGGCGGCGTAGACCGGGAACGCGGCATGCAGGTCGCGTCCCATGCCGGAGAACTGGCTGCCCTGGCCGCTGAACAGGAACGCGACACCGCCGCCGCGCGGCTCGGTGACCACCAGATCCGGATGCGGCTCACCGGCCGCGAGCGCGGAGAGGGCCCCGGCGAGGACCCCGCGATCGCCGGTGACCACCGACGCCTGGTGGGGGAACGGCGGCCGGGCCGCCAGCCCCGCCGCCAGCTCGCCCGCCGTCACCTCGGGATGCTCGGCGAGATGCCCGGCGAACCGCGCCCCCGCCTCCCGCAGCGCCGCCGGATCCTTTGCCGACAGGCGCACCAGCACCGGTCCGGCCTCCGGCTCGACGGCGCCCGAGGCCCCGGGAGCCTGTTCGAGGATCACGTGCGCGTTGGTGCCGCTGATCCCGAACGACGACACCGCCGCGCGACGCGGCCGTCCCGTCTCCGGCCACGGCATCGTCTCCGGCAGCAGGGCCACGTGCCCGGCGGACCAGTCGACGTGCGGCGAGGGCCCGTCCAGATGCAGGGTCTTCGGCAGGACGCCGTGCCGCATCGCCTGCACCATCTTGATCATTCCGGCGACTCCGGCGGCGGCCTGCGTGTGCCCGAGGTTCGACTTGACCGCGCCCAGGTAGACCGGCAGGTCGGCGGAGTGCGCGCGCCCGTAGGTGTTGAGCAGCGCCCCCGCCTCGATCGGGTCGCCGAGCGTGGTGCCGGTGCCGTGCGCCTCGACCGCGTCGACCTCGCCGGCTGTGAGCCGCGCGCCGGCCAGCGCCTGGCCGATCACCCGCTCCTGCGACGGGCCGTTCGGGGCGGTGAGCCCATTGCTCGCGCCGTCCTGGTTGACGGCGGTGCCGCGGATCACGCCGAGGATCTCGTGGCCGTTGCGGCGGGCGTCGCTGAGCCGCTCCAGCAGGAGCACGCCCGCGCCCTCGCCCCAGCCGGTTCCGTCGGCGGACGCCGAGAACGGCTTGCAGCGGCCGTCGGGCGCCAGGCCCCGCTGGCGGCTGAACTCCAGGAAGACCGACGGGGTCGCCATGACCGTCACCCCGCCCGCGAGCGCCACTTCGCATTCGCCGGACCGCAGGGCCTGCGCGGCGAGATGGGTCGCGACCAGTGAGGAGGAACAGGCGGTGTCGATGGTGACGGCGGGGCCTTCGAACCCGAAGGTGTAGGCGACCCGGCCGGACGCGATGCTCCCGGCGCTGCCACTGACGAGATAGCCCTCCAACGACCCCGACGACCGTGCGACCCGCTGGCCGTAGTCGTCGTACATGACGCCGGTGAACACCCCGACGGGCCGTCCCCGCAGCGTGCCGGGGTCGATCCCGGCGCTTTCGAGGGCCTCCCAGGAGATCTCCAGCAGCAGCCGGTGCTGCGGGTCCATGGCGAGCGCCTCGCGCGGGCTGATCCCGAAGAACGCCGCGTCGAAGTCGCCCGCCCTGTACAGGAAGCCGCCGTGCCTGACGTAGGACTTGCCGGTCCGCTCCGGGTCGGGGTCGAACAGATCGTCGTCCCAGCCGCGGTCGGCGGGGAACGGGCCGATGGCGTCGCCGCCGGACTCCACCAGACGCCACAGGTCGAGCGGAGAGCTGACCCCGCCGGGGTAGCGGCAGCCCATCCCGATGATCGCGATCGGCTCGCCGGGATCGGCCGTCCGGGACCTGACCACCGCGCCCGCTCCGGCGGCCCCCGTGAGCTCAGCCCGCAGATGCCGGGCGAGGGCGCCCGCCGTCGGATGGTCGAAGACCAGCGTGGACGGCAGCTTGAGGCCCGTCGCCCTGGCCAGCAGGTTGCGGAGCTCGACGGCGGCCAGGGAGTCGAAGCCCAGGTCGCGGAAGGGCAGGTCCGGGTCGAGGACGGCGTCGCGGCCGAGCCCGAGGACGGTGCCGATCTCGGTGCGGAGCACCTCGGCGAGGATCTCGGCCTGCTCGGCCTCGGCGCGTCCGGCGAGCCGTGCGGCGAGGCCGCCGCCCCGCGTGCGGGGCGGCGCGGCCTTCTTCGGCGGCGGTGCGGCGATCACATACGGTTCGGCGGCGGCCAGGGCGGCGTCGAACAGGGCGAGACCCTGCTCGGCCGTCAGCGGGACGATCCCCGCCCGCCGCAGCCTGGCCAGGTCGGAGTCGGCGAGCCGCGACGTCATGCCGCCCACCTCCTGCCACAGCCCCCATGCGATCGAGGTGGCGGGAAGGCCTTCGGTGTGGCGGTGGTGGGCGAGGGCGTCGAGGCAGGTGTTGGCCGCCGCGTAGTTGGCCTGCCCCGGCGTGCCGAGGAACCCGGCCGCGGACGAGAACAGGACGAAGTGGTCGAGGTCGTGGGTCTGCCGGTGGAGGTTCCAGGCGGCGTCGATCTTGGGCCGGAACACGTCGGCGAGATGCTCCGGTGTCTGCCGGTCCAGGGGCGCGTCACGCAGCGTTCCCGCCGCGTGGATCACGGCCGTGAGCGGATGCTCGGCCGGGATCGATGCGAGGAGTGCGGTGAGGTCATCGGGGTCGGCGGCGTCGCAGGCGGCGATCACGACTTCGGCGCCGTGGCCTTCCAGGCGGGCCTTGAGGTCCGCCGCGCCGGGGGCGTCGGGGCCGCGCCGCCCGGTGAGCAGGAGGCGCCGGACGCCGTACCGGACGGCCAGGTGCTCGGCGACGATCCCGCCGAGCGCCCCGGTGCCGCCGGTGATCAGCACGGTTCCGTCGGTGCGGAACCGCCCGGTCCCGGACGCGGCGTCGGTCTGCCGGGGCGTGAGGAACCCGCCGTCGCGGAGCCGGAGCTCGGGACGGCCGGTCCCGATCGCGGCCGCCGCGAGCTCGGCGGTGACGTCCGTCTCGGCGTCCAGCAGCACGATCCGACCGGGATGCTCCGACTGCGCGGACCTGACCAGCCCGGGGACGCCGGCCTGCCCCAGATCGGCGCCGTCCGCCGGTCGGGTGACGACCAGCAGCGGCCCGTCGTGGTCCGCGCCGAGCCAGGACCTGACCGCGTCCAGGACGTGCCCGGCCGTCGCGAGGGGCTCCAGCCCGGACGGGACCTCCAGCACCCCGCCGACCGTCCCGCCGGCGTCGCCGGAGCCGGCCGGCTCCCACACGATCGTCGTCAGCGGCACCGGGTTCCGGCCGGAGAAGACCCGCTGCAGTTCCTCCGCCGAGACGGGGCGGGTCGACAGCTCCCCGACGGACAGGATCGGCAGGCCGGCAGGATCGGTCACCGTGACCTCGAAGGCGCCCGGCCCTGCCGGGGCGATCCGCACCCGCAGCTCGGCCGCGTCCGACGGGACGGCGCGCACGTCACGCCAGGTGAACGGCAGCGGGTGCGCGCCGTCCGCCATGCCCTGGACGGCCAGGGCATGCAGCGCGGCGTCCAGCAATGCCGGATGCACCGTGAACCCGGCGGTGTCGTGGTCGGGCCCGAGCCTGACCGTCCCGTGGAACACCGCGCCGTCGCGCTCCAGGTCGTGGAGGTTCTGGAACGCCGGGCCGTAGTCGTAGCCGTGGTCGGCTAGCCGCTCGTACAGGTCCGTCAGGTCGACGGCGTCGGCGTGGCCGGACGGCGGGTCCGCCGCTTCTGGAAGGTCTCCGGAGGGGGCGAGGAGGCCTGAGGCGTGCTCGGTCCACTCCTCGTCGTCGCCCGTCCGGGCGTGCAGGGTCAGCGCGCGGTGGCCCAGCTCGTCGGGGGCCGCGACGGTGACGTTCACGTCGCGGGGACGGCCGGGTTCGAGGAACAGCGGGCTGCGCAGGGTGAGCTCCTCGACGGCGGGGCAGCCGGTGGCCCGCCCGGCGTGCAGCGCCAGGTCGAGGAAGGCCGTGCCGGGCAGCAGCGGCGCACCGTGGACGGCGTGGTCGGCGAGCCACGGCAGGCCTTCCGGGGAGAGCCTGCCGGTCGCCTGCCAGCGGCCGTCGGGCAGCGTCGTCTCGGTGGCGAGCAGCGGATGCCCCGCCGCGCCGAGCCCGAGCCCGGTGACGTCTCCGGCGTCCTTCGCCGCGGTCAGCCAGTACCGGGTCCGCTGGAACGGGTAGGCGGGCGGCGGCACGTCGAGCACCGGGCCGCCTGTGGGCAGCACGGCCCTGCCCCGAACGTACAGGCCCGCCAAGGCCGTCAGATATGCGGTGACGTCCGGCTTCCGGTGATGCAGCACCGGCAACACGGCGGCCGTGCCGTCCAGGGACTGTTCGGCGAGCGTCGCGAGCGTCGGGCGCGGCCCGAGCTCCAGGTAGAGGGCGGGGGAGTGTTCGGCGTGGAGGTGGGTGAGCCCGTCGTGGAAGCGGACGGCACTGCGGATCTGAGAGGCCCAGTAGGCGGGGTCGGTGAGCTGCTCTTCGGTGGCGGTCCGCCCGGTGACGTTCGAGATCACCGGCAGCCGGGTCGGGTGGCAGGTGACGGTCTCGGCGATCGCCTGGAAGTCGGCGAGCATCGGTTCCATCAGGGCCGAGTGGAAGGCGTGGCTGACCACCAGGCCGCGCGCGTCGATGCCGTCCTCGGCCAGCCGCGCCGCCACCCGGTCGAGGGCGTCGCGCGGCCCGGACAGCACCGTCGAACGCGGCGAGTTCACTCCCGCGACCTCGACGCCGTCCAGATAACGCGCCAGCTCCGCCTCGGCCGCCTGGACGGTCAGCATGCCACCGCCGGCGGGGAGCGCGCTCATGAGCCGTCCCCGCGCCGCGACCAGCCGGGCGGCGTCGTCGAGCGTCCAGAGCCCGGCGAGGTGGGCGGCCGTGAGCTCGCCGATGGAATGCCCGAGCAACTGGTCGGGCGCGACGCCGTCCTCTTCGAGCAGCCGGAAGAGGGCGACCTGAAGCGCGAACAGCGCGGGCTGCGCGTACGCAGTGTCGTTGATCGCGTCGTCGTCGCCGAACACGACGTCCTTGAGCGGCCGTTCGAGATGCGGCCCGAACGCCGCACAGACCTCGTCGAAGGCGGCCGCGAACACCGGGAACGCGGCATGCAGGTCACGTCCCATGCCGGAGAACTGACTGCCCTGCCCGCTGAACAGGAACACGAGCCCGCCCGCCCCCGGAACCCCGGTGACGGCGGCCGGATGCTCCTCACCGGCGGCGAGCGCCGCGAGGGCCTCGCCGAGCCCAGCCCGGTCGTCGCGCCCGGCGATCACCACGGCGCGGTGCTGGAGCGGCCGCCGCCGCGCCAGCGCCGCCGCCAGCCCGCCGGGCGCCGCCTCAGGCCGTACGGCGAGATGGGCCGCGAGCCTCCCGGCCGCGTCCCGCAGCGCCTGCGGAGTCCGCGCCGACAGCGGGACCGCCACGACCTCGGTGCCACCGGCGTCCACCGGCACGGGCTCCGGAGCCTGCTCCAGCACGAGATGGGCGTTGGTGCCGCTGATCCCGAACGACGACACCGCCGCCCGGCGCGGACGTCCCGTGTCGGGCCACGGAGTCGTCTCGGTCAGCAGTTCCACCGCGCCGGACTCCCAGTCGACGTGGTGGGAGGGCGCGTCCACGTGCAGCGACTTCGGCAGCGTGCCGTGCCGCATCGCCTGCACCATCTTGATCACGCCCGCGACGCCGGCGGCGGCCTGGCTGTGCCCGATGTTCGACTTGATCGACCCCAGCCGCAGCGGAGCGTCGTCACGGCCGCGGCCATAGGTGTTGAGCAGCGCCTGCGCCTCGATCGGGTCGCCGAGCGTGGTGCCGGTGCCGTGCGCCTCGACGGCGTCCACCTGCCCGGCGGTCAGCCCGGCGTCGCGCAGCGCCTGCTCGATCACCCGCTCCTGCGACGGCCCGTTCGGCGCCGACAGCCCGTTGCTCGCGCCGTCCTGGTTGACCGCCGACCCCTTCAGGACCGCGAGGACGGTGTGCCCGTGGCGTTCGGCGTCCGACAGCCGCTCCAGGACGACCAGTCCCGCGCCCTCCGCGAAACTCGTCCCGTCGGCGGCGGACGAGAACGGCTTGCACCGGCCGTCGGGGGCGAGGCCCCGCTGGCGGCTGAACTCCAGGAAGATGCCCGGCGAGCTCATCACCGTGACGCCGCCCGCCAGCGCCATCTCGCACTCGCCCGACCGCAGCGAACGTGCCGCCAGGTGCAGCGCCACCAGCGACGACGAGCAGGCGGTGTCGACCGTCACGGCGGGGCCCTCGAACCCGAACGTGTAGGAGACCCGGCCTGAGATCGCGCTGGTGATGGAACCGGTCAGCAGGTAGCCGCCGACGTCGCGCGGGCCGTGGTGCATGCGCGGCCCGTAGTCCTGGGCGATGGCGCCCGCGAACACGCCGACAGGACGGCCGCGCAGCTCCGCCGGGTCGATCCCGGCGTTCTCGAGCGCCTCCCACGCGGTTTCCAGGAGGAGCCGCTGCTGCGGGTCCATGGCGAGCGCCTCACGCGGACTGATCCCGAAGAACTCGGCGTCGAACCCGCCCGCGTCGTAGAGGAACCCGCCGTCCCGGACGTACGACGTCCCCGGACGGTCGGGGTCGGGGTCGAACAGCTCGGCGCTCCAGCCCCGGTCGGCGGGGAACGCCCCGATGGCGTCGATGCCGTCCAGGGCGAGCCGCCACAGGGCTTCGGGGGTGTCCGCCCCGCCGGGATAACGGCAGCTCATCGCGACGATCGCGATCGGATCGTCGTCGGCCGCCACCGCGACGGCGGCCGTGGGCACGGCAGGGACGCTCCCGGACAGTTCCTCCAGCACGAACCGGGTGAGGGAGTCGATGGTGGGCCGGTCGAACACGACCGTCGTCGGCAGCCGCAGCCCGGTCAGCGCGTTGAGCCGGTTGCGGAGCTCCACCGCTGTCAGCGAGTCGAATCCGATCTCCCGGAATGCCTGCCCGGTGTCGAGACTCTCCGGCGACGGATGCCCCAGCACGACCCCGACCTGGTCGCGAACCTCTCCGAGCACCCGTGTGTACCGTTCGTCCTCCGGCAGGGAGGCAATCAGGCCCGCCCAGCCCGTCGTGTCGGGGGCGCTGCCCGCCGCGGCGACCCGCCGGGCCGCGGGCGCCAGGCCGCGCACCAGCGGTGACGGATGCGCGGCCGCGGTCCCCGGCGGCAGCGGCGTCGCCACCACGTGTGGGCTGCCGAGCCGCAGCGCCGTGTCCAGCAGCGCGAGCGCATGATCGTCGGCCAGCGGGGTCAGGCCCGCCCGGCGCAGCCGGGCACGGTCGGCGTCGGTCAGCTCGCCGGTCATCCCGCTGCCGCGCTCCCACAGGCCCCACGACACCGACAGGGCCGCCAGCCGGTGCCCGCGGCGCAGATGGGCGAGCGCGTCGAGATAGGTGTTGGCGGCGGCGTAGTTGCCCTGCCCGGGGTTGCCCAGCACCCCGGTCGCGGACGAGAACAGCACGAACGCGGCCAGATCGAGGTCCCAGGTCTGCTGGTGCAGGTTCCAGGCGGCGTGGATCTTCGGCCGCATCACCTCCTCCAGGGCCTCCTCGGTCAGGCCGGTGATCGGCGCGTCTCTGAGCAGGCCCGCCGCGTGGACGACCGCCGTCAGTGGATGTTCGGCGGAGAGCCCCGACAGGAGCGTGTCGAGGGCGACGGCGTCGGCCGCGTCACAGGCCGCGACGGTCACCCGCGCCCCCAGGCCCTCCAGCTCCTCGACCAGCTCGGCCGCGCCGGGAGCGTCCAGGCCGCGCCTGCCGACGAGCAGCAGCCGCCGGGCGCGGTGGACGGTCACCAGATGCCGGGCCACGAGGCCGCCGAGCGTGCCCGTGCCGCCGGTGATGAGGACGGTGCCGTCCGGGTCGAGGGCCCGCGGCGGGGTCAGCACGACTTTGCCTACGTTCGCGCCCTCCTGCAGGTGGCGGAGCGCTGCCCGCGCCTCCGCCAGCTCCCACGCGCGGACCGGCAGCGGCCGCAGTGTCCCGGAGGCGAACAGCCGCGACAGCTCACCCAGCATCGCCTGGACCCGGTCCGGGTCCACCACGAGCAGGTCGAACGCGGTGTAGGCGACGCCCGGATGGTCGGCGGCGACGGCCCCGGCGTCCCGGATGTCGGTCTTGCCGATCTCGACGAACGCACCGCCCCGGGGGAGAAGCCGCAGCGAGGCGTCGACGAATTCCCGGGCCAGCGAGTTCAGCACGATGTCGACGCCGCGGCCGCCGGTCGACTCGCGGACTGTGTCCTCGAACGTCAGGCTCCGCGAGTCCGCCCGGTGCGCCTCGTCCAGGCCGAGGGCGTCGAGGGCGTCCCGCTTGCCGGCGCTCGACGTCCCGAACACCTCGGCGCCGAGATGCCGGGCCAGCTGGACGGCCGCCATCCCGACGCCGCCCGCCGCCGCGTGCACCAGCACCCGCTGCCCGCGCCTGATCTGCGCGAGATCCACGAGGCCGTGGTAGGCAGTGAGGAACACGATCGGGGCCGACGCGCCCTGCTCGAACGTCCAGTCCTCCGGCAGAAGCGCCAGATGCCGGGCGTCGGCGACCGCGACCGGCGCGAACGCGTGGGAGAACAGCCCGAACACCCGGTCGCCGGGCGCCAGGCCGGTCACCTCCGACCCCGTCTCCAGGACGACGCCCGCACCCTCCAGGCCGAGCCCGGTCTCGCCCTCGCGCATGGCGAGCGACACGAACACGTCACGGAAGTTGACGCCCGCCGCCCGCACCGCGACCCGAACCTCGCCGGGGCCGAGCGGGACGTCCGGCGCGTCGGACGGGACCACTTCGAGATCATCGAACGTCCCGGTCAGGCCGGTGATGTCCAGCCGCCACGACGGCCCGGCGGGCGGCAGGAGCCGTCCGGCGGCGGCCTTGGCGAGGCGGGGCACGTGGACGGTCCCGCCGCGCAGCGCCAGCTGGTTCTCGTCAAGGGCGTGGGCGGCCGAGACGGCGGCCGCGATCTCCCCGGGGACGTCGGCGACGACGTCCAGCAGCTGGAAGTGACCGGGGTTCTCGTTCTGCGCGGACCGGACCAGACCCCACACCGCGCTGTGCGGCAGGTGGATCGGATGGTCGTCGCCGGGCAGCCGGTGCGCGCGGACGGTGCAGAAGGTGAGGGTGCCGCCGTGCAGGGCGGGCGAGGCCAGCCACTCCTGGAGGAGGGCCAGCGCGGCCGTGGTGGCGGTGGCGACCGAGTCGGGGCAGTCGCAGTCGTCCAGCTCGCGGCCACAGGTCGCGGCGATCATCGCGGGCGGCACGACGACGTCCAGGGGGGCTTCGACCGTCCCGCTTTCGACGGCCGCCGCCAGATCGGCGAGCGGCCCGTCGAGCCGGAGCGGCGCCGGACGGTCCGCGTCGGGGAGCCCGGCGGGCAGCCAGCCGAGGTCGAACAGGTCGTCCGCGGTCCGGGCGGGGGCCGGGCCGTCGGCCTGCTCGCGCAGCGTCAGCTCGGCGACGGTCAGCACCGGCCGTCCCGACGGGTCGGCGGCGTGCAGGGAGACCGCGCCGGGCCGCAGCGGTGTCAGCACGACGTGCAGGGCCTGCGCGCCGGTCGCCCACAGCCGGACTCCGGACCAGGAGAACGGCAGGCTGACGGGGCCGTCGCCGTCGAGGACGGTCGCCCGCAGCAGGGCGTGGAGCGCGGCGTCCAGTAGTGCCGGGTGGAGTCCGTGCCGTCCGGCGGGCAGGTCGGACGGGAGCCGCACCAGGGCGTGCAGCTCAGCGCCGCGCGTGCGGAACTCGCGCAGGTTCTGGAAGGCGGGGCCGTAACCGTAGCCACGGTCGGCGAGCGCCGGATAGAGGCCGGTGACGTCGGCGGCGGCTGAGCCGTCCGGCGGCCAGGACGTGTGGGCGGGCAGAGCCTGCGGAGGGGTGGGCACGAGGGTCCCGGACGCGTGCTCGGTCCAGCCGCCGCCCGAATGCGGGCGGGAGTGGACGGTGATCCTGCGGCGCTCCCGGTCGTCCGGGGCGGTGACCGAGACGTGCAGGTCGCACGGGTCGGTCAGGGTGAGCGGTGCCTGGAGGGTCAGCTCCTCCACGACAGGGCAGCCGGTGACGTCGCCCGCGTGCAGCGCCAGGTCGAGGAACGCGGTCGCGGGCAGCAGCGGGACGCCGTGCACGGCGTGGTCGGGCGTCCACGCGGGCGTTTCGGGCGACAGCACGCCGGTCGCCTGCCAGCGGCCGTCGGGGAGTACGGCGGCCGTCGCGAGCAGCGGATGGTCGGACGGGTCGAGGCCGGTGCCCGCGGCGTTGCCGTCGCCGGCCGGGTCCAGCCAGTAGCGGACCGGCTGGAACGGGTAGGACGGCAGTGGGATCTCCGGGCGGCGCGGCGCAGGCCAGCCGGGCTTGGCCGAGTGCAGGCGGAAACCGGCGAGCGAGGCGAGGAACCTGCGGTGGCCGCCGTCGTCGCGGCGGAGCGTCGGATGCGCCGAGACCGGCGCGTCGGCGGTCTCCCGGATCGCGGGCGCCAGCACCGGATGCGGGCTCGTCTCGACGAACAGCGTGTGGTCTTCGGCGAGTGCGGTGAGCGTCGGCAGGAACAGGACGGGGTTGGCGAGATTGTCGTACCAGTAGGCCGCGTCCAGGACGGTCGTGTCGGGCAGGAGGCCGCCGGTGAGGGTCGAGTGGAACGGGATCCGCGCGGGCATCGCGGTCACGTCGCCCAGCTCGGCCAGGAGATCGGCGCGCAGCGGGTGCATGAGCGGGGTGTGCGAGGCGTAGTCGACGGGGATCATGCGGGCGTCGACGTGCTCGGCGGCGCAGTGGGCGAGCAGCGTCCCGGCGGCGGCGGTCGTCCCGGCCACCACGGTCAGGGCGGGCCCGTTGACGGCCGCGACGTGCAACTCCCCGGTGAGGCCGAGCCGGCTGATGAGGGCCTCGGCGGAGCCGGCGTCGAGCGGGACGGAGACCATCCGTCCGGTGTCGGCGAGGTCGAGCAGCGCCCGCGCCCGGACGGCGACGACCCGTGCGGCGTCGTCCAGGCTGAGCGCGCCCGCGATGTGCGCGGCGGCGATCTCTCCCTGGCTGTGCCCGATCACGGCGTCGGGCTCGACCCCGTGATGCTGCCAGAGCCGGGCGAGCGCCACCATCATGGCGAACAGCGCGGGCTGCACCACGTCGGTTCCCCCCGGCAGCTCGGGCAGCGCCAGGACATCGGGCAGCCGCCACCCGGTATGCGGTTCGAGCGCCTGCGCACAGTCGTCGAGCGCGGCCGCGAACGCCGCGGACTCCTCCCCCAGCCGCAACCCCATCCCGGCCCACTGCGACCCCTGCCCGGGAAACACGAACACGGTCCCGCTCCCCGCAGGCTGCCTCTCGGGCCCGAGCACCACCGCCGGATGCGGCCGCCCGGCCGCCAACGCCTCGAACGCCTCGATCGCACCGTCCCTGTCGTCCCTCCCGACGACGACCGCTGCCCTCCGCGCCAACTGCGCCCTCCCGGCGAGCCCCCCCACCAGATCCCCGGGCACCAGCCCGTCCCGCCCACCAAGATGACCGGCCAGCAACCCGGCCGAAGCCCGCAGCGCCGTCGTCTCCTTCGCCGACACCGGCAACACGACGTCCGTCCCCTGCCCGGAAGCGGCCTCCCCACCGGAGGCGGCCACCCCGGTGGGGGACTGTTCGAGGATGAGGTGGGCGTTGGTGCCGCTGATGCCGAAGGAGGAGACGGCGGCGCGGCGCGGGCGGCCGGTGTCGGGCCAGGCGGCCGGTTCGGCGAGGAGGGTGACGGCGCCGGTGGTCCAGTCGACGTGCGGCGTGGGCTCGTCCAGGTGGAGGGTCTTCGGGAGGGTGCCGTGGCGCATCGCCTGCACCATTTTGATGACGCCTGCGACACCGGCGGCGGCCTGGGTGTGGCCGATGTTCGACTTGATCGAGCCGAGGCGGGCGGGGTGCCCGCCGACGCGGTCGCGGCCGTAGGTGGCGAGGAGTGCCTGCGCCTCGACGGGGTCGCCGAGGGTCGTTCCGGTGCCGTGGGCCTCGACCGCGTCGACCTCGTCGGCGGTCAGGCCCGCGCCGGCCAGCGCCTGCTCGATCACCCGCTGCTGGGACGGCCCGTTCGGCGCGGACAGCCCGTTGCTGGCGCCGTCCTGGTTGATCGCCGAACCCTTGATGACCGCGAGGACGGTGTGGCCGAGGCGCTCCGCGTCCGACAGGCGCTCCAGCAGGACCAGGCCGACGCCCTCGGCCCAGCCGGTGCCGTCGGCGGCGGCCGCGAACGGCTTGCAGCGGCCGTCGGGGGCGAGGCCGTTCTGGCGGCTGAACTCCAGGAACATGCCGGGCGAGCTCATCACCGTCACACCGCCGGCCAGCGCCATCGTGCAGTCGCCCGCCAGCAGCGCGCGCCCCGCGAGATGCAGCGCCACCAGCGAGGACGAACAGGCCGTGTCGATCGTGACGGCGGGGCCCTCGAAGCCGAAGGTGTAGGCGATCCGCCCGGACGCGACGCTGACGGTGCTGCCCGTCAGCCGGAACCCGTCGTAGCCGTCGACGGGTTCACGCAGCTCGGGGCCGTAGCCGTGCGCCGTCGCGCCGACGAACACGCCGACCGGACGGCGGGCGAGGCCCGTGGGGTCGATTCCGGCGTGCTCGAAGGTCTCCCACGCGGTCTCCAGCAGCAGCCGCTGCTGCGGGTCCATCGCGGTGGCCTCGCGCGGGCTGAGCCCGAAGAACGCCGCGTCGAAGGCGGCAGCGTCGTGCAGGAACCCGCCGTGCCGGGTGGTGGAGCCGCCGGGCGCGTCGGCGTCGCCGAGCAGGGATCGCAGGTCCCAGCTGCGGTTGCCGGGGAACTCGGTGATTGCGTCCCGGCCCTCGTCGACGAGTCGCCACAGGTCGTCGGCGGACCGGACGCCGCCCGGGTAACGACAGCCGATCCCGACGATCGCGATCGGTTCGTCGGCGCGCGCCGCCGTCAGGGTCGGGGCGTCGTCGCCGGGCGCCGCGAGCAGCTCCTCGACGAGATGGCCGACGAGGGTCTCCGGAGTCGGCCAGTCGAAGATCATGGTGGCGGGCAGCCGCAGGCCGCTCATCGCCTGGAGCCTGCCGCGCAGATCGACCCCGGTCGCGGAGTCGAACCCCAGCTCCTTGAAGGTCAGCCCGGTGTCGAGGGCGTCCTCAGGCCCGTATCCGAGCGCCGTCTCCACGCAGACCCTGACCAGGTCGGCGAGCCTCCGCCGGGCCTCGGCCCCGCTGAGCGCTCCCAGAGCGTCCCGCCCGTACGGCCCGTCCTCGGACGGCTCCTCCCCGGCATCCTCGGCCGCTTCCTGCGATACGACCGGTACACGGCTGTTCGTCCGCAGGTTCGTCTGGTCGGGCCAGACCTGCCTGCGCTGGAAGGCGTACGTGGGAAGATCGGTCGTCTCGGTGCCGAGCAGGGACCGCCAGTCGATCTCGGCGCCGTGGACGTGCAGGCCCGCGAGTGCCGTCACGAACGCGTGCTCCTCCGCCCCGTCGCGGAGCGTGGGCAGGAACACCGACGCGCCGTCGTCGAGGTTCTCCTCGGCGAGGACGGTCAGCACCCGTCCGGGCCCGAGCTCGAGGAACGTCCGGGCCCCGGCCTCCCGCAGCCAGGACACGCAGTCGGCGAACCGCACCGGCTCCCGGATCTGCCGCACCCAGTACGCGGGGTCCCGCAGCTCGTCGTCCACGGGCCGTCCGGTGAGCATCGACACCACCGGCAGCTGGGACGCCCGGAACTCCACCGACGCCGCGACCTCGGCGAACCGCTCCAGCATCGGCTCCATGAGTGCCGAATGGAAGGCGCGGCCGACCCGCAGCCGCCGGGTCCGGTGGCCGCGCTCCTCCAGCGCGGCCGCCGCCCGGACGGTCTCGTCCTCGGGCCCCGACAGCACCACCGAGCGCGGCCCGTTGACGGCGGCCAGCCCCACCCCGCCCGTCAGCACCCCGGCGGCTTCCTCGGCCGAGGCCCGCACCGCGATCATGGCGCCGCCCTCGGGCAGCTCCTCCATGAGCGCCCCGCGCGCCGCCACCAGCCGCGCCGCATCCGCCAGGCTCAGCACGCCCGCGACGTGCGCGGCGGCGAACTCGCCGATCGAGTGCCCCGCGACGTACTCGGGACGCACCCCGAACGACTCCACCAGCCGATACAGCGCGACCTCGACGGCGAACAGCGCCGCCTGCGTGTACAGCGTGTGATCCAGCAGCGCCGCGTCGGCTCCGCCCGGCTCTGCCCACATGATCTCCCGCAGCCCGCGCGGCAGATGCCGGTCGAGCTCACCGGCGGCGGCGTCCAGTGCCTCGGCGAACGCGGGAAACGCCGCGGCCAGCTCACGCCCCATGCCGACGCGCTGTGCCCCCTGCCCGGTGAACAGGAACGCCGTCGCCCCGCCATCGACCCGTCCCGTCAGCCCCTCGTCAGAGGCGGCGAGGGCACGGAGACCCGCGGTGAGGGTGTCGCGGTCGGATCCGAGCACCGCAGCCCGGTGCTCGAACGCGGTGCGGGTGGTCGCCAGAGCGGCGGCGACCGCGACGACGGACGGCCTTGGCCGCTCATCCAGGAGGTCGGCGGGTTCCCCGGTCTGCGTGTGGGCGGTCGGGGTGGGCTGTTCGTCCAGGTAGGCGGCGAGCTTTGCGGCCTGTGAGCGGACGGCCGCGGGCGTCCGTCCTGACAGCAGCCAGGGGACGGTGGAGGGGCCGGGCCGCTCTACGGGCGGGGCGGGTACGGGGGGCGCGCCGAGGACGAGATGGCAGTTGGTGCCGCCCATGCCGAAGGAGGACACGCCGGCGAGGGCGTCGCCGTGCGCGCCGGGCCACGCCGACGGCTCGGTCGGGACGGTCAGGCGCAGTTCGTCCAGCGGGATGGCGGGGTTCGGGGTCTCGTAGCCGAGGCTCGCGGGGATCTCGCGGTGCAGGAGGCTCAGGGCGGTCTTGACCAGGCCGGCGATGCCCGCGGCGCCCTCCAGGTGGCCGATGTTCGTCTTGGCGGAGCCGACGAGCAGCCGGCCATCCCTGTCTGTGCCGAGGACGGCGCCGAGCGCGGCGGCCTCGATCGGGTCGCCGGCCTTCGTGCCGGTGCCGTGCAACTCGACGTACTGGACGTCGGCGGGCGCGACCCCGGCGTCCCGGTAGGCGTCGTGCAGGACCTGTGCCTGGCCCTCGGCGCTCGGGGTGGTCAGCCCGTCGGTGGCGCCGTCGTTGTTGACCGCGCCGCCCAGGACCGTGCAGTAGATCCGGTCGCCGTCCGCGATCGCCCGCGCGAGGGGCTTCAGTACGACCACCGCACCGCCCTCGCCGCGCACGTAGCCGTTGGCGTCCGCGTCGAACGCGCGGCTCCGGCCGTCGGGGGACAGGGCGCCGAAACGGAGCGCGGCCAGCGTCCCCTCGCCGAGGATGTTCAGGTTGACGCCGCCCGCCAGTGCGAACTCCGACTCGCCGCGCAGCAGGCTCTCGCAGGCCAGTCGGACCGCGACCAGCGACGAGCTCTGCCCGGTGTCGACGGTCATGCTCGGTCCGTGCAGGCCGAGCACGTACGACAGCCGGTTGGCGATGATCCCGCGGTTGGTGCCGGTCAGCGAGTGCGGGGTCGGCCCGCCCAGATCACGCAGCAGGGCGGCGTAGTCGTCCCAGATGGCCCCCACGTAGACGCCCGTCCGGGAGCCGCGCAGCTCGCCGGGGAGGACCCGCGCGTCCTCCAGGGCCTCCCAGCCGAGCTCCAGCATGAGCCGCTGGCGCGGGTCCATGACCGAGGCCTCGCGCGGCGAGATGCCGAAGAAGCCCAGGTCCATGCCGTCGATCCGGTCGAGGAACCCACCCGTGCGCATCGGGAGCTCGACGTCGTCCCAGCGGCCCTCCGGAGCCTGCCCTATCGCGCTGCGGCCGTCGCGCAGCAGCCGCCAGAATTGCTCGGGGCCGTCGCCCCCGGGAAACCGGCAAGAAATTCCAACAATGGCGATGGGCTCATTCATCTCTTGGTCCCTAGGGTCGGACGACGTGATATACGATGCCTTTCTCGATATCAAACCGACCAGGCACCGGCAAGATCGTTTTAGGGTGCTGTAAGGGTGTGTTTAGTGGCCTGCTGTTCGATGTGCCCATGAATCACGACAGAGACCTGACACCCCGTGAAATCTTCATGCTCAAGCAGGAACGCATCTCCCGGCTCGATGCCGACGGGCAGGCCGACCTGTTCGCCGAGGACGGCGTGCTGGAGGTGCCGTTCTCGCCGAACGGCCTGCCACGCCGGTTCGAAGGCAGGGAGACGATCCGGGCCGTCATCTCGGCGGCCCTGCAGAACGCCACCCGCGGGACCCGGCGCCTGCTCGACCATCTCGACGAGACCGTCTACGAGACCGACGACCCCGAGGTCGTCATCGCGGAGTTCACGTCCAGGACCGAGGACACCGTCACCGGCGAGCACTTCGACGCGCGCTACATCCAGGTCCTCCGGATCCGCGACGGCCAGATCGTGCTGTTCCGCGACTACTGCACGCTCGAGGCCATCACGCATCTGTGGGGCGACCACGGCGGGGAGTCCTTCGCCGAGCTCGGGCGGACCTTCCCCGAGGCCTGAGGCCCCGGGGAAGGGCACGGACTAGAGGGCCACTTCGAGCAGGTAGATCTTCGGCGTGATCGCGAACGACGCCTGGATCTGGAACTGGCTGACCACCTCGTGCTGCTTCAGCACCCGCAGGCCGGCCTCCTCGATCTCCGCACGGAGCGGGGCGGCCGGCAGCACGCCGGACAGCGCAGTGAAGATCTTGGAGTCTATGACCCTGCCGTCCTCGACGCGGTGGGCGAGGAAGTTGCTGGACCGGAGCATCTCCACCGGGTCCACGTAGTCGAGCAGGGTCAGCAACATCGGGATGTCGGCGTCCGCGCCGGTCGCGACGATCGCCTGGGTCTCGAACGGCTCCGAGCGATCCTCGATGCCGGGGAACTCGATGAGCGTCATCAGGAAGCGGCCGTCCTCGGCGAGGTGGGCGCGCACGGAGGCGAACAGCGAAGCGCGCTGTTCCTTCTCCAGGTAGCTGATCGCGTTCGCGCCGAGGGTGATGAAGTCGAAGGTCCGGTCGAGGGAGAACGACGTCATGTCGCCCTCGATGGTGGCGACGCGGCCGGTGTAGTCGGAGCCGTCCTCCTTCTCCTCTTCGAGGCGCTCGGCGAACAGCCTCAGCATGTGCGGCGACATGTCGAGGCCGACTGCGTCGAACCCCTGCTCCAGGAACGGGAAGGTGAGCCGTCCCGAGCCGCACGCCAGCTCGAGCAGCGTTCCCTTGCGGTCCTTGGCGACCGCCAGCATCGCCTCGGCGTCGGCCTCGTCGTAGCGGGTGAGGAAGTGGTAGACCGGCGATCCCTCGGGGCCGTACAGGCTGTGGATGCTGGAGTCGCCGCCGAGAAGGTTGGCGACGTGCGAGGCTGTTCCGAGAACGCGGAGGCCGTCGGACATGTGGGTACCCCTTTTTCGCATGGGCAGGATTTGGCCGTGGCAATTCTGGAATTGCCACGGCCATTCTCTCGAAAGCCCGTAAAAGACCCCTCAAAGCCCGCTTAAAGCTCGATCCGTCAGCTGGGGTTGGTCGTTGATCAGCTCGGTGGTTCGCCCGTGGTGCGGTCCTCTCCTGTCCGGTTCTCGTCGGGGCGGGTGCTGGTGGATCAGGTGGCGGCCGGGAGGTCGGTCAGCCGCCGCCAGGCGGTGGTGGACGCGTTCGCCCAGGGCCAGGTGCGCTCGGTCCGTAGCCATCGGCGGCGGGCGTGGTTCGCAAGGCGTCCAGGTCGGCGGCGAGGTTCGCGCTCAGCATCCATGCCTGGTTGATCTGCAGGACTTGGAGGGCAGGTTGCGTAGGCCCATCGCCTTGTTCGCTTCCACCTGGTCCTCGACCACCGCGTGGTGGCGGTGATCGAGTACTTCCGGCCGGTCTTCTTCTCGCACGCAGTGAGGTCCTTCGCGTGCCGGCCGGACGGCCTGACCCGGCGCACGATCAGAGCATCCCCCTGATCCAGCCCTCCCGGCGGTTCAGCCCGCTCAACTCGGCCACGAAGCAGCCTTCTTGCACGCTGCCGTCCTGCTGGAGCGAGGTCTCCCAGGCGGCCTCGGGCAGGCGGGCGACGGCCTTCTCGTCCTCGTCGGTGATGGTCCAGCCCGTGGTGAAGCGGACCGTGCGCCGCATCGTGTTCGGATCCCGCAGGTGCTCGTGCAGGCCATGGGTGGCCCCGGCGCCGTCCACGCGCACCAGGATCTTCGCCGTCGAGGCTCCGGGGACCTGGGCGAGCGCCTCGCGCAGCACCCGGATGTGGTCGGCCAGGTCGCCGCGGCGCCCTCCTTCTTCGATGCCGCCGTGATGACCGTGGCGTCCATGTCGATCACCACCCGGCGGTGCAGGTACTTCCCGGCGAGCGTCAGCCGCGGAAACCCGCCCGGCCGCAGGTGCAGCAGGCTCCGGACGTGCCGACGTACCCGGGCCCGCACCCGAGCGATCTTCGCCAGGACCTCGGCGTCCATCGCTGCCAGCGTCCGTCGGGTCGTCGAGTCGGACACCGCCGCCCCGAACAAGCCCTGGTGGGGGGCCTGCAACTGCTCGGCGTCCGACAGGTTCGCAGCCCCCGGCACGATGGCCACGGCGAGCTGCACGACCACCACCGCCCGGTCCCGCCCGCCGGCCCCGTCCCGGCGGGCAGCACGGCCGCCGGCGCACTCGTCAACCCCGTCCGGTCGGCCAGCCGGCGCAGCAGGACCGCTCCGGCATGCCCGCTCAGCCCCTTGCCGTCGGCGACCACGGACAACTGCCGGTCCCACCCTGGAGGCTCGCTCACCGGATTGGTGCCCTGACTCTCGCAGCGGATACGACCTCGACACTCGCATCCTTGCAGGTCAGCGGCACCTTTCTGGTACCGGGGCGTCAGATCCCCCGATTCCGCTGAATATCCAGGGTCAAGCGGGGTCAGCCGAACCAGGCGCGGAGCGCCCGGGCGAACCCGGCGTCGCCGTCCTCGCCTCGGTCGGCCCAGGCGATGAAGCCGTCGGGGCGGACGACCACGACCCGCGCGTCGAGGTCGGCGACCGGCTCGACCGTCACCACCTCGACGAGGCCGGCGAGGTGCTCGGGGACGGCGGGCAAGGCCTCCGGCTTGCCCGTCAGGTTGAGGACGAGGCCCCGACCGGCCGCCAGCGGCTCGTAGGTCGTGAGCTCGGTACCGTCCGGACGGGTCGCCCGCACGTCCGGGAAGCGCCGGCCGATCAGGTCGTGCGGCTCGCCGGGCACGCCGGTCAGGTCGAAGGCGTAGGACACCTCGGTGACGTACTGGACGAGGTACCGCTGCACCGCCTTCATCTCGACGAGCCCCGCCAGGATCTCCCGCAGCGGCCCGACCTTCTCCAGCGGATGCTGGATCGCGATCTGCGCCGCCGCCCGCACGCAGGCCCGGCGGCCCACCGGACGGCGCTCGGCGTCGTAGCTGTCGAGCAGGCCCTCCGGCGCCCGTCCCAGCACCTCGGCGGCGAGCTTCCAGCCGAGGTTCACGGCGTCCTGCAGGGTGGTGACCATGCCGTTGCCGGAGGACGGCGGGTGCGAGTGAGCGGCGTCGCCGACGAGCAGCACGCGGCCGTCCCGGTAGGAGCGGACCAGCCGGGTCGCGTGGCCGTTGCGCTCCATCCAGGTCGGCTCCTCGATGTCGGGTGCCGTGCCCACGAGCCTGCGGACGCTGCCGAGGACCTCGTCCCTGGTCACCGGGGTGCCCGGCGGGACGTCACGGTCCTCCCACTCGACCGTCATGATCCTGATGCGGCCCGGCTGGAGCGGCAGGATGCCGAGCTGGCCGCCCGGGTACAGGCCGTTGACGAACTTGTCGCGGTTGCCGGCGAAGTCGCCGACGTCGGCCGTCACGCCGTAGTAGGCCGGCGCGAACTCCTCGTAGTCGAACCCGCAGAGCCTGGCGACGGTGCTGTGCACGCCGTCCGCGCCGACCAGGTAGGCGCCGCGGACGGTCCGCTCGCCGTCCTGTGCCGCCACCGTCACGGTGACGCCGCCGGCGTCCTGCTCGACCCCGGTCACCTCCTGGCCGTGCAGCACCTGGACGCCGAGTTCGAGGGCCCGCTCCTCCAAGATCTCCTCGGTGCGGACCTGCGGGATGAGCCAGTCGAACTCGGTCTCGCCCAGCTCCTCGTCGAACTCGATGTACAGCAGGCCGAAATGGGTCCGGTTCCAGCGCGGGGTGGACGCGTCGCCGAACCGGTCGGCGATGCCGCGCTGCCTGAGCGTCTCGACGCAGCGGGCGTGCAGCAGCGCGCCGCCCGACTCGTGCGAGCGCTCCGTCCGGCGGTCCAACACGGTGACGGGGACTTTGGCGAGGGCCAGCTCGCAGGCGAGCATGAGGCCGCCAGGGCCGGCTCCGACGATCACGACAGGTTCGTTCACGATGTGCTCCGTTGGCTTGTGCCGTCCAGCTCCGCGCCGAGGTACTCGGCCAGCGCGGACGGGGTCGGCAGGTCGTAGACCGCGCTGGGCGGCAGGGACAGGCCGGTCGCGCGGGCGAGCCGGTCGCGCATGGTGAGGGCGCCGAGCGAGGTGATGCCGAGGTCGAGGAAGTCGGCCTCGGGCGCGACGGCGTGGCCGCCCTCGTGGCCGAGGGCGTCGGCGGTCGTCGCGAGCACGAACTCCAGCAGCAACCGGTCGCGCTCCCCGGGGGAGCGGCCTTCAAGCCGGAGCAGGAGGCCGCCGGGGTCGGCGGCGGCACGGGCATCGTCCCTGGACGTGCGCTGGGCCGCGCCGGGGAACGCCGCGGTGACGTCGGCGACGACCGCGCAGGGCGGCCCGGCGAGGATCCGCGGCAGGTCCCGCAGGGCGGCCGACGCGCGCATCGGGCGCAGGCCGGGCTGCTCCTCACTGCCGCCTTCGACCGTCCCCCACAGCAGCGACGTCGCCGGGAGCCCGGCGGCGCGGCGTCGGCGTGCGAGGGCGTCGTGGAACGCCCCGACCGCCAGATCCTCGGGACGGGCGGAGTGGGCTCTGGCCGACGCCGTCAGCGGAGCGAAGAGGACGAAGGCGGACAGTTCCAGATCCTTGGTGGATTCGTGCAGCTGCCGGGCGGCGTCCATGGCTGTGCCGCCGCCGGCCATCGCTGCGGTGTGGAAGACCGCGGCGAGCGGCTCGCCGTCCGGGAGGAGTTCGAGGAGAGCGGGAATCGCCGCCGGATCGGCGGGGTCGAACACGACCGGGATGATCGCGCCGTCCAGCCCGTCGGGTGCGGCCTCGGCCGGGTCGACGGCCAGGAGGACGCTGGACGCTCCCGCGCCCGCCAGCCACTTCGCCGTCTCGACCCCGAGCCCGCCGCCGGTGACCAGGACCGTCCCGGCGGGCGTCCAGCCGCGGTCGCCGCCCGGTGCCCGGGTCAGCCGCGGCACCAGCAGCGCCCCGTCCCGGACCGCCACGAGCTCGTCCCCGCCGGTCAACGCGGCCGCGAACGCGCGCCCCACCCGTCCAGAGGCTTCGAGCGGCAGATCGACGGCCCGCAGCCGCCGAGGCGACCCGCTCCGCCCCGCCGTCTCCACGACTCCCCACAGCAGGCTCTGCGAGACATCGCCGACCGGGGCGGTCGCCCCGTCGCCGACGGCTCCCCGCGTGACGAACCACAACGGCGCGTCGATCCCGGCTCGCGCCAGCGCTTCGGGCAGCTCGGCCGTCCACCGCACCGCCTCCCGGTCCACGTCCGCCGCGAGGTACAGCACCCCTTCGACCGCCGCCCCCTCCACGGCCTCACCCAGCACCCGGGCGAGCCGTTCGAGACCGCTCCCCGCGCCGCCGGCCGGACCGGAGCCCGTGCCGGAGGCGACTGCGCCGTCGGCGGTCGTGGAGAGGTCGAGGTGGAGGGGCTGGGCGCCGCGTTCGGTGAGGAGGGGGAGCAAGGTGGTGGGGAGGGTGGGGGAGGGGCCGTCGGTGAGGAGGAGCCAGGTGCCGGGAAGGGGCATGTCGGCGGCGACGGGGACGCGCTGCCAGGTCTGCTCGTGCCACCAGCCGTTGCTGCGCCGGCTGGCCGAGAGGGCCGGGAGGAGCTCGGCGAGGAGGAGCCGCTTGGCGGGGTCGTCCAGGTCCAGGTCCAGGGCGTTGGACAGGGCGCTCAGGTCCTGGCGGTCGATGGCCTCCCACAGGGCCGTCTCGGACTCCGCCGCGGGGGCGGGGGCCGCCACCGGCTCGTACCAGTAGGCGCGGTGCTGGAACGGGTAGGTGGGCGGCGGAGCGGACGCCGTCGAGGTTCCGGCCCGCCAGCCGACGGGGATCCGGGTGGCGGTGTGCAGGTGGGCGAGCGCGGTCAGCACCGCGGCCGGTTCCGGGAGGGCCGGGTCGAGGACGGACCGTGCGGTGACGCCGTCCAGGGCCTGGCGGGCGAGGGTCGCCAGCGCGGGACGCGCGCCGAGCTCCAGATAGCAGGCGGGAGCGTGGTCGGCGTGCAGCCGGGCGAGGCCGTCGTGGAACCGTACGGCACCCCGAATCTGACCGGCCCAGTAGGCGGGGTCGGCGAGTTGCTCGTCCGTCGCGGGCAGCCCGGTGACGTTCGAGATCAGCGGGATCCGTGCCGGGCGCGCGGTGACGCCCGCGGCGACTTCTCGGAACTCGTGGAGCATCGGCTCCATCAGTGGCGAGTGGAAGGCGTGGCTGACGACCAGCCGCCGGTGCCGCAGCCGCAGCCCGTCGAGCCGCTCGGCGATCCGGTCGAGCGCGGTGAGCTCGCCGGACAGGACCGTCGATGCGGGCCCGTTGAGCGCCGCGACGGCGACGCCGTCCTCGGCGTCCACCAGCGGCCGCAGCTCGGCCTCGGACGCCTGGACGCTCAGCATCCCGCCCCCGGACGGCAGCGCGCTCATCAGCCGTCCGCGCGCCGCGACGAGCCGGGCGGCGTCGTCGAGGGTCCATACTCCGGCCAGGTGGGCGGCGGTGAGCTCGCCGATCGAGTGGCCGAGCAGCCGGTCGGGCGTGATGCCGTGGTGGCCGAGCAGAGCGTGCAGCGCGACCTGGAGCGTGAAGATCGCCGGCTGGGCGTAGGCGGTGTCGTTGACGAGGTCGCCGCCGTCGAACATGACGTCCTTGAGCGGCCGTTCGAGGTGCGGGTCGAACGCGGCGCACACGGTGTCGAAGGCCTCGGCGAACGTGGGGGACGCCGCGTACAGTTCCCGTCCCATGCCGGGATGCTGGCTGCCCTGGCCGCTGAGCAGGAAGACCACGCCGTCGCCGCGTCCGGCGGGCGATCCCGTGACCAGCGCGGGATGCTCCCGTTCGGATGCGAGCGCGGTGAGCGCCGAGGTGAGCCCGGCGCGGTCTCCGCCCGCGGTGACGATCACCGCCCGGTGGTCGAACAGGGTCCGGGCGGCGAGCCTCCCGGCGAGTCCGGCCGGGACGGCGGCGGGCTGCGCGTCGAGGTGGTCGCGGAGCCGGGACGCCGCGGCCCGGAGCGCGGCCGGATCCTTGGCCGACAGTGTGACCGCGACGGCAGGCGTCTCCTCGTCCGGGATGTCCGTTGGGGTGGGTTCGGGTGCTTGTTCGAGGATGAGGTGGGCGTTGGTGCCGCTGATGCCGAATGACGAGACTGCGGCGCGGCGTGGTCGTCGGGCGTC
>NZ_JBEYVI010000079.1:0-22862 GCF_040643955.1 Streptomyces sp. NPDC047061
AACATCGCCGCCGCCCTACGGCATTACGCACGCGCCACCGACCGCCCCATCGACCTGCTCCTGGCAACGTGATCAACAACTTTGCCGGGGCCCTGAGCCGCCCGCCCCGTCGAATGCTCCTGTATCGCCGGTGACATCGTCCCCGGCTCTCCTTGTCCGCCGCAGGCCCCTCCAAGAAGGGCATCAGACCGCCGAAAGGGCGCCATCCCATCGACCGCCCACGCCATATCAGCATCAGGTGAGTCAGGTCAAAGCAGGTCGCCCACAAGGGCGAGGGTGATCGCAGGTGACCCCGCCCGCCAGGGTGGCCGAGGCCCACGCGCGATCAACGAACCAAACCGACGACATCCCACCGCCTCTGCCGGTCCAGCCGGTCCACCGTGAGACGAAGGCATCCCGCATGTTCCATGATCCAGAACCGGTCGTCGGCCTGTTTCCCGGGCAGGGGGCCTACCGGCCAGGGCAGTTGACGCGTGCGTGGCATGACCGTGACGCGTCCGTGCACGCGGTGTTCTCCGCCGTCGATCTCGCGGCGGCGGAGCTCCTCGGCAAGCAGGTCACGCCCGTCGTGTTCGCGGAGAATCCGCCCGGTCCCGAGGAACTGCTGGCCCGGGATCCCGATCTGTTCCAACTCGCCGTGTTCGGGCTCTCGGTGGCGGCCCACCGGCTGCTGGTCGAGCGAGGCGTGCGCTTCTCCGCCCTGATGGGGCACAGCATGGGCGAACTCACCGCCCTGGTCTGCGCCGGGGCCTACACCCTGACCGACGGGGCCCGTCTCCTGTGCCACCGTGTCGCCGCGCTGCGTGACCACGACAGCAGCGGCGGGCTGATGCTGGCCCTGTCCTGCGGTGCGGAGCGAGCACACCGCATCCTCGGCCTGATGGACCATCAGGGACTGGCCGTGGCGGTGCGGAACACCTCGGCGCGGACGGTGGTCTCGGGACCTCCCGCGGGCATCCGCACGGTGGCGACGGTGGCCGGGGCGGTGGGCCTGACCGCCGTGGAACTGCGATCCCCGCATCCCTTCCACAACCCGCTGCTCACCGATGCCCGGCACGCCTTCGCCCGTGCCGCCCGCGCGTACGAGGTGTATCCACTGCGCACCGCCGTCTACTCGCCCGTCCTGCAACGCTGGTACCGGGACGGCGACGACCTGGCCGACCTGTTGGCGCTGCACCTGGTGACGCCGCTGGCCTTCGACGCCGCCGTCGAGCGGCTGTACGGGCAGGGCGTCCGTGTCTTCGCCGAACTGGGCGCGGGCCGGGTACTCGGCAGACTCGTCGGAGAGATGCACCCGGACTGTGTCGTGCTCCAGCCCCTGGACGCCCGCGACGAGTACCGCGCCGTGTCGGACGCGGCGACGTACCTGACCGGCGAGCGGTTCGACGAGGTGCGGGTCGTACGGCCCTCTCCCGCGCCGGAGGCGCTGCCCCTGCCGCCGACGCGGCCGGAGGTGGAACCACCGCCCGAGCGGCCCCGTGCCCTGGAACCGTCCGGTACGCCGGCCGACGGGCCACCGCCCGGCGACCGCGAGGCGGTGTTCGGCCGTATCCGGTCGCTCTACGCCGAGGCCCTGGAGTACCCGGAGGAGGTACTCACCGAGGACGCCGAGCTGGAGGCGGAGCTCGGCATCGACTCCGTCAAGCAGGTCGAGCTGCTCGACCGGGTGCGCAGGCTCTTCGACCTGGACGAGCGGGGCGAGGGCGAACGCGGCCCGCGGTTCGGGCAGAACGACACGCTCGGCGGAGTCGTGGACTACGTCCACGAGCGGGTCTCCTCCGGCGGAGTCCGCCGGTGACCGGCGGTCTCTCGGGCCGGGTCGCGCTCGTCACCGGCGGTGCGGGCGGCGTCGGCCGGGCCGTGGTCGAGGGCCTGGCCCGGCGCGGTGCCGCTGTCGTACTGAACTGCTTCCATTCCTACGAAGCCGGCAAGGAGATCGCGCGCGCCTTGTGCGCCGAGGGCCTGGACGTCGAGGTGCTGCGCGGTTCCGTGGCCCGGCGCGACCAGGTGGACGCCATGTTCGAGCGGCTCGCCGCGTCCCGTGGGCGACTCGACATCCTGGTCAACAACGCCGCCGCCGGTTCCTTCGTCCGGCTGGACGACCTCACCGAGAAGCACCTCGACCGGGCCCTCGACACCAACCTGAAGGGCGCGCTGTGGTGCACCCGGGCCGCCCGCCCGCTGCTGGCCGCGGCCGACGGCGGGGCGGTGGTGAACGTGTCCTCCCTCGGCGCGCCCTACGTGCTCGACCACTACCTCGCGATCGGCGCCTCGAAAGCGGCCCTGGAGAGCGCCACCCGCTACCTCGCGGCCGAACTCGCCGCGGACGGCGTTCGCGTCAACACCGCCTCGTGCAGTCTGATCGACACTCCTTCGGGACGGCTGTTCCCGGACTTCGAGGACATGGTGGCCAACACCGTGGCCCACACCCCGCTGGGCCGTCTGGCCACCCCCGAGGACCTGACCGGCCTCGTCCTGTTCCTCGCCTCGCCGGAATCCGGATGGATCACCGGGCAGACCATCCTGGCCGACGGCGGGATGACCCTGGGCAGCGCCGCCTTCTCCGCCCCGCGGACGAGCCGGGCGCGGGCCGGGGAGAGGTATGCCGCCGCCACCGATGCCGCCGACCGGACGCGGGAGCCGGCCGAGCAGCCGGCCGAGCAGTCGGCCGAGGCGCCGGGCGCGGTGGCCGTCGCCCCGGCCGGAGCTTCGGAGCCGGGTGACGCGGTGCACGTGCCGGAGGTTCCGGAGGCCGCCGGGCGTGTGCGGGAGGTGCCGGAGGCCGAGGTGCGCGTGCCGGACGACGCCGTACACGTGGCGGAGTCCACGGCGCGGGTCGCGGTGCACATGCCGGACGACGGTCCGCACATGCCGGACGACGCCCCACAGCTGCCGGTGGGCGCGGTGCCCGTCCCCGACGAGACGCCGCAGGTGCCGGAAGCCCGGACCGCCCACGATCCGATCGCCGTCGTGGGCATGGGCCTGGCCGTCCCCGGAGCCTCCTCCCCACAGGAGTTCTGGGAGCTCCTCGGCGACGGCGCCGAACTGTTCGTCGAGCCGCCGGCGGACCGCTGGGCGGCCGACGACTTCCACGACCCCGATCCGCGCGCCCCCGACAAGGGCTCCCAGCGCAGGAGCGGCTACCTGACCGGGTTCACACCGCATCCCCTGCTCAGCGCCGGGACCGATGTCCGCGACCCGTCGCTCGACCTCCCCATGCTCTGGCTGCGGCACAGCCTGTACCAGGCGCTGGAACCGGTGGCCCGGTCCTCCGGGGACCGTTTCAGTCTCAGCGTCGGCTGCACCGCCGACGGCAGCCAGCACCTCGAAGAGGCCCTCGTGCTCGGTGCCGTACGCCACGCTCTGCGCGAGGCGGCAGAGGACGGTACCGCCGCGCGGGACGTCGCCGACGCCGAAGCGGCCGTCACCGACCGGTTCCGGCGCGGCGTACGCGGAGTACAGGCGTTCACACCCCATCGGTCGGTCGGCGACGCCATGCGCGGGATCCTCCCCGACGACGCGTCGGTCCACGTCCTCGACACCGCCTGCTCGTCCTCCCTGTACGCCGTCGACCTCGGCGTCCGGGACCTGGTGGCCGGGCGCGCCGACATCGCCGTCTGCGGCGGCGCCTTCGCGCTCGCACCCTCCAACCCGGTGCTGTTCTCCAAGCTCGGCGGGCTGTCGGCACGCGGTGTGGTGGCCTCGCTGGACCGGGACGCCGACGGCGTGCTGTTCTCCGACGGCGCGGCCCTGGTCGTACTGAAGCGGCTGTCGCGCGCCCTGGCCGACGGCGACACCGTGTACGGCACGATCGCCGGCATCGGCCTCTCGGCGGACGGGAAGGGCAAGGCCATCAACGCCCCGTCGAGCTCCGGGCAGACGACCGCCGTACGCAGGGCCCTGGAGAAGGCGGACGCCACTGCGGACGAGGTGGGCTGTGTCATCGCGCACGCGACCGGAACCCGGGCCGGCGACACCGCGGAGTTCCTCGGCCTGCGGGACGCCTACTCCCACTCCGCGAGGTCCGGCGGGCCTGGCCGGCCGCTTCCGGTGACGTCGAACAAGTCCCTGGTGGGGCACACCGGCTGGCCCGCCGGAGTCGTCTCCGTGATCCACCTGCTGCTGGCCATGCGGCACGAGCTGATCCCCGCCCAGTACCGTTTCACCGCCGCTCCCGAGGCCTTCGGCCTGGACTCCACGCGGCTGACCGTGCCCGGCCGGCCCGTGCCATGGCCGGCCCGGCCGGACGGGCCCGCACGGATGGGCGCGGTGTCGGCCTTCGGCTTCGGCGGCACCAACGCGCACCTCCTCGTCCGCGAACACCGAAGCACCGCGCATGGTGTCCCCGCGCCCGGTGTTCCGGCGCACGGTGGTGTCCCCGGACCGCTCCCAGAAGTCGCCCGCGTACCTGGCCGCCCCGCCGTGCCCGACGACGACGTGGTCGTTGTCGGCTGGTCCGCGCACCTGCCCGGGACGCGGGGCATGGACGACGTCCACGAGTGGGCCGCGGGACGGCGCACACCGCCGCTCTCCTTCGGGGACGTCTATCCGATGCCCTCCCTGGCGGAGTTCCGGATGCCGCCCGCGACCGTCCGCGTCCTGGACCGGACGCAGCTCGCGCTCGTCGAGAGCGCCCGGCGGCTGGACGCCGGTGTGCTGGAGGCCTTCCGGCGCCATGGTGAACGGGCCGGTGTCGTCGTCGGCCACATGGGGCCGACCCGCAACGGGGTGCTCTACCGGCTGCGCATCCACCTGGACCGGGTGGAGCGGGCGGTGGAAGCGGTCGCCGACGGCGCGCTGCGCAAGCCGGTGCACCGGTTGCGTGAACGGACGCACGGCCTGGTGGAAGCACCGACCAAGGACTCCTACCCCGGCGAGATGCCGAACATCATCGCCTCCCGGCTCTCCAACCACCTCGACCTGCGCGGCCTGAACATGACCGTGGACGCGGGGGAGGCGTCCCTGGCCGAGGCGCTGGAGGTGGCCGCCGGGTACCTGGGAACGGGCGACCTCGACCTGGCCCTCGTCGGCGCCGGCAACGGCAACACACTGTTCGAATGGACCGCTCCGCTCGGCGGGCTGCTGGGCTGGCCCGAGGGCCGTACGGCGGCGGAGGGAGTGTTCCTCCTCGCGCTCGCCCGGCGCGACGTGGCCGAGCGCGCGGGGCTGCCCGTGCTGGCGGTCCTGGACCGCGACACCGGTCCGGCCCGGATGCCGGACGGCGCCGCCGGGCCGACGGACCGCCCTTCCTTCCTCGGCGGCGAGGGAGGACCCGAACTCGTCCGGTTCCTGACCGGGCACCGGCAGGACCTGGAGCTGCGGCTCCGGCCGGACGCCCACAGCCCGGAGCGGACCGTGCGACTGCGTCGTCCGTCCGCGATGACGCCCTCGGCGTCCGCCGAGAACCCCCGGGGGTCCGCCGTGACGCCAGCCCCGCCCGCCACTACGACCCGGGCGTCCGGGTCCGGAACGAACTCCCGGGCTGCCCCCACCCCTCATGCCGGCACCACGGCGCCCCGGGCGTCCGGGTCCGGCACGAACTCCCGGGCTGCCAAGACCCCCCACGCCGTCACCGCGTCCCCGGGCACCACGATCCCGCAGGCCCAGCGGCGCCACGTCCTCGTGCTCGCCCCGCGTCCGCTGCCACGTCCGCACCCGGGCGCCGCCGGAGCGGCTCCGGTCTCCGACGACTTCGTCCTGCTCGGCAACCCCGCCGGGCCCGCGGACCTCGCGCCGGACCACGACGTCACCACGGTTCGCCTCGACCCCACCGGCACCGCCCGCATCCACCGCCTCGGGCAGGAGACCCCCGTCACGGACCTGGAGGGCGAACTGGCCGCCGTGCTCGCCGAGTCACGCCCACGGCGGATCCGCGCCGTGGTCGACCTCGGCGAGCGCGGGTGGCTCGACGGGCACGGAGCCGAACCCGGCGACGCCCTCCTCCGCACGCACGACGCCGTGTTCCTCACCGCCCGGGAGTGGGCCGGGTGGGCCGACACGGACAGCTCCTTCACGCTTCTTCTGCTGCGCGCGGTCTCGCCGGACGGCGTGCCGCACCCGTGTGCCGGACTGTTCACCGGGTTCGCCAAGGCGCTGGCCGCCGAGGTACCCCGGGCCCGTGTGGCGGCCGTCGTACACGACGCGCACCGGCCGGCCGACGCGTTGCCCGATCTGCTGGCGGAGACGGCCGACGGCGGAGACGGACTGCCTGTCGCCTACTACGCGGGAGGACGGCGGCTGGCCGAGCACGCCCGGCCCGTCGAGGTGACCGCCGGTCGGCGCCGACTGGCCGGCGGTTCCGTCATCGTCGCGGCGGGCGGCGGCCGGGGCATCGGCGCGGAGCTGCTCGACTCCCTCGCGCAACACGCGGACGCGCGGATCTACGTCCTCGGCTCCAACCCTCTCGACTCCCATGATTCCGGTGCCCTGACCGAGGACGACGCCGACTTCGCCACACGTCGCCGGCGGTTCCTGCGTGAGCGCAGCACCGGCCCGGCGCGGGTGCCGGTGGCCCAGGCCGCCGCGGAGTTCAAGCGCCTGACGCAGGCCAGGGAGGTGCACCGCACCTTGAGCCGCCTGCGTGCGCGGGCCGGCGCGGACCGGGTCACCTACCTGCACTGCGACCTGCTCGACCCGGAGGCGGTGCGGGCCGCGGCTCGGTCGGTGCTCGCCGTCCACGGCCGGGTGGACCTGCTGCTGAACATCGCCGGGATCAACCGGGCCGCCGGCGTCCGCCAGAAGTCCCTGTCGGACTTCCGCGCCGTCCGGGACCTCAAGTTCCGCGCCTACGCCAACCTCAAGCGGGCCTTCGCGGACTCGCCGCCGGCCGAGTGGTGCAACTGCGGTTCCGCCGCGGGTTTCCTGGGCCAGCGCGGTGAGACGGACTACAGCGCGGCCAACGACTTCCTGACCACCGCCGCGCTCGACGCCACGGCCGCCGGGCGGCGCGAGTACACCATCGGCTGGAGCCTGTGGGGCGAGACGGGGCTCGGCACGGACCCCTTCCTGCGCGCGAGACTCGCCGAGAACGCCGAGCTGACCCCCATGACCAACGCGGAGGCGACCGCGCACTTCCTCGCCGAGCTGGCCCAGGAGCCCCACGCCCCGGCCACCGTCCTGCTGGGCGACAACGAACTGGAGATGCTGCACCGGTCGCGACCGGCCCAGCTCGCGGTCATCGGCGCCGAGACCCCGCCGGACGCGGGAACCGGGCTGCCGATCACCCCCGTTCGGCGGCAGCGGTCGGCCGTCCCTCTCCGGCCGACCGCCACCGGGCCGGCCGCCACCCGGCCGGCCGTACCGCCACACGACGCGCCCGAGGACCCCCCGCCCTCCGCGAACTACGTCGACGAGGTGCTCGACCGCACCCGCGACACGCTCACCGCCGTCCGGACCTTCGACCTGGAGCGGGACGGGTACCTGGAGCACCACAGGGTGAACGGCCATCCCACGCTGCCGGGGATGCTGATGGTCGAGATGGCCGCGCAGGCCGCCGTGCGGCTGGTGCCGGGACGGGTGCCGGTCGCCTTCGAGGACGTGCGGTTCGAACGGTTCCTGCGCGTGTACGACGTACAGCGCCCGGAGGACAAACGACTGCGGGCCCGGTTGCTGTCCGCCGACCGCGACGAGTCGGTGGTGGAGGTACGTGTCCTCACCGACGTCACGGCTCCCGACGGCCGCGTCCTGCGCCGGGACCAACCGCACGCCTCACTCCGGGTGCTCCTGCGCGACGAACCGGTCGCGGCACCGCGCTGGGCGGACTGGCCCCCGTACACGACGGAGCCGGCGCTGAACCCGTACCGCAGCGCCCGCACCGGTCTGACACTGAGCGGCCCCTTCGCCTCGACCCGCGACGAACGGATGCACCCGTGCGGCCGGACCGCCGGCCTCGCCCTCGACCCCGTCGAGGTGGAGCGCTGGTTCCGCGGCACGGTCACGCCCGCCGTGTCCCTGGACGCCCTCGCCCAGGTCGCAGCGCTGGGCCGGGCCGACGCCCGGTGGATACCGCTCGCCGCGCCTCGTTCCATCCGGCGCATCGACCTCTACGGCGGCCACACCGATGTCTCGCTCGCCGGCGCCCGCGAACCGGTCCGCCTCTACGCGGTGCCCGCCCCGCACGAGGCCCGCGACGCCGCCACCCAACGGTGCGCGGCGGCCTTCCCGGACGGCCGGATCCTCTTCCAGATCAAGGACATGGCCGCGACGGTCGTGGGCTACGTCGATCCGCGCGACGGACGCGTCCTCACCGAGCACCGGACCACGAGGCACACACAGAGGACCGAGTGAACGTACCGGGGTTTCCCGCGCAGAACGTACCGGGGTTTCCCGCCCAGCGGCGGGTGAAAGCCGTCCGTCCGCACCTGGTGTCGTACGAGACGAGGTCGTTCACCCGCCCGCTGCAGCGTCTGCTCTGGACGCCGCAGCCGGTCCCGGCGCCGTTCTCGGACGTCCGCCGGGCGCTGACCGGCCTCACGATCCTGGTGCTGGGACGGCGGACCGACCTCACCGCCGCCGTCGCCGGTCACCTGGGCACACGGGGGGCGACGGCGGTCGTCGCCGACGGGCCGGCCGCCCTGGACGCCCGGCCGTCCTGGGACGGCATCGTGGACCTCAACCTCACCGGCACCGGGTACGAGCTGGGGGACTCCGACTGGCGCCCCGCCCTGCGTCTGACCGCCGACGCGCTGCGGCACGTGCACGACGAGTGGGCGGCCGACACCCGCCACCACCACCGCTTCTACCTCGCCGTCACCGGCCTGGGCGGACTGATGGGCTACGCCGAGGTGCCCCCGCCGCAGCCCCTGGGCGGTATCTGGGCGGGCCTCGCCAAGGGACTGTGCGGGGAACTGCCCACGGTCGCGGTGAAGGCGCTCGACCTGGAGCACGGCGACCCGGACGCCGTCGCCCGGACGGTCGCCTACGAGTGCGCCGTCCGGGACCGCGCCGAGATCGGATACCGCGACGGCCGCCGGCACACCCTGACCGCGCTCGACGCGGAGGTGCCGCCACCGGCGATCGCCCTGGGGCCCGCGGACACCGTGCTGATCACCGGCGGCGGCCGGGGCGTCGGCTTCGCCCTCGCGCGCGGACTGGCCGAGACCTCGGGCTGCCGGGTCGTGGTCACCGGCCGCCGTGCCCTGCCCGACGCCGGGGCCGAGGAGTGGCTCGCAATGAGCGACGCGGAGTTCGCCGACTGGCGCCGGCGGTCACTGGCGCGGGCCACCGGCCCCGCCGATCTCGTCCGGCGCCGCGGCGCGGCCGCCGGGGCGGAGCAGACGCGCGAGATCCGGGCGAACCTCACCGCGGCCGCGCGGGCGGGGCTGCGCGTCGACTACGTGCCCTGCGACTGCACCGACGAGGCGCAGGCCGGTGAACTCATCGGGAGGCTGCGGCCCTCCGTCGTCGTCCACAACGCCGTCGCCGACCACTGGCGGCGCCTGGCCCGGCGGACGTCCGAGGACGTGGTGCGGGCCGTCGAGGTCAAGGTGGACGGCTTCACCACGCTGGTACGGGCGCTCACGGCCACACCGGAACGACGCGCCGCTCTACGGCTGCTGAGCTGCGTCGGCTCGCTCTCCGGACGGCTGGGGGGCATGGTCGGGCAGGTGCCGTACTCCGCGGCCAACGACGGGCTGGCACGCCTGGGCAGATGGGCGGCCACCGCGCTGGATCTGCCGGTCCAGACCATCTGCTGGCCCACCTGGGAGGGCCTGGGCAACGTGCCCAACTACGCGGCGGCCGCCCGCTACGGCTCGACCGTGGACCCGGCCGAGGGCGTACGCCGCTGGGTCGCCGAGATCCGCTCGGCCCACCGGCGGGAGGCCGTCCTGGTGGGGGAGCTCGGCGTCGCGATCGGTCCCGGACGGATGCCGGTGCTGAGCGAGATGCGCGGCTACCGGGGGTTCGCGCGCATCGCCGATCTGCGCCACTATCTGGGCCGGGTCGAGTCGTTCGACGAGTTCCGCTCGATGCGTTCCGCGCACGTGTTCCGGCCCGGCGCACACCCGTGTCTGGCGGAGTTCTCCGTGGCCGGGGCGGCTGCGCTGCCGGTGAGCGTGCTGCTGGAGTACGCCATGGCCGCGGGGGACTGGGTGGTCCCGCCGGACCGGCCCCGGACGCACCTGCGCGAACTGCGGGACGTGCGGGTACGTCCGGACCGGCTCGTCCTCGGGTCCCCCGCCATGCCCCTGACCCGGGTGGCGGACGGCGGATTCCGGGACGGGGTGTGGCAGGTCCGCGTGCGTTTCCGGGACCACACCGGTGCCGAGATCGCGGACGCGACGCTGGTGTACGGGGAGCGGGCGGCCCACGTCGATCTCGACGGTGATCCACTGCCCGGCCCCCGGCGCGGACGGGGCGAGACGGCCCCCCGGCCGGAACCGGCCGGGCGGTACGCCTGGACCGGCGTGCTCTTCCCGCCGGCCGCCTACCGCTCGGACACCACCGGCCTGGTGGCACGCCTGCCCCTGCGTACCCCGGCGGACCTGTGGTCCCAGCCGACTCCTCCGGCGGTCGGCATCGCACCCGGCGCGCTGGAGGCCATCGTCCGGACCCTGCTGACGCGGCCCGGTGCGGCGCGGGCCGGCCTGTTCCGGCTGGACCGTCTGGTGCTGGCCCCCGGTGCCCAGGACACAGACACCATGCACACCACACCGGACCATCGCACCTGGGTCGGTACTGCCGGAGAAATGCCGGTTCTGCGTGCGCTTGGGGTTGCGCTGCACTGAAAAAACGGACCCGACCGGGTGTTTTCCGGGAGTTTCCACTTCCCCAACAACGGGGGAATCGGCTGACCGGTTCACGTGATTTCT
The DNA here is from genome assembly GCF_040643955.1 of Streptomyces sp. NPDC047061. NCBI lineage: Bacteria > Bacillati > Actinomycetota > Actinomycetes > Kitasatosporales > Streptomycetaceae > Streptomyces > Streptomyces sp. NPDC047061. The sequence continues at coordinate 10,812 of NZ_JBEYVI010000079.1, forward strand.
TTCACCCGTACGGTGATGTACTTGTGTATGACGAGGGCATCCCCGTGACATTTTCCGGCACTATATTGAAGCTCCCGCTCAGAAAATTCTGAGAATTGCAGGAGTGTTATGTCCCCCACGCCGCAGGTCGCCATTGTCGAGCAGCACAGCCTGATGCGCCGGGGGTGGGAGAGCCTGCTCGCCGAAAGCGGACTGGCGCGGGTCGAGGCGGCGGTCGCGCACATCGCCGACCTTTCCGATCCGGGCCGGCGGCGCTACGACGTCATCGTGTACGGCCCGCCCGTGCGCGGCACCGGGTTCACCGAGGGCGTGGCCGCCCTGACCCGGAGCGGACGGGTCCTGGTCGTCGCGGACATCGTCGGCGGGCAGCCGGTCACGCAGGCCCTGCGCGCCGGGGCCTTCGGCTGTGTGGACCAGCAGGCCGACGAGCGGGAGCTGCTGCGCGCGGTGGAGACGGTCGCCGGCGGCGGGCTGCACATCGCCCCCGGACTGGCGCCCCGCCTGCACAGCGAGCTGCGGCACCCCTCCTCGCCCGTCGCGCCGCCGCTCACCCAGCGTGAGAGGGAGGCGCTGCGCCTGCTCGCCCTGGGCCTGACACACGGCCAGATAGCCCGCCGGATGGGCCTGGCGGAGGTCACGGTCAGCACCTACGTCAAGCGGATCCGCGGCAAGCTCGGCGCCGGAAACAAGGCGGAACTCGCCCGGAAGGCGATCGAGATGGGCCTGCTGCGGGAGGACTCCCCGGAGACGAGGGTGCTGCTGCCGGGGTTCCCGCGCTCGGCCTGACCTCCGCACCCTGCTGGAACATCCATTCAGCCATGTGATCGGTTCACCATGCCGCTGTGAAGGCGCGCCGCGATGGTCCGCCGGTCGTCGATGTTCCAGGGCCTTGAACCGTCCGGGGCTCCGAACCAGGGGCATTGTATGAAGCGGATCCGTCCGGTTCACGCGTCTCGTCCGTGACGTCGCGTCATGTCTGGTTCTGGGGCCGGGAGGCAGCGCAGGCACGGCGCTGGTGATCACGTGGTTGTCGAGACCCATGAGAACCGAACGAGACCGTGCCTGCCCCTGCGTCATCCCCCATACCCGTCGCGCTGGAGCATCTGGCCCACGCCCCTTCTTCCGCACCTGTCATCGACGCAGCCGGCCTGCGTCCCTTCCTGGACGCGGTGCCCGACCCGCGGGATCGCAGAGGCCGCGCCGGTACCCGCTGTCCGCGCTGCTGGCGGCGGCAGCCGCTGCCGTGTCGGCCGGCGCCCGTTCCCTGGCCGCGATCGGCGAGTGGATCACGGACGCACCGCGCTGGGCCGTGGATGCCCTCGGTTTCGCCCCGGATCCCCTGACCGGGCAGGTGGTGGTCCCGCACCCGGCGACGGTGCGCCGTCTGCTCGCCCGTCTGGACGGCGACGCCCTGGATGCCGCGATCGGCGCTTTCCTGTCCGCACGGACAGCCCGTGCCCGTGAGCCGGACACGCTGTGGCCGATCGCGGTGGACGGCAAGACCGTCCGCGGCTCACGCACCCGGACCACCCTGGCGGTCTCGCTGTTGTCCGCGATGGCGCACAGCGGAGAGGTCCTCGCCCAGCGCCAGGTCTCCGACAAGAGCGACGACCCGCACCACCGGGGGTGACAGCAGCGCCACCCGGCCCGCCCAGGGCGGCACATCGACGCCGGAGAGGCCCTCGTCGCCCGCTCGGTGACGCGGGTGGCGGAGTCCTTGACCGGCAGTGAACGCCATATCGTCGAACTGGCTTCCGGCGGCGGTACGAACGCGGAGATCGCGGGTCTGCTGCACGTGGCCCTCCGCACGGTGGAAACCCACCTCACCGGCGCGTACCGGAAACTGGGGATCAGGGGGCGGCGGGAACTGCGGGAGTCCCTGAAGAGGGAAGCGGACCGTTGATCCGGTCCGCCCCCGGGGACCCACGCCGCCCGCCGCAGGGAGCCGTCACCCGCCCCTTCGACCCCGCGTGGGGGGTTGGGCCTGGGACGGCCTCGGGTCCTGCGACGCCGGCGTGTCACTGCCTCGTCGTCGTACCGCCCCCTCCGCTGCAACGGTTGGAACCGGCTCGCGCTGTCGCCGACGGGATTCTCCGCTGCCGCCGCGTACTCGTGCGGGGCCGGATCCGTCGAAGGCCCGGCCACGGCATTCGGATCGCGCGGACTCAGCGCAGGCGGCACCGGCGCCGACGACTGGGCCGCCATCCGGGACCTCTGCTGCATGTCCCACACATCCGCGAACCTGCCGGGACGGCCGACGGTACCCGGGGCGGACACGCCTCCGAAGGGTCCGGCCTCCGGCGCCGTCGCCCGCGAACTCTCCAGGGTGCTGAGCCGCAGCGCCTCGGCGAGGTCCGCCTCGAACTGGTCCTCCGCTCGCTCCGAGGCCCGGGAATCAGGACGGGAGAGTTGGCCAGCGAACTGACTCTCGCCTATGGCTTCCTCAATGTCCCACTGCTCTGCCGCCGCCGGGTCGTTCGGACGTCTGGTGCGGAGGTCCCCCTCTTGCTCGATGGCCGCGGACTCGTGCCTCCTCCTCCTTTCCAGGCTGACCAGCGGGTCATTCCTGTGCCCCGCATATGGGGGAGGTTCTGCACTGCTGAAGGCGGCTGCGCTGCTGGCTTCCTGAGGACGCCTGGGAGCATCCCAAGGATCCACGGGGGCGTAGGGGTCGACACCCGCGTAGTCGGATTCGACCGAAGAGTCCGTGGGTGAATCCGGCATGTTCTCCTGCTTTCTCTGTGTCACGGAATCCGTGCGGCACGAACCGAGCGGCCTGGAGGCCGCCTCCTGGCAACTCGCAGGGGCCGGTTCGTCGTTCGCCAGGTCACCGACTCCCACAACGTCATGGAGAGTCCAGTGGTTCACCCGGCGCTGACGCCTTCCCGGTCGGGTGCGGTCGTGTGCCCTGAACGTGAAGGAGGGCTCGAGGCAGGCGAACGACCTGGAGTGATCCTGCGTGGATGCCTCAACGCTCCGTCACCACCGGGGAAGGCGGCCGCGTCGTTGACCATGAGTTTTGTGCAGACCCGGCATCGGTGTTCCAGGGCTTTGAACTGTCCGGACTCAGACCGGAGGAGACGCTGTCGGCTGTCGTTCTTGTCGCTTGGGCACACGCCACCATGGTCCGGCGGTCACTGAATGCTCCGGGGTCTTGAACCGTCCAAGCCTCGGAATCGTTGTGCTGAGAGCCAGGAAAACAGGAATCGGTGAGAGGACGACGGATATGGCAACAGCTGGGCGAATCCCTGTCCACACGCTCGACCTGGAGCGAGGAACTATCTCCGTGGAGCCCGTTCGTTTCATGCCTGATCCCGCGGCTGACGGGGGAACGGGGCTCAGCGGTGACCAGGTTGCTGTCGGCATCGACGCCGGTCAGGCCGGCTCCGCCTTGGCGGTCGCCGACGGCCGCGGCTCCTGGACGGTCCACATGGCGAAAGCGGGCAAGTGGATTGCGGAGAACCGGTCCCAGGTCACGACCAACTTCAAGGTTGCGGCCGGGCTGCTGATGGCGGCGGGACTTCTGACCAAAGCGGCTGGCGCCGATGGAACCGGGGAGGCGTTGGAGCTCGCCGCGAGCATCATGACTCTCACGACAGCGGGCTCGGATGTCGCATCATACGGTCGTTCCGCCCTCAAGCTGTTCAAGGTGGGCGGTGTCACGATGGTCAGTGTCACGGACTTGGGCAAGGCGGTGGGCCAGCTGGTCGGCCTTGGTGCGGGAGTCGCGGGCGCCGTACTTTCGAGCGTGGATCCGACGAGCAACGTGGCTCAAGCGGTCGTCGTCGGCGCGGCCGCTACCGCCTATTACGCAACCGGTCCTACGGGTTTGCAGGCGCAGGAGGAACTGATAAATGGCCAGAGACTCGCCTACTATTTTCCTGGCGCGCACATTATTGACGGAGAGCTGCATCCGTTGCCGAGCCGTGCGACCACCGGAGTCCTCAGCCCCCCTGGTGGCAGCACCCAGGTCAGCCGGACCAACACCGGGTTCAATCCTCAGGTCAGGCGCACCCAGACAACCCTCACCGGCGGAACTAATGGCAGCGCCGCCCTGCCCGCCATAGCCGAACCGAGCCAGCCGGCAGCGCCGTCGCCCAGTCGGTGACCCGAGTGGCGGAGCCCTCGCCGAGGTGAGTGGTCGATTCGGGTGAGCAACGTGACCGGTCGGCCCCGGCGGTTCCGTCCGGTGCGGGTCGCTTCGGCACCACCTGGCACCCGGTGCGGCCTGCCCGTGACGTGGGCTGCGAAAGCCGTGACACGGCCTTCGCAGCCATTTGCGGATACCACGCCCTCGGCCGTCGGGACGTCGACGCCACCGCCCGCAGGATCGGTGGACCCTGGAGGCCGGTCCGGATCTCCAGGGTCCACCGGTCGTTCGTCATCGGCCTTCGGGAGTGAACCGTTGGCAGGACGGGCCCGTTGTGCGGGTGCCGGGGGTGATTCCCGTCGAGGTTTTCGGCTGCGGACAAGTGGAGGTCTACGGTGCCGGATCGGCATACGACGAGCGTGCGGGAGGAGGCCGTTTCCCTCCGCAGCTATCGTCTCCATCTCAACGGTGAGGACGTCGAGGGCGACGGCTGGGTCTACACCCTCACCTCGCGTTCCCTGCTGGAAGACACGTTCACCAGTATCTCCCTGAAACGTGCACTTGAACGTGACCCGAATTCCGACGCCGCCGCCCATCCCTATGTGGTGGGCCGGTGTGCGGTCGCGGGGCCCTCCCACAACGAGCTCGCGCTGGAGTCCGCCGCGATCGCCTCGCGGAAATGGGCCGCGGTCGATCTGGACCAGCGCATGCAGTTCGGTGCTCTCTTCCGGAAGTCACTCCTTGCGCATGAGGAGGAGTTCCTCGCTCTGCTGGTCGCCGAGGGCCATCCCGTCCGGCTCGCGCGGTGGGAGCTGAGCTGCCTGCACCAGGTGTACAGCGAGGAGAACTGCTCCTGGTACGCGCAGGGCATGCGAAGCGAGTTCCGGCACGGTGGCCGACGGCTCGTGGTGCGGCGCCAGCCCGACGGGGTGGTCTGCCTGAATCCGCCGCAGAACGCGCCCGCGCCGAGCGCGGGGCTGGCGGGACTCATGCTCATGGCGGGCAACGCGGTGGTCGTGCGGGCGCCCCGCAGTATCCCGCTCAGCGCGATGTACGTACTGCGCGAGTTGATGGTCCCGGTCCTGGACCAGCTCGGAGCCCCGCCCGGCACCCTCAACATCGTCTGCGGGAATCCCAAGCAGACCCTGGACAGCTGGATCGACAGCCCGCTGGTGGACGACGTCTTCTACATCGGCGGTGTCGAGGACGGCCTGCGCCTGGAAGCGCGGTGTGTCGCCCGCGGCAAGAAGCCGATCCTGGAACTGGCCGGCAACGACGGCCTCGTGGTCTGGAAGGACGCGGACCTCGACCACGCCGCCCAGGCGATCGCCGAGTCCTTCTACGGCTCCGGCCAGATCTGCATGGTGCCCAACTACGTTCTCGTCCATCCCGATGTCGCGGACGACCTCCTCGATCGCGTCCGGGAGCAGGCGGCGGCCGTACGCCCCGGTTACCCCGAGGACGAGGACGTCCTGCTCTCCCCGGTGCGCCGCAGCGAGCGCTTCTTCAGCCTCCTGCGGGACGCGACGGACCGGGGTGCGACCGTCGTCTGCGGCGGCCGGCGAACCGAGGTGGACGGCACCCCCTCCGCCACGGGTGTCTTCCTGGAGCCCACCGTGGTCCGGGTCGACGGCCTGGCCGGCGCCCGGGAGTACGAGATGGTGCGGGAGGAGACCTTCTTCCCGCTGCTGGCCGTGGTCGTCCCGCAGGCCGCGCCGGACGAACAGCTGCTGGACGATTTCGTCGACTTCGTCAACACGAACCGGTACGGCCTGCGCAATTCGCTGTGGGCCGAGGACGAGTCGGTGATCGACGTGTTCGTACGCCGAGTCACCAACGGCGGCCTGCTGAAGGTGAACGACTCCCACATCGGCTTCCTGCCGTTCCTGCCGAGCCACGGCGGCACGGGCCTGACCGGAGGGGCCTTCGGCGAGGCCAACTACCCCATCTTCAGGACCTCCCACCTCCAGGGAGTGAGCATCGCCCACGGCATAGCCCCGCAGGACGCGGTCTTCCCCGGCCGCCCCCCGACGCGCTCTGACACGGGCCGGGACGGTACAGGAAGGTGAACAGTCCATGCGCCACGTAAAGGTGGACACGTCAGTGGCGGCGGCCAGGGCGGACGAGGTGTTCGACGCGGTGCTGCGGTGGGAGCTGCCGGACCCCGACAGCGGCTCCGACTGGGCGTGGGAGTCCGGCGTCGCTTCTCCGGAGTCCGGCACCGCCCCCTCCGGGCCTGACACCGCCTTCTCCGCACCCGTATTGGCCCGCCGCGTCCGCGGCATCCGAGCCCGCCGCCTGGAGTTCCCCTCCGGAACCCTGCGCTGGAGCGAGGAGATCGTCGGCCATCGCGACGGCCTGCGGATCAGCTTCGCCCAGACCGAAGGCGATTTCGCCGCGTTCCACGGACAGTGGACGGTCCATCAGGACGTGGAGGCGGTCGTCCTGCGTTTCGAGGCCGCCTTCGACTTCGGCGTCGAGAGCATGGCCGGCATTCTCGACCCGATCGCGGAACAGGCGGTCAGGGACACCGTGGGGCGCGCCGTGACCGGCATGTTCGACTCGGCGGAGTTCCAGGCGTGAACGGAACGGGACGCGCCGCGGTGCTCGCCGGAGCCGGGGCCTGGCTGCCGCCGCAGGTGGTCACCAACCACGATCTGAGCCTCCGCCTGGACACCTCCGACGCCTGGATACGGCAGCGGACCGGCATCGCGGAGCGCCGTGTCGCGGCACCCGGCACGGCCACGTCCGACCTGGCGGTGGAGGCCGCGCGGCAGGCCCTGAAGTCCGCCGGGACCGCCTCGGTCGACGCGGTGGTACTCACCACCACCACCCCCGACCGACTCTGTCCGGCCACGGCCCCCGAGGTGGCGGCACGGCTGGGACTCGGCACCGTACCCGCCTTCGACGTGGCGGCGGTCTGCACCGGCTTTCTCTACGCGCTGGCCGTCTCCGCCGGTCTGATCGCCGCCGGGACGGCGGACCGGGTGCTGGTGATCGCCGCCGAGGTCTACAGCTCGATCATCGACCCGAACGACCGGGGGACCGCGGTGATCTTCGGCGACGGCGCCGGCGCGGTGGTCCTGCGGGCGGGCTCGGCCGACGAGCCCGGTGCGCTGGGTCCGGTGGTCCTGGGCAGCGACGGAGAACTCGGCCACCTCATCCAGATACCGGCGGGGGGATCACGCCAGCGCAAGTCGGGCCTTCCGCCCGCGCCCGGCGACGAGTTCTTCCGGATGGCGGGCAGAGAGGTCTTCCGCAACGCCGTGGAACGTATGACCGCCGTTTGCCGAGAGGCCGCGGAGGCCGTCGGCTGGGAGCCGGGGAACGTCGACCGGCTCGCCGCGCACCAGGCCAACAGCCGCATCCTCCAGGCGGTGGCCGATCGTCTCGGGATCGAGGGCGGTCAGGTGCTCTCCCACATCGAACGGGTCGGCAACACCGGGGCCGCCTCCCTCCCCCTCCTCCTCGCCGACTCGGCCGCGCACGGCCGGCTGTCGCCGGGCGACCGGGTCCTGCTCACGGCGTTCGGCGGGGGGCTCACCTGGGGTGCGGCCACTGTCGTCTGGCCGCGCCTGCACATCGAATCACCTATCCGAAACGAGGTCTGACGCCGTGTCCGAGACGTATCTGGCCGCCCTGAGGCAGATTCTGGCCGACAAGCTGATGGTGCCGCACGAGCAGATCACCGCCGAGGCGACCCTTGAGGACATCGAGCTGGACTCACTCGCGCTGGTCGAACTCTCGATGCTCCTTGAGCAGGAGTTCGCGATCACCGTCACCGACGACGAACTCGCCGCCGCCGCGACCGTCGGCGGCATCGTGCGCCTGATCGACGAACGGAGCGTCAAGCTCTGATGTCTGACGTCGCTGTCACAGGCCTCGGCCTGGTGACCCCGGCCGGCATCGGGGTCGAGGCCAACTGGGCGGCGGTCTGCGCGGGCAAGCCCACGGCCGCCGCCGATCCGGCGTTGGGAGATCCCCCTCAGATCTCCTGCCGGGTGACGGGATTCGACGCCGACGAGCTCCTCGGCGCCCGCCGGGCGCTCCGTCTCGACCCCGTCGTCCGCTTCGCACTGGTGGCGGCCCGTGAGGCGGTCGCCGACGCGGGCCTGGACCCCCAGACCTGGGATCCGCCGCGCGTGGGGGTCGTGCTGGGGACGGCCAACGGAGGGGTGACGACCCTCGAGACCCAGTACGGCGCCTTCGTGCGCCACGGGTTCCCTCGCGTCTCTCCCACCCTGCTGCCGATGGAGCTGCCGAACATGCTGGCCGGCCAGGTCGCCATGGAATTCGGTGCCACCGGCCCGAACCTCGTGGTCGCCACCGCGTGCGCCTCCGGCACCACGGCGATCGGCACGGCCCGAGACCTCCTCACGCTCGACCGGTGCGACATCGTGCTGGCGGGCGGCAGCGAGGCCATGCTGACGCCGCTGCTCATGGCCGGATTCGCGCGGATGGGCGCGCTGTCGCGCCGTGTCGACGCCCCGTCGTCGGCGTCCCGGCCCTTCGACGCGGACCGGGACGGCTTCGTGGCCGGCGAGGGCGCCGGCGTCCTGGTGCTGGAGCGCGTGCGAGACGCCCAGGCGCGCGGCGCCCGCATCCGCGGCCGGGTCGCGGGGTACGGCGCCACCGCCGACGCCCATCACCCCACGGCCCCGCACCCGGAGGGGCGTGGTGCGGAGGCGGCCGTCCGAGCCGCCCTCGCCGACGCCGGGGCCGCGGCGAGCGACGTCGGTCACGTCAACGCCCATGGCACGTCCACCCCGCTCAACGACGTCGCCGAGGCGACGATGCTCCGGCGTGTCCTGCCCGGCGATCCGCCGGTCGCCTCCACCAAGGGGGTGACGGGTCATCTCCTCGGGGCGGCGGGCGCCGTCGAGGCCGTCTACACCGTGCTCGCCATGGAATCCGGTCTCGTGCCGCCCACCGCCAACCTGGAGCGCCCCGATCCCCGGATCGACCTCGCGTTGTCCGCCGAGGCCGTCCCCGCCCGTATCGAGCTGGCACTGAGCAACTCCTTCGGCTTCGGCGGGCAGAACGCGGTCCTCGCCTTCGCGGCCCCCTGACCGGCCGTCGCCGCGCCGGTCCCCGGGGGCCTCGGCGCGGCATGGCTCTCTCACGCGGGCGGGCCACCCCACCCAGCGGCTGATCAGCAAGAACATCCCCGGGGCGGTCCGTTCCCAAGCTGTGGGCCGGAGTACGCGGATCGGGCCCCGGGAGTCGACCGGCAGTGATCGGCTGTGGCGCGCTGGTGGCCCAGCCCGCTCGGCGCGCGAGGTGACCTCACACGGATCCGCGGCTCGCCCGCGACGTCCTCGGCCGCCCGGCAGGGTGGCACCGAGGGCGGTGGGGAAGCCCCTGTCCGCGCTGCGCGGAGTCGCCCGGGACGGTGTCTGTGGCGCGCGGCTCCGGTGAACCGCCTCGTGGGGTTCTCCGTTGTCGGCTGATGAAGACCGAGCAACGGGGAGCGCCACGACCTTCCCCACGGCCGGGTGCTGATGGTTTCGCGCTTTCCGTGCTCGCTGTGTCGGTGCACGGGCTGCCTGTCGGCCTTGATGACAAGAACGCAAAATCCGATTCGAGATTGCTCGCCGAAGGAGAGAAATGCCGACCGAGGTAGAGGAGCTGGAATATGTGTTCCGGCAGAAAAAGGGTCTCGCTGAGTCGCGGAAGAGCGCATTGGCGATACTTAGCTTCGTCCCTCAGAAACTGAGAGATCAGAACCAAACGAAAGCTGCAGACGATCTTATGGATGCCATGGATTGCCTGGCATATCTGGACGATGCGCGGCTTTCTATGAACGGTCCATTTTCGAATGATCCCAATTATGTTTTTCTGAACTCCCGAGAACAGAGCCTTCAGGCGGTCGTTAATGGTCATTTGGCGGCGGATGGTGGGCCACGAAGGAAGACGCTACTCGATGGCGCGAAATCGCTCTTTCGGAAGTCCGCGGCCACTATCGACGGGCTCTGCGTGAGGGAACAGGCGGCGTTTGAGAAGCTTGTGTCCCAGCCCGATCCACCGGCGGCTGTCGGCCAGCCGTCTCAGGCTATGAGTGCCAATCTGGCGAGATTTGCTGAGGAATATAGGCTCATGGGCGAGCAGTTCCGTAGATTTTTGGCTGACTATGAGAGGCCGGATTCTGGCAAGCAGGAGGAGGTGCTTGATAGGCATGGCTTGAAGCGTAACGATTTGGCGACTATGCGACAGTTTCCGCACGTATACGGTTTGAGCCAAAACGACCTGGATAGGCTGGGTGCGGCGGGTGCGGAGAGAAGGAGAGCAAATGGGGTACGAACAGCAAGAAAAAGGACGGAACAAAAGGGAAATGCAAATTTGCCGTCAGGTGAGGTGCCTGTGAATCCGATGGTGGACGGGGCTCGCAGGTACCTCCCCCAGGAGGCCGCAGGACCCGCTTCCCCTTCGGCTTCGGCTTCGATCCCCGCCCAGGCGCCAGGCCCCAACGCTGCGGGGAATAGGAGAGGGAAAGGGTAGCGGGACGGTCCGGGCCTGCCCGAGGTCGGAGGGCTACGGGATCGCCGGCGGCAGTTCGGCGGGCCGTGGGGCGCCCGTGGCCCCGGTTCGGGGACTGGTGGTGTCACCGGGGCCGACCGTGGCGTCGAAGGGCAGGCCTCGCCGGAAGGTGCGTGTTCCCCAGGCAGGCCGAGGATCGCTGCGCGGCCGCGTCTCAAGCGGTTCATACCTCGGTGAAGGGGACCGGTGTGACCTCGTGCGCGACTCTCGTGACCCGCCCCGCACACCACCGCCATCCACGTGATCGCCCTGTGTCAGGCGGCGGACCCGCGCGGTGCCCCGCCGCTGCGCGCCGCCCACGATCTTGTGCGCCGCCACGTGCCCTTCGCCGAGACCGACCGCCCCCCAGCAGCACGAGATCGCCACGGTGACCGGCCTCATCCGCAGCGGCCGACTCGAAGCGGCCGTCCACACCCGAGAGGCATGACATGACCGGACTGGCACCACAGCCGAACCGCACCGGGGAGCGCTACGGCGAGCGTCTCTTCTCCCACCAGCGCCCGGACGAGGCCGACCGCCTCCAGGCCCTCGCCCAGGCCCTGGACCCCCACACCTTCCGCCGCCTCGACCGGCTGCCCCTGCGTGAGGACTGGCACTGCCTTGAGATCGGGGCCGGCCTCGCCACGACCGTCCCCTGGCTCGCCGAACGCTGTCCCCGCGGCCGCGTCGTGGCCACCGACATCGACACCCGCCTCTTCCCGGACCCCGCCGCGCGCAACGGCTGGGAGGCCATGTCGCACGACGTCACCCGCGACGAGTTCCCCGAAGGAGCCTTCCACTTCATCCACGCCCGCTGGGTCTTCTCCCACCTGCCCAGCCGGGACGCCGACCTGAGGCGGGTGATCAGATGGCTGGCCCCCGGCGGCTGGCTGCTCATCGAGGACCTGGCCCGGTTCCCGCTGGAGTCCTCACCCCACCCGCTCTACCGCACCGTCAGCCTCGCCATGTGCGACGCCCTGGAGAAACGGATCGGCACCGACTCAGTCTGGGCCCGCGGCCTGCCCTCCATACTGCACACCGAGGGCCTCACGGACATCGGATCCGAGGCGTCCGCGGACTGTGTGGGCCCCACCCCCATGGGACGTTTCTGGCAACTGAGCGCCGCCCAACTGGCCCCCGACCTCCACGGGTCATTCGGCATCGCCCCGCCCCAACTCGACCAGCTCATCGCCGAGGTCGGCACCGGCGACCTCACGGACCTGTGCCTGGCCAACGTGGCCGCCTGGGGGCGGCGCCCGGAGTGAACCGCCCCGGGTGCGGTAGAGATCGATTCCATCAGGGCGTTGACGCTCCTATAGTTGTCAACTCTTTGCGGGGGCCGTTCTCGGAGCGGGCCGAAGCAGGTGGTAGATCTCGCGGATGACGTAGCGTTTGAGGCAGCGGATGATCTCGCGTTTCGTCTTGCCCTCGGCGGTGCGGCGGGC
>NZ_JBEYVI010000080.1:0-17845 GCF_040643955.1 Streptomyces sp. NPDC047061
CATTCCGAACCCGGAAGCTAAGCCTTACAGCGCCGATGGTACTGCAGGGGGGACCCTGTGGGAGAGTAGGACACCGCCGAACAAATATTAGGAAAGGCCCACGCCGTCATGGCGTGGGCCTTTTTGCGTTTACGGGTGCGTTTAAGCTCGGGGCATGCGCTACGACTTGGTTATCTTCGACAACGACGGCGTCCTCGTCGACAGTGAGCCCATCTCCAACCGGCTCCTGGCCGCCTATCTCACCGAGCTGGGGCACCGGACCTCCTACGACGAGGCCATACGGGACTACATGGGATCCGCGATGCACCGGATCCACGACCTCGTCCAGGAGCGCACCGGGCAGCGGCTGCCGGACGACTTCGACGATGTCTTCCATGCACGTGTCTTCGCCGCCTTCGAGGAGGAGTTGAAGCCCGTGGCGGGCGTGGCGGAGGTGCTGGAGCAGCTCGCGGCGGACGGGGTGCCGTACTGCGTGGCGTCGTCGGGGAGTCATGAGCGGATTCGGGTGGGGCACCGGACGACCGGGCTGGACCGGTGGTTCGACGAGCCGCGGCTCTTCAGTTCGCAGGACGTGGGGCGCGGGAAGCCGGCGCCGGATCTGTTTCTCCACGCGGCTGCGCGGATGGGGGTCGCGCCGGAGCGGTGTGCCGTCGTGGAGGACAGTCCGCTGGGGGTGCAGGCGGCCGTGGCGGCCGGCATGGACGTGTACGGGTTCACGGCCATGACACCGGCGGAGCGGCTGCGGGGGGCCACCCAACTCTTCTCCGACATGGGGCAGTTGGCTGACCTGCTGGAATGACCGGGGGCACGGCGCCGGCGCTGACAATTGTCATGCCGAGCTCCGGACGATCGTTTCTACTGGGGGACCCCGCCCGGACGCGAAGCTGAGGGCATGACGAAGACGACGAACACCGGGTCCCGGAACAACGACGAAGGCAAGCGGCAGCAGCCCAGCGCGCTGGAGAACTTCAAGCCGCTGATCGTGGACGTGGCGGTGCCCCTCGGGTCGTACTACCTCTTCAAGGGCGCCTTCGGGATGAGCACCTTCGCGGCGCTCGCCTGGAGCAGTGTGGTGCCGGCGGTGCGGACGGTGTGGAGCGTGGTCAGGGAGCGCCGGGGCAACGCGTTCGCGGGGCTCATCCTGCTGGTGAACGTGGCGTCCCTGGCGCTGAGCTTCGTCTCCGGCGACCCGCGGCTGATGCTCGCCAAGGACAGCGGGGTCAGCAGCGTGATCGGGATCGCGATCCTGGTGTCGGTGGCGATGGGCCGGCCGATGATGACCGAGGGGCTCAAGCCGTTCGTGCTGAAGGGTGACGCGGCCAGGGAGGCTGCCTTCGAGCGGCTGCGGTTCGGGTCCGCCGCGTTCCGGCGGGCGGAGCGGGTCTACTCGCTCGTGTGGGGCGTGCTGCTGCTCACCGAGTGCGTGGTGCGGGTGGTGGGGGCGTACACACTGCCCGTCGACACCATGGTGTGGCTCGGCACGGTCATCCTGGTCGGTGCGATCGGCATCGGGATGGTGGTGAGCGGTGGGCTCGCCGCGGAACCGATGGCCCGGATGATCTCCGCCGAGGTCGCGGCCGCGGAGGAGGAGTCGGAGGGTGCCGAGAGCGGTGCGCGGCGCGAGGTGGCTGTTGCCGCCTGAGACCGCCGAAGGCAAAGCTGAAGGAAATTCATCTTTGGCTGGATCTACCCACGAGTACGCCGGGGCCCTACGCTCGCCGCCATGACAGATGTGCTGCGGCGCGGTAGGGCCTCGTTGGCGTTCAGCTTCTTCACTCAGGGTGCCACCTTCGCGCTGCTGGTGACGCGCATCCCCGCGATCCAGGACCGGTACGGCGTCTCCGACGCGCTGCTGCCGGTCTTTCTCGCTGCGGTGCCCATCCTGGCCGGCGTCGGGAGTGTCACCACCGAGCAGTTGGTGAAGCGAATACGGCCCAGCCGGCTGCTGCGCTGGTCCCAGCCCGTGGTGATGCTGGCGCTGCTCGGGGTGGGGGCCGGCGGGAACATGGCGGAACTGGCGGTGTCGCTGGCCGCGTTCGGGCTGGCGGTGGGTGCGCTGGACGCCTCGATGAACATGCTCGGGGTGAGTCTGCAGCGCACGTACGGGCGCAGCATCATGCTCAGCTTCCATGCCGTGTACAGCCTGGGCGGGATTCTCGGGGCCTCGCTGGCCTGGGTGGGCGCGCACTGGCATCTCGCGCTGTGGGTGTCCTATCTGCCGGTCGTCGCGGTGCTGCTGCCGGCCGCGTTGGTGGGGAGCCGGTGGTACGTGGACGGTGATCCCGCGCCGGTGGAGGACGGGGTGCAGGAGGGTGGTGGCAGTGGTGTCGTCTTCAAGGTGCTGCTGCCGCTGTGTCTGGTGATGACCTTCGCCTACATCGGGGACTCGACCGTCTCCAACTGGAGTGCGAAGTACCTGAAGGACGTGCTGGGCAGCAGCGAGCAGCTCGCCACCGTGCCGTACAACGTGTACATGGTGACCACGCTGGTCGGGCGGGGCATCGGGGACTTCGGGGTACGGCGGTTCGGGGCCGTGCCGGTCGTACGGCTGGGGGCGGTGGTGGCGGCCGTCGGGTTCGCGGTGGTGGCGGGGGCGCCGGGGGCCTGGGTCGGCATGGTCGGGTTCACGCTGCTGGGGCTGGGGTTGTGCGTCCTGGTGCCGCAGACCTTCGCGGCGGCGGGGAGGCTGTTCCCGGGGGCTTCGGATGCGGCCATCGCCCGGTTGAATATTTTCAACTACGTCGGGTTCTTGATCGGCTCACCGCTGGTGGGGGCGTTGGGTGACGCTTGGAGTTATCGCGGGGCGATGCTCGTGCCGATGGTGTTGGTGCTGGTGACGCTGGTCTATGCCCGTTCGTTCGCGACCAGGTCGGACCGATACGGTGGCGGGCATGAGCGGCCGCGCACAGCTGATGTGGGACGAGGCAGTAACGGGCTATGACTTCGGTCCGGGTCATCCGATGGATCCGGTCCGGCTGTCGTTGACCCGGAGTCTGGTCGGTGCCTTCGGGCTCGACCGGGCGGTGGACGTGGTCGCGGCGAAGCCGGCCGGGGAGTCGACGTTGCGGCTGGTGCACCGGGAGGACTACATCGAGGCCGTGAAGGCGGCCTCGGCGGATCCGGCGGCGGCCGACCAGTCGTACGGGCTGGGGACCGAGGACGATCCCGCCTTCGCCGGGATGCACGAGGTGTCCGCGCTGATCGCCGGGCAGTCGGTGGGGGCGGCGGAGGCGGTGTGGCGGGGGGACGTCGATCACGCCGTGAACTTCGCGGGTGGGTTGCACCATGCGATGCCGGGGGCCGCATCGGGGTTCTGCATCTACAACGACGCTTCGCTCGCGATCGCGCGGTTGTTGGAGCTGGGCGCGGAACGGGTCGCCTATGTGGATGTGGACGTGCATCACGGGGACGGGGTGCAGGCCGCGTTCTGGGAGGATCCGCGGGTTCTGACGATCTCGCTGCACGAGCATCCGCGTACGTTGTTCCCGCAGACCGGGTGGCCGGAGGAGGTCGGCGCGGGGGCGGGGGAGGGGTCCGCGGTGAACGTCGCGTTGCCGGCCGGGACCGGGGACGCGGGGTGGCTGCGGGCGTTTCACGCCGTCGTGCCGGAGCTGGTCGCCGACTTCCGGCCGCAGGTGCTGGTGACGCAGCACGGCGCCGATACGCATTTCGAGGATCCGCTGGCTCATCTGGCTGTTTCGCTGGATGCGCAGCGGGCGGTGCAGGTGGCGTGTCATGAGCTGGCGCACGAGTACGCCGGGGGGAAGTGGGTCGCGCTGGGTGGGGGTGGGTACGAGGTGGTGGATGTCGTGCCTCGGTCGTGGACGCATCTGGTGGGGGTGGCGGCGGGGCGGGAGGTTGCGCCTGAGGCGCTGGTGCCTGAGGGGTGGCGGCAGGAAGTGTTCGCTCGGACTCGGCAGTTGGGGCCTGGGCGGATGACGGATGGGCGGTGGCCGGTGGGGTGGGCCGGGTGGGAGGCCGGGTACGACCCCGCTGATCGCTTGGATCAGGCCGTGCTGGCGACGCGGCGGGCTGTGTTTCCGTTGCGGGGGTTGCTGGCGTAGGGGTTTTCTCGCCCCCGCCGCCCCTACCCGTCCCGTCCTTGAAGGGGGTGGGCCCCTTCTACCGCCCGGTTCGGGGGCTGCCGCCCCCGGGCCCCCGCTTCGGCCTGGACGGCCTCGTCCTCAAACGCCGGACGGGCTGGAGGGTGAGGGTGCGGACCGGTTCTCGGTTGCAGGGGATGGGTGGGGGCGTTACGCCGACTGTGCGGTGTTCGGGGGTTCTGGGGGTGGGGTGGGGTGGGGTCCGTCAGGATCGGTGGTGTGTTGAGTGGTGGTGGGCTTCGGGGTTATTTGGTGGCTGCGGGGCTGGCGGGGGTGGTGGGGACCTCGCGGGAGCGGAGTCTTCGTAGTTATCGGCTGTTCGCTGCTCGGGATCCTCGGGTGTTGATCGGGATTGATCCGCAAGGGGGGTGGGGAGAGGCGGAGTTGGTTCGGTTGATGGCTGCCAAGTGTGGGGTTTCGGACGATCCGCGGTGTGTTTCAGGGCATGATGTGATCGATCCTGGACTGACGGTCGCCGGGCTCGATGCGTTCGCCGAGCGGGTGGGGGCCGTGGCCCGGCGGCGGGGGCCCGTGTTGTTCGGGACCGGGCATCCGCAGCGGCTGATCGGGTTCTACGCCGGTCTCGCGGACGCGCTGTCGGCGGCGGGGTGTGAGGTCCTCACCCCCGCGCAGGGTCGCTGTGTCGACATAACGACCCGGTTCGGTCTACGTACGTGCAAGCTCGATTACGTACGGGGAGTCGGGTTCATGAGAGAAGTGGGCCGTGAACGCCCCGGTTGTGCGCCGGGTGCGCATACGCATTCGCCGCTGCCGGTTCGAGTGGCGCTGGAGGTGGCGGCGGCGAGCGGCGGGCCCTTGCCGGAGCTGGTGGTCGGGGACCATGGGTGGGTCTGCGGTGCAGGTCAGCTCGGGTTTGAGGCCATTGGTCTGGCAGATACGGATGACCCTGCGCTCTTTGTGGGGGAGGTCGAGGGGGTCGTGTCTGTCGCCGTTCCGGTTGATGACGGCGTGCGGTCTGATTACTACACGCCGCTTACCCGCTACGTACTCAATCGAGCGTGTCTGTCACAGTAGGCCGCCGATGGGTGCACCTCTTCCCCACTCGCATCACCCGCCCCTACATTGGGGAGTGAGCACGCAACGACGAAGAGTCACCGGAAGGGGAAGCCGGTGGCCCGTCGAGTGCGGAAGGTTCAGGTGTGTCATGGCAGCTGGCGAGAGGCCTCTGAACGAGGTTGTGTTCCTGACCGTGGCGGAGGTCGCCGCGGTGATGCGAGTGTCGAAGATGACCGTGTACCGGCTGGTGCACAGCGGTCATCTGCCCGCGATCCGGGTGGGGCGGTCCTTCCGCGTCCCCGAACAAGCGGTACACGAGTACCTTCGCGAGAGCTATGTGGGGGTGGAGACCGCCTGACGGCCGTTCCGGGATTCCTCCCGGGGCACCTCGATTACGACCTCAGCGCTCGGGCGGGTAGGCTAGCCCCTCGTAGGTCGTATGGGCCCATGATGCCCAGCACCGAGTGATGAGAAGTGAGCGAGGGTAGTCGTGGGCTCTGTTATCAAGAAGCGGCGCAAGCGGATGGCCAAGAAGAAGCACCGCAAGCTGCTCAAGCGCACGCGTGTTCAGCGTCGTAACAAGAAGTAATTACGGCGCCGAGCCGCGAGAGCTTGTGTGTGGCCCCCCACCAGTACGGTGGGGGGCCACTGCATTTTCCGGCCGTTGCGGCTTGTCGTGGCCTGCTGGGGGTCATGCCAGCGCAACATCAACCCGCTAAGTTGGCCCGCATACGGGAACACGGAAGAAAGGCGCTGATCTTGGGGAAGGTCGTGCTCGTGACCGGAGTGGCCCGTCAACTCGGGGGCCGGTTCGTACGGCGGATCCAGCGTGATCCCGAGGTGGACCGGGTGGTGGCCGTGGACGCGGTGCCGCCGGAGCATCATCTGGGCGGGGCGGACTTCATCCAGACCGACATCCGGCAGCCGACCATCGCCCGGGTGCTGGCCGAGAGCGGCGCCGACACCGTCGTCCACATGGACGTGACCGGGACGCCGCTCGGCAGCGGAAGCCGGGCCACCGTCAAAGAGACCAACGTCATCGGGACGATGCAGCTGCTCGGCGCCTGCCAGAAGTCGCCGAACGTGAAGCGGCTGGTGATCAAGTCCAGTACGAACGTGTACGGCTCCGCGCCGAAGGATCCGGCTGTCTTCACCGAGACCACTCCGCCGAAATCCCTGCCGAGCGGGGGCTTTGCGAAGGACACGGTGGAGGTGGAGGGATATGTGCGCGGGTTCGCCAGGAGGCGGCCCGACGTGGCGGTGTGCGTGCTGCGGTTCGCCAATATCCTCGGGGCGACCGCGGATACCCCGCTCGCTTCCTATTTCGCGCTGCCCGTGCTGCCCACCGTCCTCGGGTACGACCCGCGGCTGCAGTTCGTGCACGAGGACGATGTGATCGAGGTGCTGCGGATCGCCTCGCACGAACCGGAGCGCGGGACCCTGAACAGCGGCACGTTCAACATCGCGGGCGACGGGGTGCTGTTGCTCTCGCAGTGCTCGCGGCGGCTGGGGCGGCCCACCGTGCCGTTGCTGCTCCCGGCGGTCACCTGGGCCGGCTCTCTGGTGCGGACGCTCGGCATGAGCGACTTCTCGCCCGAGCAGATCCGGCTGCTGACGCACGGCCGGGTGGTGGACACGGTCCAGATGCGCGAGACGCTGGGATTCCGGCCCACGTACACGACGGCGCAGACCTTCGAGGACTTCGTGCGCGCCCAGGCCCCGGGGCTGCTGCCGCCCCAGGCCGTGGCCGCGGCGGTCGACCGGATCGCCGCGCTGCCCACCCTGGGCGGTGGGAAGACGCCGACGGGGACCCCGACGAAGAGCCCGACCCAGAGCGCCAACTGAGGAGCGCAGCAACGATGGCGGACGCCAAGGTCATTCCGTTCGACGACGACCGGTCCCGCGGGGCTGCCGTGCAGCGGCCGGCACCCCGGCGCCGGGGTGCGGGGAGCCGGCGCAAGGGCGGCGGCGAGCAGGCCGCGGTGCGCGAGCCTGCGGCGGGGCGCGAGTCCGCGGTGGTGCGTGAGGTCCAGCCTCTCGCCGGGCGGATCCCCGCGCAGGAAGATGTCCATGTGACCCGGGAGAACCCTGAGACGGGCGTGGAGCAGCCGCCGCACGACGAGGCCGGCCTGGAGCGGCGCGTCGCGCGCGGACTGGCGTTCCTGCGGCGGCGGCTGACCGGCGACTACGAGGTCGACGACTTCGGGTACGACGAGGAGCTGACCGACCAGCTCCTGATGTCCCTGTTGCGGCCGGTGTACGAGAAGTACTTCCGCGTGGACGTGAAGGGCATGGAGAACATCCCGGCCCACGGCGGTGCGCTGATCGTCGCCAACCACTCCGGGACGGTGCCGATGGACGGGCTGATGATGCAGGTCGCCGTCCACGACCGGCATCCGGCGAATCGTCACCTCAGGCTGCTCGCCGCGGACCTGGTCTTCGTGCTGCCGGTGGTGAACGAGCTGGCGCGGAAGCTGGGGCACACGCTCGCGTGCGCGGAGGACGCCGAGCGGCTGCTGGGGCAGGGGGAGCTGGTGGGGGTGATGCCGGAGGGGTTCAAGGGCATCGGGAAGCCCTTCAGCGAGCGGTACAAGCTCCAGCGGTTCGGGCGGGGTGGGTTCGTGTCCACCGCGCTGCGGCAGGGGGTGCCGATCATTCCCTGCTCGATCGTGGGGGCCGAGGAGATCTACCCGATGATCGGCAACGCGAAGACGCTGGCGCGGGTGCTGGGGATTCCGTATTTTCCGCTGACGCCGACGTTTCCGTGGCTGGGGCCGTTGGGAGCGGTGCCGTTGCCGACGAAGTGGACGATTCAGTTCGGGGAGCCGATCCGTACGGACGGCTATCCGCCGGAGGCGGCCGAGGATCCGATGCTGATGTTCAACCTCACGGATCAGGTGCGGGAACAGATTCAGCACACGCTGTACAAGTTGCTTGTGCAGCGGAGGTCGGTTTTCTTCTGAGCGCCGCTGTGGGTTGAGGTGCGATGGTGAGTGCGGCGCCGTCGTGGTTGCTCGCGCAGTTCCCCGCGCCCCTGAAAACAGGGGCGCGGGGGTGCACCTCGTTGATCAGTTGCTGGTGTCTTCGCTGTCGATGCCCAGGCCGGGCAGGAGGCCCGGCAGGAGCGGGGGCAGGGTGACGTCTGGGGCGCTGGATGCGCTCTTCGACGGGGTCGGGGTGCTCGAACCGGTCTTCGGGGGGTCGAGCAGGCCGCCGGTGGTGCCGCCGATCAGGCCGTTGTCGGCGCTGCCGGAGGCCGAGCCGCTGGGGCTGCCCGTGCCGGAGTCGTGGCCCGAGGCGGAGCTGCCAGAGGTGGACGGGGCCGTCGACCGGTGGTTGCCGGAGGAGCCGGTGGACGCCGTGCCGGAGCCCTGCCTGCCGGTGCCGCCGGTGTTCTGGGGCGGCTGGGGGAGCAGGGACTGCAGCGGGGCGACCTCCTGGTCTATGGCGTCGAAGACCGACGACACCTGCTGACTGACGTCGCCGAGCTGGACCGGGAGCTTTTCGCGCAGGGCGCCCCAGGCCTGACGGTGGGACTGGGCGAAGGCGGACAGGGCCTGGATGGGGCCCAGCGAGTCGGGGTCGCGCTCGTACGCCTCGTGGAGCAGGCGGTGGCCCTCGGTGACATCGCGCTGCATGCCGGACAGGGTCCGGCGGATCTCGCCGATCGACTCGTGGTCGAGGTGGCCGCCGCGGCCCCGCTCCATCAGCCGGCGGGCCTCCATCAGCCGGGTCGAGGCCTGGTCGAGGTAGGTCTGACCGCGCTGGTCGTCGCCGTCGGCCAGATAGTTGAGCTTGAAGTCCTCGATGCCGCGTTTGAGGCCGTACAGCGAGTCGCCGGGCAGGGCGTCGGAGCTCGCGGCGGCGACCCCGCCGAAGGCTCCGGCGGCCACGCCGACGCTCAGGCCGCCCGCGGCGAGCCCCTTGGTGAGCCGGGAACGCGGCCGCAACTTGCCCAGCGGGCTGGCCCGATGCGCGCCCTTGGAACGGGACGCACGCTGCTCGGGTACCGAAGTGTCCGCCGCCCCGCCCAGGGTGCCCTCGGCCAGCATGGCCTCCATCGCGGCCACCAGCTGGGCCCGCTGGACGACCTTGACCTCCGGGTCGAGCTCCGGCCTGGGCAGTGCGGCGAGCTCCGTCGCCAGGGCCAACAACTCGCCCTGCTCGGTCCGTTCGCCACGGTCCGGGACGGCCGGTGGATCGCCCGCCGGTCCCCCGGACCTTTCGGCCGCCGGGTCCCGGTCGGGCTGCTCCTCCAGAGCCTGGGCGAAGGCGCTCGCCCGCCGGTGGGCCGATACGTTCGCGATCACTGGCGGCACCTCCTCTCGTCATGACGGTCGACTCCCCAGGGGGTCCTGAGGGTTGCACGCCCTCGACCAGTCCACACGATCGTGTGACCGGGGTCTGGTCGGACGTGACCACAGGGAGCCTGTATCCCGCACAACGAGCGGCTCGGCACTTGGGTTACGGACGTCCGGTGATCGGCTGAGAAAGACAACACGCTTTCACGGAAAGTGAGTTGACTGTCGCCGAGGGTGGCCGGTTCAGCGTGCGTCGTCCGGGAGGAGCCGGGCGAGGGTGCGCACGGCCCGGTACTGGAGGGTCTTGATGGCACCCTCGTTCTTGCCCATCACCCGGGCGGTCTCGGCCACCGAGAGACCCTGGAGGAAGCGGAGCGTCACGCACTCCTGCTGCTGGGGGTTGAGGCGTCGTACGGCGTCGAGCAGGGCCGCGTTGGAGAGGGACTCCAGGACGGAGTCCTCCGGGGAGCGCTCGACCTCGTTGGCGTCGAGCATCTCGCCGGTGGTGACCTCCAGGCGGAAGCGGCTCGACTTGAAGTGGTCGGCGACCAGGTTGCGGGCGATGGTGACCAGCCAGGCGCCGAAGTCGCGGCCCTGCCAGGTGAAGGTGCCGATCCTTCTGAGGGCGCGCAGGAACGTCTCACTGGTGAGGTCCTCGGCGGTCGCCCTGCCGCCGACGCGGTAGTAGATGTAGCGGTACACGGTGTCGCTGTACTGGTCATAGAGGCGGCCGAACGCGTCGGCCTCGCCGGCCTGGGCGCGCTCCACCAGGTCCATCATCCGGGCGCTGTCGCTGTCCGCGGCCGGGCGGCGGGTGGTGGTGGCGCCGGTGGTGCCGGTGGCGCGGCCGCGTCTGCCCGCGCCCCGGCCGTCGCCGGACCGGCGGCCCTCGGCGACGGCGCCGCGCGCCGGCACCTGTTCCATGCCGTCGGCCAGTGCGTAGCACGGGCCGACGGGTGCGGCGGAGGCGAAGGCGGGGACGGCGTACGCGGTCGGGACAAGGCCGCGCAGCGTCTCTTTGACCGTCGCGACCGTTGCGCGCAGCGTAGCCAGGCCCGAGGCGTCAACCCCGACGTGTGGGTACACGGGACTCCCAGAGGCAGAGCTTCCATCACGTGCAGTACCGAACCTTTCACCCGTCGTAGCGACGGAGGGGTACCGGTTTGCGTCTGAGGAGAATAACGCTTCGTGCAGGCACTGCTACACCGAGTTGCTCAAATCATCGATTGCGTCGCTTCTGTAACCGTTTGGCGGTGGCTCAAGGGCCTGAGATTGATCGGTTGTTGAACGGAAACGTTCGGGTTTCGGCGATGTGCGGGGCGTGTTGGGGTGACCGCGCGATAATTCCGGGCGCGTTGGAGGGTGGGCCGGGGTTGGGCCGGGGGTGGGAACGCTCACCGGCGCTGGCCGGGTGCCGCTGCGCCCACCCGTGCCGCCCTGCGGCACGCCTGCCCGCAGCTATCTATGCAGGGCACGGCTGTGAAGCGCCCCGTCAGGGGCGCGGGGAACTGCGCGAAGCTCGGCCGACGCCGAACTACCGACGCCGTCGGCTCAACGCGATCGCGGCCGCAGTGCCGCCGGCGACCGCGCCCACCCCGGCCGCCGCCGGGATCCCCACCTTCGCCGCCTTCCGCCCCGTGCGGTAGTCGCGCAGCCGCCAGTCCAGTTCGCGGGCGTGCTTGCGCAGCTTCGTGTCGGGGTTGATGGCGTAGGGGTGGCCGACCAGGGAGAGCATCGGGATGTCGTTGTGGGAGTCGCTGTAGGCCGCGCAGCGGGAGAGGTCCAGGCCCTCGGCGGCGGCCAGGGCGCGTACCGCCTCCGCCTTGGCGGGGCCGTGCAGGGGCTCGCCGACCAGCTTGCCCGTGTAGACGCCGTCCACCGACTCGGCGACCGTGCCCAGCGCGCCGGTCAGGCCCAGCCGACGGGCGATCACGCCGGCGATCTCCACCGGGGCCGCTGTGACGAGCCACACCTTCTGGCCCGCGTCCAGGTGGGCCTGGGCGAGGGCGCGGGTGCCGGGCCAGATGCGCTCGGCCATGTACTCGTCGTAGATCTCCTCGCCGATGGTCTGGAGCTCCGCGACCCGGTGGCCCTTGACGATGGAGAGGGCGGAGTCCCGGGCCTCCTGCATGTGCTCGGGGTCCTCGACGCCGGCCAGCCGGAACCACGCCTGCTGCCAGGCGAACCTGGCGAGGTCGCGGGTCTCGAAGAACTTCCGTTTGTACAGGCCACGGCCGAAGTGGAAGATGGCGGCGCCCTGCATGACGGTGTTGTCCAGGTCGAAGAACGCGGCGGCCCTGTCGTCGCCGAGCACGGGAAAGTCCGGCTCCGCGGCCTCGTCGAGGGGTGCCGTCGCTTCCTGGTTCTTGCGCGCGGCCTCCGCCGAGGCCTCGCCTGCCAACACGCTCCGCGCCGTGGCGGAGCGCCTACGGGGAGTGAGCCATCCGAGAGCGGCCATGTCGTGAGCATAGCCAGTTTGTTCGGAGGTTCCGGAGTCACGGGAGTTGGATGGGTGTGAACTCTCCGCGACCAGGTCGTTAAACAAAGCGAAGAACCCGTGCAGAAGGCGGCGGACATGCCCTCCCAGGGGCGGGACAATGGACGTCATGAGTCCCCTCTTTGGCCGGAAGGCGCCCGCGCCGAGTGCGCGATCGGTCACCCTCATCCGTAAACCCGGCTGCCATCTGTGTGATGACGCACAGGTCGTGGTCGAGAAGGTGTGCGGCGACCTCGGAGTGCCCTGGGAGCAGCAGGACATCACCCAGGATGCGCAACTGCACGATCTCTACTGGGAACAGATCCCCGTGGTACTCGTCGACGGCGAACAGCACACCTTCTGGCGCGTGAACGAGGAACGGCTCCGCAAGGCACTGACCGACTAGTCCAAACCGGCTGCAAAGTCGCTTAGGATCGACGGCGGCTTGGTCTCGGGGGCGGGATTCGTAAGGAGAGTGTACGGTTTTGCCCCCATCGGAGAGGGAGCGCGGGCGCTTGTACGCCGGTTCCGGACGGCGGCGCCGGGGGTGCGTGACCCCGGTCACGTTGGCCGGGCAAATCGGACACCATCTTTGTGCACGCGTTCACAAAGACATAGCCTGCTGTCGACGGGGCGGTCTGGGTACGTGTGACCGTCCGCAGCCCCGCTCAACCCGTTGGAGCACCGTGGCAACTGGCCGAACTCACCGACCGGCGACCCGCAGCCGAGGTATCCCCGAGGCCACCGTCGCCCGGCTTCCGCTGTACCTCCGCGCTCTGACCGCACTGTCGGAGCGCTCGGTCCCCACGGTCTCCTCGGAGGAACTGGCCGCGGCCGCGGGGGTCAACTCCGCGAAGCTGCGCAAGGACTTCTCCTACCTGGGTTCGTACGGAACGCGCGGTGTCGGCTACGACGTCGAGTATCTCGTCTACCAGATCTCCCGTGAGCTGGGCCTGACCCAGGACTGGCCGGTCGTGATCGTCGGTATCGGAAATCTCGGGGCCGCCCTCGCCAACTACGGCGGGTTCGCGTCGCGCGGTTTCCGGGTCGCGGCGCTCATCGACGCCGATCCGGCGATGACCGGGCGGCAGGTCGCGGGGATCGCCGTACAGCACAGCGACGAGCTCGAGAAGATCATCTCGGACAACGGCGTCTCCATCGGCGTGATCACCACCCCGCCCGGCGTCGCCCAGCAGGTCTGCGACCGGCTGGTGGCCGCCGGGGTCACCTCCATCCTGAACTTCGCGCCGACCGTGCTGTCCGTCCCGGACGGCGTCGACGTGCGCAAGGTCGACCTCTCCATCGAGCTGCAGATCCTCGCCTTCCACGAGCAGCGCAAGGCCGGTGAGGAGCACGAGGGGACGGCCCCGCCCGTCGCCGCACGCCAGGACTCCAGCGAGCAGGGGCCCGACGGGGACGTACCCGCCGTGATGCCGGCATGAGTCTCCTCGTCGTCGGGCTGAGCCACCGCAGCGCCCCGGTCAGCGTCCTGGAGCGGGCCGCGCTGAGCGCGGACGCCCAGGTCAAGCTGGCCCAGGACACGGTCGCCGCCGAACCGGCCACCGAGGCCGCCGTGCTCGCGACCTGCAACCGCATCGAGCTCTACGCCGACGTGGACAAGTTCCACGCCGGGGTCGCCGAGCTGTCCACGCTGCTCGCCCAGCACAGCGGGGTCGGGCTGGACGAGCTCACCCCCTATCTCTACGTGCACTACGAGGACCGGGCCGTCCACCACCTGTTCTCGGTGGCCTGCGGGCTCGACTCGATGGTCGTCGGCGAGGGGCAGATCCTCGCGCAGCTCAAGGACTCCCTGGCCCGCGCGCAGGAGCTGCACAGCGCCGGGCGGCTGATGAACGACCTGTTCCAGCAGGGACTGCGGGTCGGCAAGCGGGCCCACTCCGAGACCGGGATCGACCGGGCCGGGCAGTCCCTGGTCACGTTCGGACTGGAGCAGCTCGCCGCCGGCGGCGATGTGCAGGAATGGGCCAGAGGCAGGAAGGCGCTGGTCATCGGCGCCGGATCGATGTCGTCGCTGGCCGCCGCGACGCTCGCGCGGGCGGGGGTCGCGGAGATCGTCGTCGCGAACCGCACGTTCGACCGTGCGGAGCGGCTGGCCCAGATCATCGCCGAGAACGACGAGACGGACGTGGCGGCCCGCGCGGTACCGATGGATGCGGTGCCGGGCGAGCTGACACGTGCCGACGTCGTGGTGTCGTGCACGGGGGCGACGGGGCTGGTGCTGACCGCGGAGGCGGTCGCGGCGGCGGTCGAGGGGCGGACGGGTGAGCCCGCCGCCGAGATCGACGTACCGTCGGCGCCGAAGCACCTGCCGGCCGCTGCCGGTACCGCCGGCGGCACCGACGAGAACTGCCCGCTCGACCTCACCGCCGCGCAGAGCGGGTTCTCCGTGATGGGGGAGGCCGCCGTCGCCGGGATGGCCGCCGCCGAACTGGAGCAGCACGCCGCCTGGGTGGACAACGGGACCGTCGACATCCGGGAGGCCGGCCGGCGTACCCCCGAGGCCGGGGCCGAGGCGGAGGCCGAGCTGATCGGGGCGCTGGCCGCGGCCGCCGCCCGGGTCGGCCGGATCCCGGAGCGGCGCAGGCCCGAGCCGGTCGCCGGGTTCGTCCGGCCCGCCCCCGCGCTCTTCCTCCTCGACCTCGCCATGCCCCGCGACATCGACGCGGCCGTGCACCGGCTGGCCGGGGTGCGCCTCGTGGACATCGAGTCGCTGGCCGAGGCGTCCGCGGACGCCCCGATGGCGGCCGACGTGGACGAGGTCCGGCGGATCGTTTCGGACGAGGTGGCGGCCTTCGGCGCGGCCCAGCGGGCGGCGCACATCACGCCCACCGTCGTGGCCCTGCGGACGATGGCCGCCGACGTCGTCGCGGGCGAGATCGCGCGGCTCGACGGGCGGCTGCCCGACCTGGACGAACGGCAGCGCGGGGAGATCCGGCAGGCCGTGCACCGGGTCGTCGACAAGCTGCTGCACGCGCCGACCGTACGGGTCAAGCAGCTCGCGGCCGAGCCCGGCGGCGCCGGGTACGCGGACGCGCTGCGGACCCTGTTCGACCTCGACCCCGAGACGGTTGCCGCCGTCTCCCGGGCCGTGGACAGCACAGACAAGAAGGACCGACCGGCATGAGTGACAATCCACTGAGGCTGGGGACCAGGCGATCCAGACTCGCCCTGGCCCAGTCCGGGCAGGTGGCGGAGGCCGTGAGCCGGGTGACCGGGCGGCCCGTCGAGCTGGTGGAGATCACCACCTACGGCGACACCTCCCGCGAGCACCTCGCACAGATCGGCGGCACGGGCGTCTTCGTGACCGCCCTGCGGGACGCGCTGCTGCGCGGCGAGGTCGACTTCGCGGTTCACTCGCTGAAGGACCTCCCGACCACCCAGCCCGCCGACCTCGTCCTGGCCGCCGTACCGGTGCGCGAGGACCCGCGCGACGTGATCGTCGCCCGGGACGCGCTGAAGTTCACCGACCTGCCCCGCGGGGCGCGCATCGGCACGGGTTCACCGCGCCGGACGGCGCAGCTGAACGCGTACGCGCGCAGCCACGGGCTGGACATCGAGACGGTGCCGATACGCGGAAACGTCGACACCCGCATCGGATACGTCCGCGACGGGGAGCTGGACGCCGTCATACTGGCGGCCGCCGGACTGAGCCGGATCGGCCGCATCGACGAGGTGACCGACTTCCTGTCGGTCGACACGGTTCTGCCCGCCCCCGGCCAGGGGGCACTGGCGATCGAGTGCGCCGCGCACCACGCGGAGCTCGTCGCCCTGCTCGGGGAACTCGACGACCCGTTCACGCGGGTCGCCGTGACCGCCGAGCGATCACTGCTCGCCGCCCTGGAGGCCGGCTGCTCCGCCCCTGTGGGCGCGCTGGCCGACTTGCTGGCCGACGGGCAGATTGTCAAGGAAATGCGCCTGCGGGCAGTCGTCGGCACGACCGACGGCACCCGGACGGTGCAGATGTCCACCACCGGTCCCGTGCCCGAGACATACGACCAGGCGATGATGCTCGGTCGCGAACTCGCCGCCGAGATGCTTGCCCAGGGCGCGGCCGGTCTGATGGGGGAGCGAGCACAGTGAGCCCCACCAACCTTCCCGCCGGCCTGGAACACGGGCACGTCACCTTTCTGGGTGCCGGACCCGGGGATCCGGGACTGCTGACCTTGCGTGCCGTGGAGGCACTGTCCAGCGCGGACGTCCTGGTCGCCGAGCACGAGGTGCTCGACGTGATCAGGGCCCACGCCAGGCAGGGCGTCTCCGTCGTGGCCACGAGTACGGATCCGTCGTCGGACCCGTATCCGGGCACAGGCACGCCTCAACTGACGGTTGTTGACGGTGCGTCAACAACCGCTTCCCTCCCGCCCGTGCGGGATGCGGCTCATCTTGTCATGGAGGCCGCGCGGGGTGGCAGGCGGGTCGTCCGTGCGGTGTCCGGGGACCCGGGACTTGATACGTACGCGACCGAGGAAATGCTCGCCTGCGCCGCGGCGGGTGTGCCGTTCGAGGTCGTGCCGGGTGTCGCGGCCGTGGTCGGGGTGCCGGCGTACGCCGGTGTGCCGCTGCGGGACGCGCAGGGGGCGGACGTCCGCTTCGTGGACGCCCGTACCGCCTCGGACCGGTGCTGGACCGAGGTCGGTGCCTCGGACGGGACGGTCGTCGTGTCGACGTCGCTCGACTCGGTGGCCGCGGCCGCCGGCGAGCTGGTCGCCGCCGGCCGCAAGCCGGACACCCCGCTGACCGTCACCGTCGCCGGTACGACGACCCGGCAGCGGACCTGGACCGCCACCCTCGGCACCATCGCGCAGACGCTGAAGCAGGCGAAGGTGCTGCCCTCGCCGGACGGCGGCCGGCCGGTGATAGCCGTGGTCGGTGAGCGGTCCGCCGCCGCCCAGCGCGACCAGTTGTCGTGGTTCGAGTCCAAGCCGCTGTTCGGCTGGAAGGTGCTCGTGCCGCGGACGAAGGAGCAGGCGGCGTCGCTCTCCGACCAGCTGCGGTCCTACGGGGCCGTGCCGCACGAGGTGCCGACGATCGCCGTCGAGCCGCCGCGCACGCCCCAGCAGATGGAGCGGGCCGTGAAGGGGCTCGTCACCGGGCGGTACGAGTGGATCGCCTTCACGTCGGTCAACGCGGTGAAGGCGGTCCGCGAGAAGTTCGAGGAGTACGGGCTCGACGCCCGGGCCTTCGCGGGGATCAAGGTCGCGGCGGTCGGGGAGCAGACCGCCAAGGCGCTGGTCGCCTTCGGCGTGAAGCCGGACCTGGTGCCGAGCGGTGAGCAGAGCGCCGCGGGGCTGTTGGAGGACTGGCCGCCCTACGACCCGGTCTTCGACCCGATCGACCGTGTCTTCCTGCCGCGCGCCGACATCGCCACGGAGACGCTGGTCGCCGGGCTGATCGAGCTCGGGTGGGAGGTGGACGACGTGACCGCCTACCGGACGGTGCGGGCGTCGCCGCCGCCGGCCGAGACCCGGGAGGCGATCAAGGGCGGCGGGTTCGACGCGGTGCTCTTCACGTCGTCGTCGACCGTGCGGAACCTGGTGGGTATCGCCGGGAAGCCGCACAACGTGACGGTGATCGCCTGTATCGGGCCCGCGACGGCCAAGACGGCCGAGGAGCACGGGCTGCGGGTGGACGTGATGGCTCCGGAGCCGTCCGCGGGGAAGCTGGCGGAGGCGCTCGCCGAGTTCGGGTTGCGGAGGCGCGCGAGCGCGCTGGAGGCCGGGGATCCGGTGACTCGGCCGAGTGAGCGGCGGCCGGGGGCGCGGCGGAGGCGTACCACTACCTGAGGTGCGTGAGGTGAGGTAGAGGGGGTGGGGGGGGGGGGCCCCCCCCCCCCCGGGGGGGGGGGGGGGGGGGGTGGGGGGGGGTGGGGGGGGTGGGGGCGGTTACCCCGCCCCCCCGCGCGGCCGGGCGGTTGGGGGGATTTTTTT
>NZ_JBEYVI010000081.1:0-16347 GCF_040643955.1 Streptomyces sp. NPDC047061
GTCCCGGGTTCGGGCCGTGATCCGCAGCAGGTCACCGCTGGCCTCCACACGATCGACCCGTACCGCGGCCAGCTGCGGTAACAGGTCTTCCAGCCCTATTGCACACACCACCAGGATGACGCCGCCAACCAGCCGACACCACAGGCCAGTTGACCCGATCACCCGCTACGAAAATCTTGGAAGACCCGCTCGCTTTACAGACCCCCAGGCATCAACACGCCCTCGCGACATAACCGACGAGTGTCCAAGATCACGGGGAAACTACAGGTGTCGTTGAAGACGGCGAGGATGCGCGGGTAGTCCGGGTGCTCAGGCAGCTCCAGACTTCCTGCTGGGTCGACCGTCCGGGCCGGGATTCGGTTGGCGAGGCGGGTGATGGTCGTGCGGGTGATGGCGAGGTGTTCCAGACGCAGTTCGGCCTCACGGAGTCGGGTCTGCAGGGCGTCGATCTGGGTGCGGAGATCGTCGGCCAGGGCCCGGGCAGCGTCTTCCTGAAGGCCGAGTGGCTGGGGGAGAGGGTTCAGGTTCACGCGCCGGCCACCCGCGGATCGCGCCAGGTGAGCGTGTTCGTGCCGGTGAGCCGACGGGCTATGACGTGGGTCATGGCCCAGTAGACGCGTGAGGCGGAGGAGGCCGGACGGTGTTCGTAGTCGCGGACCAGCCGCCGGTGCAGTATCAAGATCCCGAACGTCTGCTCCACCCGCCACCGTTTCGGCTGCGGAACGAATCCCTGCTCCTCAGGGTTGCGCTGGACGATCTCGACGTCGATACCGAGGGCGGCTCCGTGCGTGACGACCTGATTTTTGAAGCCCTGGTCGACCAGGGCTTTGCTGACCGAGCCGCCGGCCGCGACGGCGACCTGGTCGAGCAGAATGATGCCGGCGGTGTTGTCGTGGACGCTCGCGGCCAGCACGGTGACGGCGATGACCAGGCCGAGGACGTCCACGGCCAGTCCCCGCTTGCGGCCCGGTACCCGTTTCGCGGCGTCTTTGCCCGTCGTGGCCACGGGGACCCCGGTGGCCGCCCCGACACTCTGCGTGTCCATGATCGCCAGGGTCGGGTCCTCTAATCGCCGGTTCCTCTCCCGCACCTGGCAGCGCAGGAGTTCATGGATCTGCTGGTCGGTGCCGTCGTCCCGCCATGCGGCGAAGTAGTAGTACGTCGCACTCTTCGGCGGCAGGTCGTTCGGCAGGAGAGCCCACTGACAGCCGGTCCGGGACTGGTAGAGGATCGAGTTCACGATCTCCCGCATGGAGTAGCGGCCCTGGTGGCCGCTGACGGAACGGTGCCGGTTCTTCCAGGCCGTGAGTATCGGCTCGATCAACGCCCATTGCTCGTCCGTCAAGTCGCCTTGGTACGGCTTGCGTTCACTCACCCCACCGATCCCAGCAGGCCACCGGCATCGGACCGGCGCGTTCCGCCTCTGTCCACACCATCAGGCGACACCAGAATGACTCATATGCTCACGAACCGCCCACTGAGTTGGGCAAACACCGGCACCTGAGCGATGCCATGTCATGATCTGCTCAGACTTCGACGTGGCCGCCGGCCTCGAGGCGGCGCACTGCCCGCCGTACGGAGGCACGCTGGGCGTCGTTCGGCTGCTCGACTCCGTAGACGACGCGGGCGAGGCCGGTGACCGAGGCGCCGCCAGCGGGGTGCCGTCGACGGTGCTGCGGCCGCCGGGCTCGCTGCGCACGTACGCCAGCACGGCCCGCTGCACTCGCCCGAGTCCTCGTGACAGTGTCCCGCTCCGCCCGGGTCTGGGATATGAGCGCTTACTGCCCTGTCTCAACGAGGTTGGTCGTCCGCGCGGTGCTGACCTGAGTGGACTGGATTCGCCTTCGTCCTCCGGCGCCGGCGACTCCCGAACCGTTCATGTGGTCGCGGACACGTGCGGTCAGTCCGCTGTGTACCGGGCTCCTGGCATGCCGGTAAGCCTGCTGACGTCGATCTGCTCGGTCAGGCGGTAACAGTGAAGCCGTGTCGCCGACCGAGCTTGGTCAGGGATGGCTGATCGGGGACGCCGTCCGCAGCGGCGCCTTCGTAGCCCAGGCGCCGCTGCCACGCCGCGTACGCCGTGATGGTCAGGCACTCGAAGTCGCCGTCGGTGTTGATGCTGTCGAGCAGGCCCTCAGCGTGCAGGGCCCCCTCGACGAGGCGGATGCCGTCGGGGTAGGTCGGGTGGTCTTTCACGGCGCCTGGGGAGGAGTGGGTCAGGGTGACGAGGCGGCCGAGGTCGATGCTGGGCTCGCCGTCCGTGTCGAGCGCCAGGATCTCCGTCGCACGGGCGATGATCTGGCCGCGCTGTGCCTTGCGCTTGTCACCGGGGCAGTGCGGGTGCCCGCCCCAGGCTTCGCCGCCCACGCCGTGCCAGGTCAGGCCGGGCTGGGTCGTGCTGTCCACGACGTGCAGCGGCCAGCCGAAGGTGGAGTTCCCCCAGGCGTAGATGTGCGCCACCCCCTCCACCTGGGCGGCGGTGAGCGCGGTGTCCGGGTGGCCTTCGGTCTCCACGCTTGTGTAGTACGGGTTGCCCAGATGCTGCGCGAAGGCGTAGTCGCGGCCGGTCTCGACGTACTGCTCGATCCGGCCCGTGGTGCTGACCCAGAAGTCCGAGCTGACCTGCTTGGCGGGACTGTTGAAGTAGCCGTAGGGGCTGTTGTTGCCGTCCTGGACGTGCAGGACCAGGCCTCGCTGTTCGAGGACACCGTTCTCGTGGGCGTTGACGACGGGCCGCCAGGCGGCACCGGGCATGCGTGACATGGATTCTCCAGGGCATGGCCGAGGCTCCGGGCGGGACGGCACCGGAGCGGGAAGCGGGCGGGACGGCTCGGTCCACGACGGTCCGAGCATCCAGCGGAGTGCAGCTCAGAATCTGCATGCCCTGGCCGTGGATCCCGTGGACGACACGGACCGCATTCGGGTGGATGGAGCCGGGTCCGTCACACAGTCCTGCAGCGGACTCTGATGCCCTGGGCGGCGCGACCAGGCTTGCTGTGACTGAAGCCCGAACGCCTCGGTTCGCTGAGAAGACGACTCGATCGAGTGAGACAGGACACTGACGGTTTGGCCGGGATGATCGAAGTGAAGGTGTTGGGCATCTGAGCAACGAGCGCTCACGCCCGCGCCTGCAGCGGCCGGCCCTTCCACGGCGGGGCACAGGGACGATGAACCCTCCGGGGCTCAACCGGCCCCGGAGGCTTGTCCCTTGCTCCGCGGACCCGTTCAACGAACGGCGTGCGTCGGCGTCACGCCACGGCGGCCTGCTTCGCCAGCGCCGCGAGCGGGGAGCGGCGGCCTTTCTCGACTGAACGCAGCTGCCCTCAGCCGACGTCGGCCCGCGCGGCGAGCGCGTCGACGGACGCCGCGGTGTACAGCGCGACGTCGACGGCCCCGGCCCGGGAGGTGCCGAAACGCACCTCGATCGACTCGGCTGGCCTGATCCACTTCAGGAGCAGCATCCAGTCGAATTCGACTCTGCGGCAAGGCGACGGGTTCGTAGATTCTCGGAGGCGTTTGACCGGGAACCCGCTGGCCCCCAGCCTTCGGAGAGGGCCGGGACCAGCGGGTTCGTGGTGGTGCGGAACAGCCTGCCACCGAGCGGGAACACTGAGTGCTACTCAGGCGTTATAGGATTACAGGCCACGCGGTGAGGACTCTCAGGTCCATCGTGCGGCGGCAAGCAACCTCGTCTGGGTCCTCCCCGGCCGGGGTTTTCCCTTTGTGGGCCCGCGACAGTTTCGGGCCTCTCGCCAAGGGGAGGATGCCATGCCTGCACTCGAACGTAAGCCGACAGCTCATCGGCTGATCCGGGCTGCCGTCTTCAGTTTTATCCAAGGTGTGGCCGCCGCCCTGGGCGGGTTCGCGGTCACTGCCTTGGTCTGGTGGATCGAACACCGGTAACCCGCAGAACGGGATTCATGCTCGGGTGGGGTCCTTGGCGAAGCGGTGCGGGTGGGCTGCCTGGACGTATCTCATGGCGGTGGTGTCGGCAATTCCGAAGACGCGCATCAGGTGGACGGGGTCGGCGGTCTCGTGCGCCTCGTCGAGGAGTCTGTCAATCCTGAGTTTCTGCGGCTGGAGGCCGAGTTCGGTGAAGATCGGCTGAAGTCCATACTTGGCGATCTGCGGACCGTCTAGATCGAAAGCTGTCTGCTGTGTCACGAACAGGTGCGGGTTGATGCTGCGAGCCCAGCGCTCGGACCGTTCACGAAGTCACTCCGTGAGGAGTTTCATGCTCAGCTCGTCGAGATAAACGATGCGCCTGTCGTAGCGGCGGTGGATCGTCAGGCGCCCGGCAGAACGATCGAGATCCGCTAGCAGTAGGCGGCGGATCTCCGTCGGTTTGAGGGCATGAACGGCGACTAGGGCGACGACGGCCTTGGCCATGGCGGTTGGCGCCCTGTCCAGGAGGCCGGCGAGCCGGTCGGGCGGGGGCACCGCCAGCTGGGATGTTGGCCACCTGGTGTGTGCCGCCGTTGATCACGAGACCGTTGTTGGCGGGAGGATTCTGTTGCCGGTCGTCGTCGCTCATGATGAGAACCCCCTATGTGTGCTGCCGTCGGCAACGCCCATGGCGGCCGCGCTGGACCACTGCGGGGCGCTCCCTCATCCGTCGCCGATGGGAGCCCGCGCTCAGCCCGGCATCCGCCGTCTTCCGATAGTGCGGTACTGGCGAACTATCCGTGCTGGAATTGGAGATCTCGGGCGGGACCGTGTCACTTGAGCGACAAGCACGCGACCTGGTCAGCGCACAGCCGACGCCTCGCGGCCGCACGTCAGGTCTGGCGATACCCGGAGCCGGTCCAGGGGACTCGCCGGTCGGGGTCGTGGACGGGGCGCCACACAGGTGCGGAGGGGCCGCGGTGGAGCAGGTCGGCCAGCGGCGCGGCGAGGACGGGGCGTCGTGCAGGAAGCGGGAGGGCGCCGGCAGCCGGGCTCCGGCGCGCAGGGCGCTGATCCGGTTGTCGACGCCGGCGGGTCCGGTGCCGTCCAGGACGAACAGGACGCGGGGGAAGAGCGGGTAGCGCCGCCGCCACTCCTCAACCGCCGGTTCCTGGAGGGTCGGCCGGCGTCCGGGGACCGCGGGAACGTAGCGGTGGAGGCGCTCGTACGCGGTCAGCTTGGCGGCGAGACGCTCGGGGCCCAGGTGGCCCGGTCGACCTCCACGAACGTCCGCAGCGTCGACCCGCTGTCGCCGTCGGCGGGGCCGCGCCGATAGTACAGGAGCGCGTCGGGGATGACGGCCTCGCTGCTCCCGATCGGGTGGTGGACCTCGGGGATCCAGTCCAGCGGCTCGCACACATCGCCGCGGCGGCGGGCGTCCTCGAGGAAGACGAGCGCCGTCTCGGTCACGGTCAGCGTGTGGCTGGCCTTCAGCCGCACGGCGGTCGGATCGGACACGGTCGAGGAAGACGTCGATGTCGCCGGTGTCGATCACATGCAGGCCTCTCCATCACGCTTTCGTCCGGCATTGCCAGGGGCGCCGAGCTGCCACATCCACGTTACGGAGAGCTCTTCCGGATCGGGTGAAGCCGGTGCTCAAGCCCCTCATCAGCGGTCCGTCGATGCCTCCGGACCCGGTGACACCACCCCCGGATCATCAAAAACAGGAGGGGGAAGTCATGCCGGACCCGAAGGCCGGAGGCCCCGTTGCGGAGCCACGAAAAAGGTAACGGGGGCTGGTCTCGCAGTGTCTGCCGTGTGGATGCTGTCCTGGCTCAGGTGGGGGTTGCCGGGGAGTGGGTCCAGAGTGCGGATGGCTGCTGGCGCGTCGTGGCTTATGTGCTCTGTGGTGGGTGCGGGTCCTGCTGCGGTGCCGTCCGGCAGGTGTCAGGAACCAGCTCGCCGGCCGGCTGGCCCGTTCCTGCGGCTGGTTGGCCCGCTTCTGGGGCCGGGCTCGGCCGGAGCCGGGCATCGGGTACCGGTTGCGCTGTGCCTGGGCGGTTTCCGGAGCGGACCGTGGTCTGGTGGGCGGGGGCCCCGTCCGCGGCGCGCGGTCTGTGAACGGGCGGGTGGTGGTCATGGTGGTGGGGTTGGTGGGTTGGGGTGGTGGGGGAGTTTGAGTTGGAGTTGGTAGCCGCCTTGTGGTGTGGGGCCGGTGGTGATGGTGCCGCCGAGGAGTTCGGCTCGTTGGGTGAGGCCTGCGAGGCCGTGGTGGGCGCTGGGGAGGGTGAGGGGGTTTCGGGTGGGGGCGGTGTTGGTGATGGTGGTGTGGAGGATGCCTTGGGTGAGGTGGATGTGGATGGTGGCGGTGGCGCCGGGGGCGTGTTTGCGGATGTTGGTGAGTGCTTCCTGGATGGTGCGGTAGACGGCGCGTTGTGTGGTGGGGGGGAGTTCTTCGGGTACGTCGGTGTGGAGTGTGGTTTCGATGCCGCCGGCTTCCAGGAGGTGTGTGAGGTCGGCGAGGGAGGGCTGGGGGGTGAGTTCGGTGGGTCTGCTGCCGGAGGCGCGTAGGACGCCGACCATGTGGCGGAGTTCTTCGAGGGTCTGCACGCTCAGGCGGCGGATGGTGGCTGCGGCCTGTCTGGTCTCGGTGTCGGGGCCGGCGACTTGGAGTGCTCCGGCTTGTACGGCGATGAGGCTGACCTGGTGGGAGACGACGTCGTGTATTTCCCGGGCGAGCTGGGCGCGTTCTTTGGCGAGCACGCTCTGGGCGGTGAGCAGGCGTTCTTGTCTGCGGGCGCGGGAGATGTCGGCCAGGCGCAGGGAGAGTTCGCGGCGGGCCTGGACGAGCTGGCCGAGGAAGACGGGGGCGGCGGCGGTGGCGAGTGTGTAGCTGAGGTGGAAGAGGCTGTTGGTCTGTGAGAGTTCGGTGGCGTCGAGGGAGGACCAGGGCCAGGGCAGGAAGTCGATGATGGCGTAGAGGAGTGCGCATCCGCCGAGCAGGAGGCGGTGGCGGTTGAGGGAGGACAGGGTGTACAGCGCGGCCGTGGGGGCGACCACGGCGTCGGTGACCAGGCCGGTGGGGAGGGTGAGGGCGAAGGTGGTCAGGGGCAGGCGGTGGCGCAGGACGAGGGCGAGGGCGCCGAGCAGTGCGCAGGCGGTGGTCGGCCGGTCCTCGAGGTCGGTGTGGGCCCATGCGTCCGCCAGTGCGACCGCGACCAGAGCGATGTCCATCAGCACAGCCCGCGGCTGTCGCCGGCTCATCGGGGGTTCTCGTCCCGGGGGCGGGTGAGCAGTCCCGCGCGCTCGGCGATCAGGGCTGCCTGGACGCGGCTGCTCACCTGCAGTTTGGCGAGGACGCTGGTGACGTGTCCTTTGATGGTGCCGGTGCTCAGGTGCAGGCGTTCGCCGATCTCGTTGTTGGCGAGTCCTTCGGCCATGAGGACCAGTACGTGGCGTTCGCGTTCGGTGAGGCGGGCGGTGAGGCGGCCGGCGGTCAGGTCGCGGACGCTGTTGTCGAGGTAGCCGCCGACCACCCGCCGGGTGACCTTGGAGGAGAGCACGGTCCCTTCCCCGGCCAGGCTGCGTACGAGGTAGGGGAGCTGTTCGGGGTCGGTGTCCTTGAGGAGGAATCCCGCGGCGCCCGAGCGCAGGGCTCTCGTCACGTACTCGTCGGTGTCGAAGGTGGTGAGCATGGCGGTGACCGGGGCCTTCGGCATGCGGCGCAGTTCGGCGAGGATTGTCAGCCCGTCCACGTCGGGCATGCGGATGTCGAGCAGGACGACGTCGGGGCACAGTTCCCGCACCGCCCGGACGGCCTGGCCGCCGGGTACCGCGGCGACGACGTCGATGTCGTCGGCGGCTTGGAGGATGTGTGTGAAACCCGTGCGGATCAGGGCTTCGTCGTCGACCACCAGGACCCGGATCATGTGTGCTCCGCTCGTCGCATGCCTCCGTCGGGGCCTACCCGTGCGGGAGCGGGTCCTTGGGCGGCCGGCACGCGGAACCCGCCGGTTGGCGGCGTGGTCTCAGCCGGTCGGCGGGCGGTGCCCTCGCCGGCCGGCGGCGGGCGGGCGGCCCCGGCGAACGGCGCGGCCCGCCCGCCGGGGCCGCAGCCGGGACCTCCCCGCTCGCCGCACGGCGCCGGCCGGGGAGGCCGAGCCGGGGAGGGGGGAGAGCACAGGGTGCGGGACGGGTCGCGGGACCGTGGCCGCCCGTCTGCTTTTCGCCCGGCCGTGCGCCGGCGGGGCCCGGTCTTGCCGCCGGGAGGCCGGGGCGGCTCGCCCCCTGTTCCCGGATGGCACGTTCCTGCCGGCGGCCCGGCGGCCCGGCGGCCCGGCGGCCGGTTCTCGGCAGGAGCGGGCGGGGCGGTGTCGGCCGCCGGAGCCGGGGTCGTGCCGGCCGTTGCGCAGGCCGCCGGCCGGCGCGCGTGTGCGTGTGTGTGGTTTTAGTTCATCTGTCCGGTGCGGGCGTCGTGCCACAGGTCGACGCCGCCGCCGTCGACGCCGCCGTCGACGGTGTGGGTGTCGATGTCGGCCAGTTCCTCGGCGGTGAATTCCAGGTTCTGCAGGGCGGCGACGTTCTGTTCGAGCTGCTCGGTGCGGGAGGCGCCGATGACCAGTGAGGTGATGCGCCGGTCACGCAGGGCCCAGGCGAGTGCCATCTGTGCGAGGGTCTGCCCGCGGCGCCGGGCGAGGGCGTCGAGCGCGCGGAGCCGGCTGATCATGTCGCCGGACAGCCAGTTCCTGTCGAAGGACGTGCCGGCCGCGGCCCGGGAGTCCTCGGGGATGCCGTCGAGGTAGCGTCCGGTGAGCAGGCCCTGCGCGAGCGCGGTGAACCCGATGACGCCGAAGCCCTCCTCCTGTGCCGCGTCGAGCAGTCCGTCGGTCTCGATCCAGCGGTTGACCATGCTGTACGACGGCTGGTGGATGAGCAGGGGGGTGCCCAGGTCCCGCAGGATCGCGGCGGCCTGCCGGGTGCGCTCGGCGTCGTAGGAGGAGATCCCGGCGTACAGGGCCTTGCCCTGGCGGACGGCGGTATCCAGCGCGCCCATCGTCTCCTCCAGGGGGGTGCCGGTGTCGAGGCGGTGGGAGTAGAAGATGTCGACGTAGTCGAGGCCCGTGCGCCCCAGGGACTGGTCGAGGGAGGCCAGCAGGTACTTGCGGGAGCCGCCGCCCTGGCCGTAGGGGCCGGGCCACATGTCCCAGCCGGCCTTCGTGGAGACGACCAGTTCGTCCCGGTACGGTGCGAGGTCCTGCCTGAGCAGCCGCCCGAAGGTGAGTTCTGCGGAGCCGTAGGGCGGGCCGTAGTTGTTGGCCAGGTCGTGGTGGGTGATTCCGAGGTCGAAGGCGCGCAGGGCGATGTCCCGCTGGCTCTCGAAGGAGCGGTCGTCGCCGAAGTTGTGCCAGTAGCCCAGGGACAGGACGGGCAGGTCGAGGCCCGAGCGCCCGGTGCGCCGGTAGCGCATCGTGCCGTTGTACCGCTCGGGGTCCGCGACGTGGTTCATGGGGGTCTCCGCAGGTGGCAGTGGGTTTTTGTGCCGTTCGGGGGGGGTGAACGTGCCTACTGTGCCCCGGCTCGTTTTCCGAGTCCAACAGCTCCCGCGCATCGCATTCATCGGTGTCATTTCTCAAAGAGGGCCCCGCGGGGCAGGCGTGGCCGCTGCCTGTGGCGGAGCAGCGGTCTTCAGGGGGGGCTGGTCCGGTGTCCCGCCTCTTCCGGCGGGGATCCGGAGCCGGGGCAGCGGCCGCGTTCGGGCGTGCTCGGCGAGGCTCGGGGTCGTGTTCGGTCTGGCTGTCCGGGCGGTTGGCCGGTGGCCGTGCGGGAATGGTCCCGGGTTTCCCGTCGGTGCAGTGGCATGTCTGTCATGTCCCCGGGCGCCGGCGATCAGGCGGGCGCCGGCGATCAGGTGCTGCCGGAACCCGTCACCGGCCGGCAGCGTGGCGGGCGCAGCCGTCTGCTCTGGCGAATCCGCGGAGGTTCACTGCATGAGTGGTGCGTCGAGCTGCTGGTCCGGTGATCGCTGCGGGGTTCCTGGTCGTCGTGCCGTACTGGTCCGAGCCGGGGTTTCCATGGGGGTTCAGGAGCCGGAGAGCCGTCTGGAGTGTGAGTCCGGCGGCCGTTTTGGAATCCGGTGGTCGGCGGAGGGTTTTCTGTGGCGGGGTGGATCAGGCGGAGCGGGTCTGTGCCGGTCAGGGGTGGCGTGGGGGAGTGAGGCGGGCCAGGAGCGCGGCTGCGGGTGTGGTCGGTGGTGACAGGCTGGTCGGCCGGCCTCGTGCAAGACCCGGATCCTGCCGCCCGGCCGCCCGCTCGGCACCGGCCGCAGCTTCGGCGCCGTCGGCGCCGCAGTCGCCACCATCGGTTCGACACTGCTGGTGTTCGGCTTGGTCAGCGGCCCGGACAAGGGCTGGGGCTCGCTGGAGGGCCTCGGCGCCCTGATGGCCGGCGCCCTGATGGTCGGCGCGCTGCTGCTGGCGCTGTTCGTCCTGATCGAGAAGCGCTCCGCCGACCCCCTGGTGCCCCTGAAGCTGTTCCGCCTGCGGGGCCTGAACGTCCCCATGCTGGCGCTGATCGTCTTCCAGGCATCTCTGGGCGGTACGTACTACCTGCTCACCACCTACCTGCAGTCCGTGCTGGACTACAGCCCGTTCGCCGCCGGCATCGCCTTCCTGCCGCCGACCGTGATCTGCATGGCGGTGGCGATGAAGCTCAACGCCCGGGTGCTGGGCCTGCTGGGGGTCCGCACGACGCTCTTCCTCGGCACCGCCGGTACCGCCGTCGGACTGGCCGCGATCATCGCCGGCTGTCCACGCACGGCTCCTACTGGGCACTGCTGCCGGGGATCGCGATCTGGGGCGCCGGCGGCGGCTTCGCCTTCCCGTCGCTCTTCGTCGCGGTGGCGTCCTCGGGGGCCGAACCGGCCCAGCAGGGGGTCGCCTCGGCGCTCGCCTCCACGTGCCGTCAGATCGGCGGCGCCCTCGGCCTCGCGGCCCTGGTCGCGGTGGCCAACGCGCACGCCGGCCACCACCCCGGCCCGCATGCGCTGGTCGGCGGGCTGCGGACGGCAGGGTGGGCCGCGGCCACGGGGACGCTCGGCGGTGCCTTCATCGGACTCGGCCTCAAGAAGCAGTCCCGGCCGGCCCCCACGCCCGCCACCGCCCCGGCGCCGGCGCCGGAAGCCACCGATGCCGCCGCGCAGGCGGGCTGACGCCGTCTCCACCCGGTGAGAAGCTGTGTCAGAACCGGTGATCTGTGACGCTCCGTGACTGGTGGACCGGCGGGTGCTGCAGGGCGCCATGGGTCGCTATAGGGGCCAGAATTGGCCATGTTGGCTCGGAATCTGGTGATGTTGGTGGTGCGGGGTGGACTCTGGGCGCATCGCCGGGCCGGTGTTCCGCAGCCGACGCAGGACGCCGACGCTTCGGCCCGCGCCGGGTGGTGCGCCATGGCCCCAAAGGTGGAGATGGTCGGGAAGGTCACACGGAGCCGTTACGACGAGCTGGTGGCCGAGTCTCTGGACATGGTGGAGGAGGACACCCGCTGCCAGTTCGGCCTCGGGGACGCCGCTCTGGAGCTGGAACCGCTTCGCGGGCACGGCGGTCACCTGCCGCTCGACGAGGGTGACCAGGGTGTGGAGGAATCGCTGCGGCTGTTCGCAGACGAGATCGGGCTGTCCTTCTACACGGTCCGGACGCACCGGTGGGTGGCCGCGCAATGGCCCGTCGAGCACCGGCAGACGGGGGTCTCCTGGGAGGTCCACCGGATCCTGGCCTCCGTACCGGACCGGTTCGAGCTGATCGGGAACCCGCCGTTGAGCGAACGCACCGGCCGGCGCCGGTGGAGTGCGGAGGTGGCGAAGAAGTTAGTGGGCTGGAAGACCGAGGAGGTCCTGGTCCCGGTCACCGTCCAGGAGAAGGTCGAGGCGATCCGGGAGTTGGCGCGTGATGACGAGGTGGTGGCGGCGCAGGTGGCCACCGACTTCCTGCGCCGGCCGGAGGTGGCGTTCAAGGCCATGCGCGACCCCGAGGCCCGGGAGAACGTGAACGAGGCCCAGTTCGAGCAGGCCGAACTCGAAGATGACGAGTTCGAGGAGGACTACGACAACACCTTCGGCACCGACGAGGACGGCGACCGGTTCGACGACCCGGCCCGCATCGTCCACAGCTGGCGGAAGTCGATGGAGTTCTCCGACCTGATCGCCGTCTGTCAGGGGTTCATCGCCGGGGCTGCCCGGCTGGTCCCGAAGCTGCGAGGGCATGAGTTCACCGCCACCCAGACGAAGTTGTTGGAAAACCACTTGGAGAAGATCCGCGCGACCGCTGACTGGATCGAGACTGCGGCCGCGACCGGGCAGGTCGATCTCGACGAACAGCTCGCCCAGCTGCTGCGAGGCCAGTAGTCATGGGGGCGGGGCTGCCCGCCCACGTCCACGGCCAGGCGGTACGCAAGGCTCTGCAGGAGGCACGGCCAGCGGGTTTGACGCTTCCCCAGTTGTGCCGGGCGACCAAGCGCACGCCGTCGCAGGTCTGGGCGGGCCTGAGGTTCCTTCGGAAGGTCGCGGTCAAGGAAGGCCTTCCGCCGGTGACCTACAGCAGACGGGACGGTTTTCAGATGTCCGAGGAGAGCGAGGTCTGGATCTCCTACGAGCGGGCGATCTTCCAGGCGGAACTGCACCGGGTCACCAACTTCATCACCGGGATCATCGCCCCGCACGCCAGGAAGGCCCCCGACGACGAATGGATCCGCCTGGTCCTGGACCAGCTCGGCGGCGTCAAGGCCACCCTGGAAGTCCTCACCCGCATGGAACGCTGATGAACACCATCAATGAGACCCGGCCGCCGACCATGCGCGAGCGGCGCTACCCCAGTGACACCTCAGACGCCGAATGGGCCGTCCTCGAACCACTGCTGCCTGTCCCGGCCTGCACGTTGCCCACGGGCGGACGCCCGGAGAAGCACCCGCGCCGCAACGTGGTCGATGCCATCCGCTACGTCAACGACAATGGGTGCAAGTGGAGGGCCGTTCCCGTCGACTTCGGGATCCCCTGGCGCACTGTTTATGGGTTCTTTCAGAGGTGGCGGGCAAGCGGGGACCTGGCCCGCATCCATGCCGAACTGCACGAACTGGTCCGCCTTCATGACGGCCTCAATGCCCGCACCGTCGCGGTGATCCTGGACTCCCAGTCCGTCAAGGGCGCTGAAACAGTGGGCCAGGACACCCGCGGTTTCGACGGCGGGAAGCTGATCAACGGCAGGAAGCGGCACCTGGCCGTGGACATGCGGGGCATGCCGATCGCCGTCATGGTGACCCCCGCCTCCCCGCACGACAGCATCCCCGCGCGCGACCAGTTGTTCCGGCTTCGCCTGACCCACCCCGAACTCACCGCCGCCTGGGCAGACTCCGCCTACGGCGGAACCCTTATCGACTGGTCCCACACCTTCCTCGGGATCACCCTGAAGACCGTGCCCCGCCGCAAGGACCAGGACGGATTCGCCGTCCTGGCGAAGAGGTGGCGAGTCGAGCGGGCGATCTCATGGATCATGAGAGCCAGGAGAAACGTGCGCGACTACGAGCGGCTCATCTCCCACAGCGAGGCCCACATCACGTGGACCTTCATCACCCTCATGGTCCGCCGCCTCACCCGCCCTCCCCGACCACCGCGCACGTCACCGCACCCTGTCGAGCCGGTGAAAGTGGCCGGCAAGCCCAAGCCCATACGCATCCGGATGCAGCAGCCACAGACGATCCGGCTGGCCCCCACCACCTTGCGCTGACCTCGGATTACCTTTCCCTCGCTGGCAGCAGCGTGGCGCGACCCGGGCACGGCACTCGCGCGGCCGGCAGGCTGCCGCCCCACTCCTGCAACCGCCGAGTCAATCGGCGCGGGCGTACCCCGGGTGGCGGGTCATCGAGCGGTAAGGACATGCGCCCACGGTTCATCGATGTCGGCCAGCCCCAGCACGGCGACCACGTTGTCGAGCATTCCGGCGCCGAACCAGCGCCTCACGGCCTCGTCGTCGCCCAGCAGCTGCCGGACGGTGTCAACCTGCTTGGCGTAGCACCGGCGCACGGCCTGTGCCACCAGCGGCTCGCCGACGGCACAGTTCGCATGCATCAAGAAACGCAGGATGTTCCGGTCCGCGACGAGCGCGGCGTAGGCGCCGCGTGCGGCATCCAACGCCACGTCGGGCGAGAGGCCGGCCCCGCCCGACGCCGGCGAGTGAGCGACCAGCGTGTCGGCCATGACGACCGACACGTGGTCGACCGCCGCCGCGAACAGCGCTTCCTTGTTCGGGTACAGGCGGTAGAGGTACGGCTGAGAGACGCCGACCCACGCTGCGATCTCGTGCGTCGTCGTGCCGTAGAAACCTTTTTGCGCGAAGCAGTCGACCGCGGCGGCCATGATGGCCCGGCGTCGTTCGTCGCTCTTCGTGCTGGTACCGGCGGCAGGCATGGGCGTCAGTCAAACACGGCTC
Source organism: Streptomyces sp. NPDC047061 (assembly GCF_040643955.1). Taxonomy (NCBI): domain Bacteria; kingdom Bacillati; phylum Actinomycetota; class Actinomycetes; order Kitasatosporales; family Streptomycetaceae; genus Streptomyces; species Streptomyces sp. NPDC047061. Next base: position 14,361 of record NZ_JBEYVI010000081.1, read on the forward strand.
CCCTCAGCCCCCAAAAGTCACGCTGAGGTCGGAGTCGGACGGCACGTCGTCGGGCGTGAGCGCCTCGATCGCCACCAGCGGGTTCCAGTAGTCCAGGTAGTGGGTGATACGCCCGTCGTCATCGGTCCGCACGACGGAGATGCACACCTGCTCGTACGGCTTGCCGGTCGGCAGAGCCGTGCCCTTCGAGCGGAACTCGGCGATCACCAGACGCGGATCGACCGTGTCGTGGAAGACCAGGTCGACGAACTCCACGTCGAAGGTCCCGGGAAAGTTGCTCATGTGCGCGACCAGCGCGTCTCGCCCCGTCACCCGCTGGGGCACACCGGCCGGCGCGTACGGGAACTCCAGCACCGCGTCCGGGGCGAAAAGTTCCACCCATTCCTCGACGCGTCCCGCGGCGGTAAGGCGCAGGTGCTCGGCCAGGGCGTGCTGGGCAGCGGCCCGGCGGGCGGCGTCGTCTTCCGTGACTGTCATCTTCACTCCTACGTTAGTGGTCGACCTATAACCTACCACGTCGGCAGCCGCTTCGGGTAGGCGAGCAGAGGTAGCTTCAGGGGCCCCGATCCGGTTCACGTAGAGGATGGTGTCCAGAAAACGCCCCGTAGGCGGCTGGCGACGGCCCGGCACTATGGGCGCCCGTCACGCAGCGTCACGGATCACCGGTTCTGGCACAGCTTCTAAGCGGCTCGGGAAGAGGAGCGACAGCGTGTGGAACGGGAAGCCCGGCGCCCCGTGTGCGCGGGCTGCGGGAACAAGTTCACACGTCGACCGCTGGGCATCGGTCGTGCATGACTGGCGTCAGTCGCACCCGCACGTGTGCGAGGACTGCCAGAGCCGGTCCGTCGTAGCCGAGCGGCAGGCCGAAGCCGAGATCCCCTGACAGCCCCTGCGGCATCGTCACTGCGGCAAGCCGGTCTCGGCTGCCCGGCGGAAGACGTCCCCGCACGTGGGGGTCCGTATCGGTGCGCGTTCGGCGAGGACGAGCAGCGCGTGGCGCAGTTCCGTGCTCAGCCGGGTGAGCCGGTGACCGTACTCTCCGCCCTTGTAGACGTGTAGGCGGAAGACGTTGACGGCGTGTTCGACATGGTCGTCGGTGAAGGTGTCCGGGAGTCCGGCCAGCAGTTCGTAGTCGCGCTTGCCGGTCGCCGCATCGGCCACGACGTTGAGGGACACGGCATCTAGTTTGGCAGCGGACAGGGAAGAGTCGACCGCTACGGCATGGGCCGCGAGGGCTGCGAAGGTCTCGATCAGCCGCTCGCCTGCTGCCGTGTCGATACCCCAGGCCTGCAGGTTCTCGTGGCGGCGAGCTTGCCGCCACGGCTCTTGGTCCACCAGCGGAAGCAGGACACGGCCCAGATATGTGCACCGATGCCACAGCATGTCGTGGTCCGAGGTCACGGTAATTCCTCTCGACGGCGAGTGGAGGGCCCGGCGCCGGGAGTAGACCGATGACCACCAGACCCTCCAATTTCCCACTAGGTGCAGGGGACGTACAGAAGGTCGCTGTATACGACGCCGCTGGCGGGGGTGCCGATCGAGGACACGAAGGTCCCGTACGTTGTGGTGCGGAAGGCACGGTTTGGGTCACCGGTGTGGTTCACGCAGGTTGCCGCTGCGGTGGACGACCGCAGAGGTGGCGCGCACAGGGCCTGACGCGCGGTTCCGGTTGTGTACCACATGCTCGAAGTGTTGCTGTAGTACTCGAGGTCCACCTCGCTGGTGCAGGCCACGGGACCACCTGAGCACGTACTGATGCCTCCGGTACCCGTCATTCGGGAGCCGCTGTGTTTGGGCTGTGACGCGTAGAATTCGCAGCTCGTCGCTTCCGGGGCTGCGTCCTGCACGGTCACCGTGAGCTCAGGCGGTCCCGGATTCGGTGGTGGGGCTGCTAGCCTCGCGCTTTCGCGAGTGGGGTTGTCCGGGTCTTGATCAAATAAGCGGAGAGTGCTGCTGACCTGCAACGATGGGACTTGTCGAGGGTCCT
>NZ_JBEYVI010000082.1:0-15690 GCF_040643955.1 Streptomyces sp. NPDC047061
CGTCGCTGGTGCGGGAGCTGCCCGGGCGGCGGTTGGCGCTGTTGGACGAGGCGGTGGCGGTGGCGTCGGCCCTGGACGCCGCGAATCCGTACCGGACCAAGGTGCTGGCGAAGGCGTTTGCCGCCAGGCGGGAACTGCTTGAGGGGCGGCAGGCAGAGGGGATGTGAGACAGGTGCCCGTGCGCCGCAGGCGGCCCTGCGGCGCACGGAAGGACTCGGAGGCTTACGGCGGGCATGGAGGGCCCGCGTGGTGAGCGAGGTGTGCGCGAAGTCGTCGGCGGCGACCGGCTGAACGCGCCGGGGCGTCGTCGGCGCCGTGGGCCGGCATCCCGCCCGCGCGGCGACATGGTCATCAGCCGCGTGCGGTACGAGTCCGTAAGTTGTCAGGTGGCCCGAGAGGGCCGGATCCCTTGCGCCGGTGTCGCCCTTGCAGGAGTTGCGGAGTCTCCCTCTCGGATCCGGGCTGGCTGCGGTGTGGTGCGCTGGTTGTCCACGCGCGGGCCTGTGCGATGGCGAGGCAATGGCTCGGTAGTTGCACGCACTTGGCGCAGGCCTCGCGTTTCTCCAGTTGTTGCGAGTCAGGACGTTGGTGGCGTGAGTTGCCGGCAGATCAGCTGGTGAGCAAGTTGTGCCGTCGCGAGCAGGTCCTCGCGAGCCGTGTCGATGTTGGACCGCACTGACAATCCGTGCCAGACGGATTGGATGAGCCCGGTCAGGACCGTTGCGTTGGTGCCCGCGGCCAGTTCCCCGTCCTGGATCGCTCGTTCGATGCGCACGAGGAGGGCCTGCTCGTTCGAGCTGTGCAGTTCGGCGACGTAGGCGCTGGTATCGAGCGTGCTCGTGCTGTCGGTCATCACGGCGCTGCTGATGAGACATCCGGGATGCGTGTCGCTCGGCTGGGTGAACTCGTGGACCGAGTCGGTGAGGATGCGTTCGATGACCGTCTGGAAGTCCTTCTCGGCGACAGCCTGTTGGTAGATCTCGCGGTAACGCTCGGCGTAGGTCCGCACCGCTTCCTCGAACAGTCCGGCCTTGCTGCCGAAGGCGGCGTAGAGGCTGGAGGTGGAAAGCCCGAGGGTCGCGGTCAGGGTGCGGGTCGAGGTGCCGGAGTAGCCGCGTCGCCAGAAGAGGCGAGCGGCGTCAAGGACCGCACGGTCGCGGTCGAAGGCTCGGGGGCGTCCACGGCTGCGTTCGGTCACGCTTGCATTGTAGATCGTTCGCTCCATAATAGATTTATGGAGCGAACGATTCAGAAGAGGCTGTCGGTCGGCAGGGACAGCTGGGTCACGGTCGATGTGTACGGCGAACCGGATGCCCCGAGCCTCGTCGTCGTCCCGGGCGTGATGAGCGATGCGCATACGTGGCGCCGTGTTGCGGGCGCCATCCACGCCTGGCCCTCGGTAGTAGTCGTCAACCGCCGGGGACGTACTTCCTCAGGGCCGTTGACCAACTCGTACTCACTGCGGGCAGAGGTTGAGGACCTCGGCGTGGTCCTCGACGAGTTCGACAGCACGAGGGCACTCTTCGGCTGGAGCTACGGCGGCTTGATCACCTTGCTGACCGCCAACGATCGCCCGATTCCCCAGGTGATCGCCTACGAGCCGGTGATGCGGCCATTCGGGCGCCATGCACTGCCGGACCTGAAGGCCGCAGCGGAGACGGCGGACTGGGATCGCTGCGTCGAGATCGTCAATCGGCAGATCTCCGGCTTCTCCGCTGCGCATGTCGAGGCTCTTCGGGCCGATCATTACGGTTGGGCGATCTTGCGTCGCTTGAGCGGACCGCTGTACGCCGAACTCGGCGCGCTCAACGCAGCGCTGCCTCCGGATGTGATGGCGCGACAGGCAGATCAAGTCGACCTGATCATCGGCCAGTGCAACCGCCGAACAGCCCCCTACGGAACGTCGTTCGACAACGTGCGGCAGCACGTCGCTCACGCCGGAGTCCATGAACTCCCCGGCCAGGGCCACCTGGCCCACATTCAGGCGCCGGCAGAACTTGGCCACCTGCTCAACAACCTCGCCGCCATCTGATGGGCACCCACGCCAACGCACCTCACGTGTCCCTGGTCTCGCTTGCGCTGGTCAGGCAGTGGCGGAGGTGACGGTCGTCGTGCGTCTGGTGAGGAGCCGGCGCCGGGGTTGGTGGGGCGCGAGGTTGCCGAACTGGACGTCCCAGCGGCCGTGCCGGCGGGTGAGGAAGACTGCGCACAGGGGCGGGATGGTGAGGTGCCAGAAGGCGCGTGCGGGTATGGCGAGTGTGTCGATGAGCAGAGCCCGGATGACGGCCGCTTCGGTGATGGCGAGCGTGTGGTCGGTGTGCGGTGTCATGCTGCCGAGCCAGTTGGCCGACCGGTGGCACAGCTGTCGCAGGGATTCTCCGTCGTGCGGGGTGGCGTCCGGGTCGGTGAGCCAGGCGGTGAATCCGTCGGGGTCGGTCGCGGCGATCTCGGCGGCGGTGTGACCGCTCCATCTGCCTATGTCGAGGTCGCGCAGCATGGGCTCGGGTGATGCCGTGAGACCCATGGCGTCGGCGGTTTCCGAGCAGCGGATCGAGGGTGCCCGGACGGCCGACTCGCGGGGAGAGAGCACTGCTCTCGCGGCGCCTGCCATGCGCATGCTGTCCCCGCTGAGATGGGCGTCGCCGAGGAGCGGATCCAGAGTGGGGTCACCGCCGGGCGCGCACAGGAGCGTCAGGTCGTTCGGCATGGGACCTCCCTCTTTCCTGGCCGGGCGTGGCCTCGGGCGGTGCGTACGGCTGCCGGCGGGCTGCCGGCGCGTCGTGCCTTACGTGCTCCACGGTCGGTGCAGGCCCCTGTGCGGCACCATCCGCCAGATGTCCGAAACCACCCCGCCGACCGGCCGGCTCGTCCCGGTGGCCCGAGCACCCCGAGGCTCGGCCCGACCCCCGCAACAGGCCCCGCAACAGGCCCCGCAACCGGCCCCGCCCCGCATCCGCCCTCTGGATCCAGCCCCTGTCCGCCCTTGGGCCTCAGGACACCCCATGACCTGCCCGGCCACCGCGACCGCCGATCACCCGATCACCCGACCACCGGCTCCAGCTACCACTACCGCCTTGCGCCGCCGACGGGCTCATCGCAAGTCGGCGTGTAGTCCGGCGCCGGTCCCGGCCGTCGAGCAGCCGTACCAGCCCCGGTCCTGAGCGGCCGCATGCACGCCGGCCGTGGGCACCGAGCACCGCGCAGGACCGCCGGCGTCGCCCGCCTCGCCGTCGTGACGGCCGCCATCACCGTGATCACCGTCCGTCACCGGGCGGCCTGGCGCGGGCCCGCCGATCCTCCCGGCGGTGTAGCGGGCTACACCTCGCATCCGGGAGAGCGCACCCTCGCCGCGCCGGGCGGCTCGCGGAAGGCTGGGAAGCGGAGACGGACACCTCCCCGAGCATGCCCCGACCAGGGCGGGCTCCCTCACGCAGGGGCGGTCCCCGGTCCTCCGTCCCTTGCCGAACCCCTGATGCGGAGGCTTCCCCCGTCATGGCAACTGTCCTTTACCACCTGGGCCGCACGGCCTTCCGCTGGCGATGGTTCGTCACCGTCCTGTGGTTGGCGGTGCTGGGCGCCGTCGGATTCGCCGCCGCCAAGGCGCCCGCGGCCGCCGATGAGGGCTTCACCATGCCGGGGATCGAGTCGCAGAAGGCGTTCGACCTGATGGAGAAGCGCTTCCCGGGCGCCGCCGCGGACGGGGCGAGCGCCCGGATCGTCTTCATCGCGCCGAGCGGCGAGAAGGTCACGGCCGCCGGCAACAAGAGAGCGATCGAGAAGCTCGTCGACGAGGCCGGCGACGGCAACCAGGTCGCCGCCGTGGTCGACCCGTTCCGGGCGAAGGCCGTCAGCACGGACGGCAGGACCGCCTACGCGACTGTATCCTTCAAGGCGAAGGCCGACGACCTCACCGACGCGAGCAAAGTCCACCTGGAACGGGCCGTCGAACAGGCCCGGGGCTCGGGTCTCAGGATCGAGGTCGGCGGCGACGCCCTTGCGGCGAAGCCGGCTGCGGGCGGCAGCGCCGAGGCCGTCGGCATCGCCATTGCCGCCGTCGTGTTGCTGATCACCTTCGGCTCGCTGGCCGCTGCCGGTCTCCCGCTGCTCGCCGCGATCATCGGCGTCGCCGTCAGCATGACCGGGATCATGGCCCTGTCCGAGACCTTCGGACTGTCGGAGAACACCGGGACCCTCGCCACCATGCTCGGTCTGGCCTGCGGCATCGACTACGCCCTGTTCGTCGTCTCCCGCTACCGAGAGGAGCGTGCCAAGGGCCACGCGCCGAGAGAGGCTGCGGGCCTGGCCGTCGGCACGGCCGGTTCCGCGGTCGTCTTCGCCGGTCTCACCGTCGTCATCGCCCTGGCCGGTCTCTCGGTGGTCGGCATCCCGATGCTCACCAAGATGGGCCTGGCCGCCGCCGGCGCTGTGCTGGCGTCGGTGCTGATCTGCCTGACCCTGGTCCCGGCGATCCTCGGCTTCTGGCCGAACGCGGTACTCGCGCGCGGCGCGCGCCGGAATTCCCGCCGCCACCGCAGTAAGCAGGCGAGGACCGAGAACGGCGGCTCCCGCTGGGCCAGGGCCGTCGTACGGTTCCCGCTGCCCGTGCTCGTGCTCTCCGTCGTGGGTCTCGGTGCCTGCGCGATACCGGTGATGGATCTCCAGCTCGGCATGCCCGGCGACGAGGCCAAGCCCACCTCCACCACCGAGCGGCGCGCCTACGACGCCCTTGCCGACGGCTTCGGTCCCGGTTTCAACGGCCCCCTGACCATCGTCGTCGACGCGAAGGGGGCCGGCGCCCCGAAGGCGGCCGCGGCGGCTGTGGCGGCTGTCTCGAAGGACATCGCCGGCACCGAGGGCGTTGTCTCGGTATCCCAGGCCCGGTTCAACGAAGCCGGGAACACCGCGGTGTTCGCCGCCACCCCGGCCACCAGCCCGACCGACGAGAAGACCAAGGACCTGGTCAAGACCATTCGCGACGAACGGCCCGGTATCGAGAAGGACGCCGGGGTCTCCTTCGAGGTGACCGGCAAGACCGCGCTGGACATCGACGTCGCGCAGAAGGTGCAGGACTCGCTGATCCCCTACCTCGTGGTGGTCGTCGGCCTGGCTGTCGTCCTTCTGCTGCTGGTGTTCCGATCCCTGCTCGTGCCGCTCAAGGCCGCCTTCGGGTTCCTGCTCTCGGTCCTCGCGGCCCTCGGCGCGGTCGTCGCGGTCTTCCAGCAGGGCCACGGCGCCGAGCTGCTGGGCGTGGAGTCCACCGGTCCGATCATGAGCATGATGCCGATCTTCCTGGTGGGCATCGTCTTCGGACTGGCGATGGACTACGAGGTGTTCCTGGTCTCCCGGATGCGCGAGGCGTACGTCCACGGCGAGGCGCCCAAGGATGCCGTGGTGTCCGGGTTCCGGCACAGCGCCCGGGTGGTCGTGGCCGCCGCGCTGATCATGATGGCGGTGTTCTCCGGCTTCATCGGCGCCGGCGAGTCGATGATCAAGATGATCGGGTTCGGGCTCGCGATCGCGGTCCTCTTCGACGCCTTCGTCGTCCGGATGGCGATCGTGCCGGCCGTCCTCGCCCTGCTCGGCCACAAGGCCTGGTACCTCCCGAAGTGGCTGTCCCGGCTGCTGCCGGACATCGACGTGGAGGGGGAGAAGCTGAGCCGGAGGATAACCGCCCCGACGGCGCCGGCGGCCGAGGAACAGCACACCGCTGAGCCCGCCGCGACCCGCTGAGAACGGGGGAGGGGCCGTCCGGCCGGACGGCCCCTCCACACGCGCCGGAGCAGGGGCAGCTGCCGCGTGGCCACCGATCGCCAAGGGCGGTCGGGCCACGACGTCGAGGGGTTCGGGGGCGGGAGCAACCGCATAGTCTTTTCGGTGACGACGGAGCCATGCCGACGCACCCGCGCGGCCGCCCACTGGGCTGATGCGAGGATGCCGGCCGACGGCGCGGGTCGCAGGCTGCTCGCCGTCGCCAGTGCTCGTGGCGAAGAAGGGGAAGCGCGGATGGAGCCGTCACGGGGTGACACGGCGGTCTGTGCGGGATCCACCCGGTCCGGACGGCCCCGCGTGACCTCACGGAGCGCGCTCGAACGGCTGGGCTTCGAACTGTTCGCCGAACGCGGCTTCGACGACACCACGGTCGACGACATCGCCGCCGCGGCGGGCATCGGCCGGCGCACCTTCTTCCGGTACTTCGCCTCCAAGAACGACCTCGTGTGGGGTGACTTCGAGGCCCAACTGGTCAGGCTCGAAGCCCTGCTGGCGGCGGCCGACCCGGACAGGCCGATGATGGAAGCGCTGCGTGAGACGGTCGTGGAGTTCAACCGGTTCGACCCGGCGGAGGTGCCCTGGCACCGGCAGCGCATGGCCCTCATCCTGCGCGTGCCGACGCTCCAGGCGGACTCGGCCGTGCGGTACGCGTCGTGGCGTGACCTCGTCACGGAGTTCGCCGCCCGGCGGCTGGGACACCCCGCGTCGGGCCTGCTGCCCCGGCTGATCGGCGGCACCGTCCTGGCTGCGTGCGTCACGGCGTACGAGCAGTGGCTGGCCGACGAGGACGCCGACCTGGGCGAACTGCTGGATCTGGCCGTGCGGCAACTCGCGGACGGATACCGGGACCTTCGCGGGTAGCCGCGCGGCCCGGCGGCGCGGGACCCCGGTCAGGCCGGCGCGCGCCGCAGGGCGTCGGGGCCCCGGTCAGGCCGGCCCTTGCCGCAGGGCGTCGGCGACGACCTCACCGATGAGGACGGCGGTGGCCGCCGGGCCCCTGAGCGGCGGCGTCGGCAGGATGGACGTGTCCGCGACGCGCAGACCGGCGACACCGTGCACCGCGCCGTAGGCGTCGACGGCGGCCCGGGGATCCTCGGCGGGGCCCATCGGTACCGTGCCGCAGGTGTGGTGGGACGTGCCGAGGTGCCCGCGAATCCAGTCGTCGAGATGCCGGTCGTCGCCCAGCACCTCGGCCACCGGCTCCGCGAGTCCAGCGGAGACCTCCGCGAAGTCGGTCGTACCGACCAACTCGGCGGTGACACGGACCACTTCGCGCATCCGCCGCCGGTCCGCCGGCGTCGACAGATAGCCGTAGTCGAAGTCCGGGGGCGTCGCGGGAGCGGCGGACCTGGTGCGCATCCGGCCCGTCAGCCGCGGAGTCTGGACGGAGGCGAGGAACGCGAGCGGAGCGCCGGGCACGGACACCCTGCCGCCGGTCAGGCCGGCCGGCGGGACGAGGGACTGCAGGATCTCCAGGTCACCCGGGTGGGTCCCGTCGGACGACGAGAGGTGCAGCGCGCCGCCGAGCCAGGAACCGACGGGCTCCGGCAGCGGACGCCGGGGCACCCACTCCAGCACCACCTGCGGATGGTCGCCGAACCGCGCCCCGACGGCCGGTGCATCCCTGACCACGGGGATGCCGAGTGACTCCAGGAGGCGGCGCGGCCCGATCCCCGACAGATGCAGCAGGTGCGGGGAGCGCAACGCCCCGGCGCACAGCACGACCTGGCCGCCGGACACCGTCCTGCGGCGCCCGTGCCGCTCGACCACCACGCCGGTCGCGCGACCCCGCTCGACGACGATCCGGAGGACCGTACTGTCCCCCTCCACCCGGAGGTTGGGCCGGTCGGCCGCGCCCAGTAGACAGGCGAGGCCCGTGTTGAGACGCACCCCGTCCACCGCGTTGCACGGCACCGGGCCGAAACCCGGCGCGCCCTGGGCGTTCTTGTCGGGTTCCGCGGGGAAGCCCAGCCGCCGGGCGGCCGCCCGGAACGCGACGGCGGCCGGATGGCCGAGGCCGGTGCGGCGGACGCGCACCGGCCCGCGGTCTCCGTGCAACTCGCCGCCGCCTTCGTCGAGGTCGGTCTCCAGCGCACGGAGGAACGGCAGCATCCGGTCGTACGACCAGGCCGGGCCGCCTACGGCGGACCAGCGGTCGAAGTCCTCCCGCCTGGCCCGGACGAAGTACCCGCCGTTGACGGTCGTCGAGCCGCCCAGAACGCGTCCCCGTACGACCGTGTACGGGCGCTCCGGGGTGAGCCGGACCGCGTACGGCTGGAGGGCGGGGTGTCCGGGCTGTGCGCCGGGCACGAGCCGGGCGTCCAGCAACTCCGGTGCGAACGCCGCCGGATGGGACGGTACCGGGCCGGCCTCCAGCAGCAGCACCGTGCGGTCGGCGTCCTCGCCGAGCCGTGCCGCGAGTACGGCGCCACTGCCGCCGGCCCCGACCACGATGACGTCGGGACGCCTCACCGTTGTCCGCTCCGTGTCGAGGAGTGACGCGGTGTCACGTACCCGTGCGGTGCAGTGCTGGCCATCCGTGTCCTCTTCGCGGCTCTGCGCCTCCGGCGTCTTCACTTTCGGCACTCGGTGTCATTATTCTCGGGACGTCCGATCTGAGCGATGCCCAAGGAGAGTCGCATGAACGAGACGCATGTCATCCCGCCCGTCCCGGCCAGCGAGATCCAGGACGAGGGGACTCCGTCCGAAGGGTCGCTGATCGAAGCCGATGAGCTGATCGAGGAGGTCTCCATCGACGGCATGTGCGGCGTCTACTAGGCGCCGCCGGATGACCGCGATGGACCTCGACCGCGCCTGGGACCTGCATCCGCAGGTCTCGGTGCGACCGGAACCCTTCGGCGCGCTGCTGTACCACTTCGGCACCCGCAGGCTGTCGTTCCTGAAAGACCGGCGGCTCCTTGCCGTCGTCCAGGCGCTCGCGGACGCACCCACGGCCCGCGCCGCCTGCCTGGCCGCGGGTCTCACGGAGCACGAACTGCCCCGCTACGGCCGGGCCCTCGCCGTACTCGAGCAGTCGTCGATGGTCGTCGGGAGGACCTCATGACCGCCACATCCCCGTCCCGGCTGGTCGACCTGTTCGAGCTGGGGCTCGCCGCGCCGATCTGCCTGACCTGGGAACTGACCTACGCCTGCAACCTGGCCTGCGCCCACTGCCTGTCCAGCTCCGGCCGACGCGACCCGCGCGAGCTGAGCACCGCCGAGGCCAGGGCCGTCATCGACGAGCTGGAGGCCATGCAGGTCTTCTACGTCAACATCGGCGGCGGCGAGCCCACCGTCCGCCCCGACTTCTGGGAACTCCTCGACCACGCCACCGCCCATCACGTCGGCGTGAAGTTCTCCACCAACGGAGTCCGGATCACCCCCGAAGCCGCCGAGCGCCTTGCCCGCAACGGCTACGTGGACGTCCAGATCTCGCTCGACGGCGCCACCGCCGACGTCAACGACGCGGTGCGCGGCCCGGGTTCGTACGCCACGGCCGTCAGGGCACTGGAGAACCTCGCCGCCGCCGGCATGCGGAACTTCAAGATCTCCGTGGTCTGCACCCGGCACAACATCCCGCAGCTGGACGCCTTCAAGGCACTCGCCGACCGCTACGGCGCCCAGCTGCGCCTGACCCGGCTGCGCCCCTCCGGACGCGGCGCCGACGTCTGGGACGACCTGCACCCGACGGCCGCCCAGCAACGCGAGCTGTACGACTGGCTGCTGGCGCACGGCGAGAACGTGCTGACCGGCGACTCCTTCTTCCACCTGTCCGCCTACGGCCAGGCACTGCCGGGCCTCAACCTGTGCGGCGCCGGGCGCGTCGTCTGCCTGATCGACCCGGTCGGCGACGTCTACGCCTGCCCGTTCGCCATCCACGACGAGTTCCTGGCCGGCAACGTCCGCGAGCCCGGCGGCTTTTCCGGTGTCTGGCGCGACTCGGCGCTGTTCCGACGGCTGCGCACCCCGCAGCACGGCGGCGCCTGCGCGTCCTGCGCCTTCTACGACACCTGCAAGGGCGGCTGCATGGCCGCGAAGTTCTTCACCGGGCTCCCGCTGGACGGACCGGACCCCGAGTGCGTGCAGGGGTACGGCGCGGAACGGCTCGCCCAGCGTGACACGGCCCGGCTGCCCAAGCCGTCCGGCGACCACTCGCGGGGCCCCGTGGACCTGGTGCTCACCCGCCGTCCTCCGGTGAGCGAGTGCGCCGAGAGCCCCCTGGCCGGGCTGGACCCGACACCCACCGGAAAGGGCCGGACACATGCCTAGGAACCCCTGGTTCGAGACGGTCGCCGAGGCCCGGCGCAGGGCGAAGCGGCGGCTGCCCGGCCCGGTCTACGGCGCGCTCGTCGCGGGCTCGGAACGCGGCCGCACCATCGACGCCAACACGGAGGCCTTCGCCGAACTGGGCTTCGCGCCGCGCGTCGTGGGCCACCACGCGGACCGCGACCTGTCCACGACGGTACTGGGCGTGCCCACCGCGCTCCCCGTGCTCATCTCACCGACCGGGGTACAGGCCGTCGACCCGGACGGGGAGGTGGCCGTGGCCCGGGCCGCCGCCAACCGGGGGGTGATCATGGGGCTCAGCTCGTTCGCGAGCAAGCCGGTCGAGGAAGTGGCCGACGCACAGCCGGACTTCTTCTTCCAGCTGTACTGGAGCGGCACCCGCGACACCATGGTGCAGCGCATGGACCGGGCCAGGGCCGCCGGCGCCAGGGCGCTCATCGTCACCCTCGACTGGTCGTTCTCGCACGGCCGCGACTGGGGCAGCCCCGCCATCCCGGACAAGCTCGACCTCAGGACCGTGCTGCGGTTCGCCCCCGACGTCCTGCCCCGGCCCGGCTGGCTGTGGCGGTACGCCAGGTCGGGCCGCGTCCCCGACCTCACCGTCCCCAACCTGACCGCGCCCGGCGGCGCGGCCTCGACCTTCTTCGGCGCCTACGGCGAGTGGATGCGGACCCCGCCGCCCACCTGGGAGGACCTCGCGTGGCTGCGGGAGGAGTGGGGAGGCCCCTTCCTCCTCAAGGGCGTCTCCCGCGTGGACGACGCCAGGCGGGCGGTCGACGCCGGCGTCTCGGCGCTGTCCGTGTCCAACCACGGCGGAAACAACCTGGACACCACCCCGGCCACCATCCGGCTGCTGCCCGCGATCGCGGAAGCCGTCGGCGACCAGGTCGAGGTCCTGCTGGACGGCGGTGTCCGCCGCGGCGGCGACGTGGCCAAGGCACTCGCCCTCGGCGCCCGTGCCGTCCTGATCGGCCGCGCCTACCTGTGGGGCCTCGCGGCGAACGGGCAGGCAGGTGTCGAGAACGTGCTGGACATCCTGCGCGGCGGACTGGACTCGGCCGTCCTCGGCCTCGGCCACTCCTCCGTGCACGAACTGGACCCCGGCGACCTGGCGATACCGCCCGGCTTCCGGCTGACGCTGGGCGGCGCGGACGTACCGGCGGCCGCCTCGGCGCTCCCGGCCGGCGCCGAGTCCACGGCGGCCTGAGCATGCCAGGAGACGCCGTACCAGGAGACGCCGTACCGCCCCTCCTGGCCGACGCCGTGTGGCCGGCCGTGCCCTCCGGCGCGCTCGTCCTGGTCCCGGTCGGGTCCACCGAGCAGCACGGTCCGCATCTGCCGCTCGACACCGACACCGTCGTCGCCCGCGCCGTCGCCCGGCGCACGGCCGACGCCCTCGCCACCGGACCGTACGGTCCACCGCTGGTGACGCCGGCCCTGGCCTTCGGCGCGAGCGGCGAGCACGCCGGCTTCCCCGGGACCGTCTCGATCGGGCACGAGGCGCTGCGCGCGGTCGTCGTGGAACTGGCACGCTCGCTGTCCCTGTGGGCGAGCCGGATCGTGTTCGTCAACGGCCACGGCGGCAACACGGCCACCCTCGACGGCGCCCTCGCCCTGCTGCGCACCGAGGGCCACGACGCCGTCTGGGCCGGCTGCGAGGCGCCGGGCGGCGATGCGCACGCCGGCCGCACGGAGACCTCCCTGTTGCTGCACCTGGAACCCGAACGTGTCCGCCTCGACGCCGCCGTCGCCGGCGACACCCGCCCGCTGCCCGTCCTCCTGCCGGAGTTGACGGCCCGAGGCGTCCGCGCGGTCTCCGCCTCCGGCGTGCTCGGCGACCCGTCCGGCGCCACGGCCGAGGAAGGACGCCGGACGCTGGCCGCCATGGTCTCCGCCACGCTCCGCGGCATCACCGCCTGGACCCCCGACACCCACGGCCGTCTCACCGACCCCGGGGCCGGTTCACCGTTGACGCTGTCCGCTGCCTCGAATACCCCGAATGCTTCGAAGGGCGTGCGCCGATGACGCTTCCCCTCGGATTCGTCGTGGAGTTGGACCGGCACACACAGGTGGTCGACGGTGGCCGGGCGCTGCTCGGCGGGTTTCCGACGCGGCTGCTCAAGCTGACTCCGCGAGCGCGGCGGCTGCTGACCGGGCGGGCGCTCGTCGTGCGGGACGCGGCCGGGTCGCTGCTCGCGGACCGGCTGCTGGAGACGGGCATGGCGCATCCCGTCGTCGGCTCGCTCCCGGCGCCCGCGGATCCCCGGTACACGGTGGTCGTGCCGGTCCGTGACCGCCCGCGTCAACTGGACCGCCTGTTGCGGAGCATCGGTCCGGGCCGCGCGGTGATCGTGGTCGACGACGCCTCCCGGCAGCCGGCCGCCGTGGCCGCGGCAGCAGCCCGGCACGGTGCGCGCCTGGTAGCCCTCGCCGTCAACGCCGGGCCCGCCGCCGCGCGCAACGCCGGTCTGCGGCTGGTCACCACTCCGTACGTGGTCTTCGTCGACTCCGACATCGTCCTGGACCCGGACACGGTCCCCACCCTGCTCCGGCACTTCGCCGACCCCCGGGTCGCGATGGCCGTCCCCCGCATCACCGGGCTGCCCACCCCGGCCAGGACCTGGATCGAACGGTACGAGAACTCCCGGTCCTCACTCGACCTCGGCGCGCATCCGGCCCCGGTACGGCCCGGCACCCCCGTCTCCTGGGCCTCCTCGGCCTGCGTGGTGGCCCGGGTCGACGCGCTGGGGGCGGGCTTCGACGCGGGCATGCGGGTCGGGGAGGACGTCGACCTGTGCTGGCGGCTGGTGGCGGCGGGGCGCCGGGTGCGCTACGAACCCGCCGTCCGGGCCGCCCACGAACACCGGGTGCGACTGGGGGACTGGCTGCGGCGCAAGGCCGTCTACGGCACCGGGGCGCAGCCCCTCGCCGAACGCCACCCGGACTCCGTCGCACCCGTCGTGTTCGCACCGTGGAGCACGGCGTTCGCCGCCGCGCTGCTCGCCGGGCGGCGCTGGTCGGCACCGGCCGCCGCGGCCGTCCTCGCCGCCGTCACCGTACGCATCGCCCGCAAGCTCGACGGCACGGAGCACCCGTACCGGCTGGCCGTGCGGCTCACCGGCAACGGAGCCCTCGCCACCCTGTCCCAGACCTCCGCGCTGCTGACTCGCCACTGGTGGCCGTTGACGGCCGTCGGGTGTGCGCTCTCCGGCCGGGTGCGTCGCGCCGCCGCGGTCGCCGCCCTGGCCGACATCGCACTGGAGTACCGGCGTGATCAAGCCACTCTCGACCCGGTGCGCTACGGCGTCGCCCGACGCCTCGACGACCTCGCCTACGGCGCCGGAGTGTGGTTCGCCGCCCTCATGGCCCGCTCCAGCGTCGCCTTGCGCCCCCGCGTGACCCGCTGAGACGGTCCAGTCCCGGTCAGCGGAAAGCGCCCGGCCGCCACCCGACCCCTGCCCTGACACTGAGGCATCCCGCCTCCGGCGCCACGCCGCGCGGGCGATGGACCAGTCACCAGGAGGTGGGCGGAGTGACGCATGAAGTGGTCGGCCGTATCGAGGAGTCGGGTCCGGAACTGGCCGCACTCGCCGACGAGAACGAGTCACTCGGCAAGCTGAGCGACCGCACCGTCGAACTGCTGCGTTCCGCCGGAGTCATACGACTGCTGCAGCCCAAGGAGTTCGGTGGTTTCGGCTCTCATCCCCGGGACTTCGCGGAAGCGGTGATGGCGGTCGCGCGGCACGACGGGGCCGCCGGCTGGGTGTGCGGTGTCGTCGGGGTCCACCCGTGGGAGCTGGCCCAGATGGACCCGCGGCTCGCCCACGAGGTGTGGGACGCCGACCCGGACACCTGGATCGCCTCCCCGTACATGCCCAACGGCATCGCCGACCCGGTGGACGGCGGCTATGTCCTCAGCGGCCGCTGGCCGTTCTCCTCCGGCAGCGACCACTGCCGCTGGGACTTCCTCGGGGCGCTCCTCGGGGACGGCAAGGGCAGGCCCGCGGGGCCGATCACCGTGATGCACGTGGTGCTGCCCCGCTCGGACTACCAGATCATCGACGGCACCTGGGACGTCGTCGGCCTCGCAGGCACCGGCAGCAAGGACGTCGTCGTCGACAAGGCGTTCATCCCCGAGTTCCGCACCGTACGGCAGGAAGCTGTCCAGGACGGGGCCGCCGCCGAGGCGATCGGGCTCACCGACACGCTGTACAGGCTGCCCTTCGCCTCGATGTTCCCGCTCGGGATCACCGCGGCCGTCATCGGCATCTGCGAGGGCGCGCTCGCCGTGCACCTCGGCCAGCAGAAGGACCGGGTCGCCGTGACCGGCGTCCAGGTCCGCGACGACCCGTACGTGCTCTACGCGGCCGGCGAGGCCGCCGCCGAGATCGCCGCCTCCCGGGTCCAGCTCATCGACGGCATCAGCCGGCTGTACGACAAGGCCGAGGCCGGCCAGGAGATCACCGTCGAGGACCGGTCGAACGTACGGCGGAACCAGGTCCGGTGCGCCTGGCGGGCCGTCTCCGCGCTGGACGAGATCTTCGCACGGTCCGGCGGCAACGCGATCCGGCGCGGCAACCCGATCCAGCGGTACTGGCGGGACGCGCACGTCGGACTCCAGCACATGATCCACGTGCCCGGCTCGGCGTACCACGCGAACGCCCTGGCCGGGATGGGGCTCGAACTGCCCGAGGCGATGCGGGTCCTGATATGAGGGACGGCGCGGTCCGTGCCCGGGAGGTGGATGTGACCGAGGCCCGCCGATTCCGCGACGTGCTGGGGAACTTCCCCACCAGCGTGGTCGCGATCACCACCGCGGACCCGGAGGAACGGCCGCACGGGATGATCGTCGGCACCTTCACCTCCGTGTCCCTCGACCCGCCCCTGGTGTCCTTCCTGGCCGACCGTTCCTCCACGACCCTGCGGACGATCAGGGCCGCGGGCCGCTTCTGCGCCAACGCGCTCGCGGGCGACCAGGAGCGGATCTCCCGGCGGCTGGCGGCCGGGCCGGCGGGGGAGCGGTTCACGGACACGGCCTGGGCAGTGTCGCCGCTGGGCAGTCCCGTCCTGGACGGGGTCGTCGCCTGGGTGGACTGCGTGGTGGAGCAGGTCGTCGAGATCGGCGACCACCTGCTGGTCGTGGGACGGGTCCACGACCTGGGCGTCGAGTCGTTGAAGACCCCGCTGCTCTTCTTCCGCGGCGGATACGGCGACTACCTCTCCAGCGCGGCCCTGCTGCTGGACAGGCTCGTCGGCTGGGACGAGATCGGCCGGTAGGCACCGGTCGGCAGCAGCCGGCCGGTGGACGCCGGCCGGCCCACAAGGGAGCCGCAGTTGAGAAGAAAAGAAGGAGCCCATCGGCGACTTCGCCCGCGCGGGCCGCACCTACCGCCCCAAGGGTGTGCCGATCACGGCTCCGGACCACGACTTCGTGGACCCCTATACCCCGGTTGCAATTCCGTACGGCGTCTACGACCTGGGACAGGACACCGGCTGGGTGAACGTCGGCACCGATCGCAACACCGCCGCCTTCGCGGTGGTGAAGTTTCCCCGTGATCTTGGACACTCGTCGGTTATGTCGCGAGGGCGTGTTGATGCCGCTGCCTGGTCTCGGCCGGGGTGAGGTAGCCGAAG
>NZ_JBEYVI010000083.1:0-15568 GCF_040643955.1 Streptomyces sp. NPDC047061
CTCGCCGGTTGGGGGGGCCCCCCCAACCCCCCCGCTCAATTCGACCCCCCCCCACGCGAGCGGCGGGCCACGGCCTGACACTCCGGGTGGGCCCGGGCCGTCGTACGACGGCCCGGGCCCACCCGTTCCACGAGCCGGGGCCCCGGGTCTACGGGCGGACGTAGGGCCGCGTCATGATCTCCATGTTGTGGCCGTCCGGGTCCTCGAAGTAGGCGCCGCGACCGCCGAACAGGCCGTTGGTCCGGCCGGGCCGGGTGTGGTGCGGGTCGGCGTAGTACGTCACCCCGGCCGTCTCCAGACGACCGATCATGCCGTCGAACCGCTCCTCGGGGACGAGGAAGGCGTAGTGCTGCGACTGGATCGGCTCGTCGCGCTTCTCGTAGTAGTCGAGCGTCACGCCGTTGCCGAGGTCCATGGGCAGGAACGGGCCGAACGGGGCGCCGACCTCCAGGCCCAGGATCGCGGCGAGGAACCCGGCGGACAGGTTCCGGTCGCTGGCGTACACGGCGGTGTGGTTGAGCTGGACGGCTGCAGGCGGCAGCTCGGACGTGTGCGGGTGTGGCTGGGCAAGGGGCATCGGTGTGGTCTCTCCGGTCTCGGAACATCCGCTGGGACGGGCACCGCACAGGGGCGCCGGGGCGAGGACGCGGAGATGACGGCGGGCCTCTTGCCCGCCTCGGGCTCACGCCGAGGCCGGGAACCTCACTCGTGCGTGGCCCATGGCCGACCCGGCAGTCACCCGGCCGACCTTAGTGACCGTCACGAGCCGGGGCAACGCGTTTCTCCGCCACGCCGCACGGCCGCGGGTGCCGGGCGGTCCGGCGGAGGATTTCGGCGGCGGATGGGGTTTCGATGGCGGTCGTACTATGACTTGACCGCCCAGAAGCCGCCCCGAGGAGTCACCGTGGCCCGCCCCCGTACCGCCGCCCGCACCGTGGAGCACCCCGAGCTGTCGGAGGTCTCGCTCCAGCAGGTGCTGGAGGCGCTGGTGGACCCGGTGCGCCGCATGGTGGTGGCGCAGCTGGCCCGCGCGGGGGAGGACCTCAGCTGCGGGACGTTCGTCGCGCCCGTGTCGCTCTCGACGCTCACCCACCACTTCGCCGTGCTGCGCGAGGCCGGTGTGATCCGGCAGTACTACGTCGGGACGACGAAGATGAACACGCTGCGCACCGACGAACTGGAGCTGCGGTTCCCGGGGCTGTTCTCCGCGGTGCTGGCCGCCGCGGCCGGGGAGGCGGCAGCGACCACGGCCCGAGACGGCCGGTGACCTTATTTCGATGGCGCTCAAAATTTGACGGCCATCGAAGCTTGGGGCAGGGTGGGAGAAGGCGCCGGGCCGACCCGGCGCGTCTCCTCCCAAAACCCTGCCCCCAGGACGGATGCGCCATGGCAAGACTCGTTCAGTTCGACCGGATCGGCGGACCCGAGGTCCTCACCCTCCGCGATGTCGAGGTCGGCACGCCCGGCGCGGGGGAGGCCCGGATCCGCGTCGACGCGATCGGCCTGAACCGCGCCGAGATCATGTTCCGCGAGGGCGCCTACTTCTACGCCCCGGTCTACCCCTCCCTGCTCGGCTACGAGGCCGCCGGTGTGGTCGAGGCGGTCGGCGAGGGCGTGGACGGCCTCTCGGAGGGCGACCCGGTGGCGGTCGTACCGCAGTTCCTGCAGACCGACTACGGCACGTACGGCGACCACGTCATCGTCCCGGCCTCCGCGGTCGTGCCCCGCCCCGCGGAGGTCGACCCCGTCCGGGCGGCGGCCGTGTGGATGGCCTACATCACCGCCTACGGACCCCTCGCCGAGAGCGGACAGGTGCGGCCCGGGGACCATGTCCTGATCACCGCGGCCTCCAGCAGTGTCGGACTCGCCGCCATCCAGATCGCCCGCCACGTCGGCGCGGTCCCGATCGCCACCACGCGCGGCGCCGGCAAGAAGCAGCGCCTCCTGGAGGCGGGCGCGACCCACGTGATCGTCACCGACGAGGAGGACCTGCCCGCCCGGATCAAGGAGATCACCGGCGGCGAGGGCGTCCGCCTGGCCTTCGACCCCGTCGCGGGACCCGGCGTGGAGACCCTCGCCCAGGGGATCGCCCCGGGCGGCTTCCTGGTGGTCTACGGCGCCCTCGACCCGCGCCCCACCCCGCTGCCCAACGCCCAGTCCTTCCCGGCGCTGACCAGCAGCACGTACACGCTCTTCGAGATCACCACGGACCCCGAGCGGCTGCGCCGCGCGGTCGCGTTCGTCAACGCGGGCCTGAGTTCGGGATCCTTCGACCCCGTCGTCGACCGCACCTTCGACCTCGAGGACATCGTCGAGGCGCACCGCTACATGGCGGCCAACGAGCAGGTCGGCAAGATCGTCGTCACCGTCGCCCACGAGGGTGCCACGTCCTGAGCCCGGGCCCGCGCGCGGGGCGCCGACGTGCCGGCCGTCAGCGCTCCGCCTGGGCCGCCATCCGGACGGCGGCGTCGTGGATGAGCCGCGCGTGCAGTTCGAACAGGGCGACCAGGTCGACCGAGTCGCCCTTGACCTCCCGGTGCACGAACAGGCCGTCGGCGCCGGCGACGGCATAGGTGGTCAGGGTGTCCACGACGTCCTCGGTCAGGGCCGGGAACAGGCCGGCGACGATCTCGGCGATGCGCCGGTGGGCGGTCTCGCGGACCTGGAGGAAGACCGTGCGGCCGCGGGGCTCGGTGGGGCGGCGCTCCAGCGCGAGCATCAGACCGAGACGCAGGAAGTCCGGGGCGGCGACGAGGGACCGGGCCACGTTCGCGGCCATCATGGTGACCCGCTCCAGCGGGGTGCCCGCGTCCTCGCCGGGCAGTTCCACGGTCCTGAGCCAGGTTTCGAAGCTGCGCTCGATGACCGCGGCGATCAGGTCGTCCTTGTCCTTGAAGTGCCAGTAGATCGAGCTGGCGGGCAGTCCGCACTTGGCGCTGACGGCCGCGATGGAGGTGCCTTCGTAGCCGCGCTCGCCGGCGATCTCCACGGTGGCGTCGAGGATGCGCCGGCGCGACTCCACCCCGTTCGCGCGCTTCCTGCGCGCCGTCTGCGGCCCGGTCATCTCTGTGCCTCTCGGGGACGGGATCGCGGCGGCCCCGGTGGTGGGCCGCCCCTGCAGTGAGCACTCTAATTGGAGCATCCCCTACAGCAGCAACCGCGGCAGCAATCGCCCGGGGCTCCCGTCGCCGGGTGTCAGCCGTGCCCCGGGCGCGACTCCATGGCCGCGACCAGCCGTCGCAGCGCCTTGGTCACCCACTCGCGGTCCTCGCCCAGGCCGTCCAGCAGGCCGACCTCGACGGAGAGCTGCCGGGGGAACAGGTCGTCGACCGCCTGCGCGCCGGCCTCGGTGATGGTGACCAGGGCGGCGCGCCGGTCGGCGGGGTTCGGCGTACGGGTGATGAAACCGCGCTGTTCGAGTCTGCCGAGGGTCTTGCTGACCCCCGCGCGGGACAGGCCCAGCCGTTCGGCGAGGCGCCGGGCGATGAACGGCTCGGTCGCGTGCCGCAGGGGAATCAGCATGTCGAGCTCCGGCGCGGTGAGCGGGGCGCCCGCGTACAGGGGCTCGACGGAGCGGTAGAGCAGGCCGGTGGCGTGCTTGAGCAGCCCGATCAGCTCCATGGGGGAGGTGTCCAGGCCGGGGTTGTGCGCCGCCCACTGGGCGCCGACGTCCGCGGCGGACGGAGCGGACGGGGTGGAGGGGTTGGGGGAGGGCATGCGGCTCGTCTTCTCGCTCTCCATGTTTGTTAGCTGGTGAACTATCAGCTACCTTTATTTTCATGGCAGCTCCGTCATCCTCGCGCAATCGCGCCGACGCCGTCCCCGACACCGCCGGACCTGCGCCTTCGGGCCGTGCGGCCACCGCTCTCATCGCCGTGCTCGGCGCGCTGACCGCCGTCGCCCCGCTCGCGACGGACATGTACGTCCCCGGATTCCCCGCGTTGGGGAAGGCGCTCGGGGCGAGCAGTTCCGCCGTGCAGCTGACGATGACCGCGTTCCTGGCCGGACTCGTCGTCGGCCAGCTGGTCATCGGCCCGCTCAGCGACGGCCTCGGTCGGCGCCGGCTGCTCATGGCCGGGGCGGCCGGATTCGTCCTCTGCTCCGTCGCCTGCGCCGCGGCCCCGGACATCGCCGCCCTCACCGGTGCCCGCTTCCTCCAGGGTGTCGCGGGCGCGGCCGGCATGGTGCTGGCCAGGGCCGTCCTCACCGACCGCTTCCACGGACCCGAACTGCCGCGCTACTTCGCGGTGCTGTCACAGGTGATCGGCGTGGCGCCGATCGTCGCGCCGGTGCTCGGCGGGGCCGTCCTGGCCGTCTCCACGTGGCGGGCGGTCTTCGCCGTGCTGGCCGTGCTGGGCGTGCTGCTCCTGCTCGCCGTCGTGCGGGCGGTGCCCGAGTCACTGCCGCCGGAGCGGCGCCACCGCGGCGGACTCGCCGGGACCTTCCGGGCCATGGGTGCGCTGCTCGCCGCCCGTACGTTCATGGGGTACGTCCTGGTGGTCGCCCTCGTCTCGGCCGCTCTGTTCGCCTACGTCAGCGGCTCCAGCTTCGTCTTCGAGGACCTGCACGGCGTCTCCTCGACCACCTACTCCCTCATCTTCGCCACCAACGCCGTCGCCATGCTGGCCGCGGGGGCCTCCTTCGCCCACCTGGCCGGACGCGGCACCCGCCTGAACACCCTGCTCTCGGCCGGCGTCGGGATCGCCCTGCTGGGCGCGCTGGCGCAGGTCCTGCTGGTGGTGACCGTGGGCGAGACCCTCGCGGGCACCTGGGCCACCCTGTTCGTGACCGCCGGTGGCATCGGCCTGGTCTTCCCCAGCGCCATGAGCATCGGCCAGGCGGCCGGCCGCACGGCTCCGGGCGCGGCCTCCGCGCTCCTCGGCGGCTTCCAGTTCCTGTTCGGAGCCCTGGCCGCACCGCTGGTGGGCGTGTTCGGGCAGGACAGCTCCCGGCCGATGGCGTTCGTCATGCTGAGCGCACTGGCGGCGGCGGGGCTGGCGCTGGTGGGGCTGGCCCGGCCCTGGGAGGGGCGCGGGGAGCCGGTGGTCCGCACGGCGTAACGGCAGAAGGGGCCCTTGCCGCCAGGTCCTCACTCGGCCGCGGTGGTTCACCCGGCGGGCAGGTCGGTCAGGAAGCGGGCGCCGGAGGTGCAGGCGGGATCGTGGGACACCTCGCCGCCGACGGCCCGGGCCAGGCGCCGTGCGAGCGGCAGTCCGAGACCCGCGCCGTCGTGCCCGTCGTCGGGGTCGGCCCGGCGGCCGGGCTGGAAGAGGTCGCCCACGAACGCCTCCGGTACGCCCGGACCGTCGTCGGTGACGCTGATCCGCACACCGCCGGACACCGGCCGCGCGGTCACGGTCACGGTGGAGCGCGCGTACCGGACCGCGTTGGTGAGGAGCGGGCTGACGATGCGCTCCAGCAGGGCCGGAGGGACGCCCGCTGCCAGCTCCGGAACCGTCGTGTCGACGACGGCCTTCACCTGCTCCGGCGTCCCGAGGCGGTCGACCAGTCGGCACAGCACCGGCACGACGGCCGTGGCGCCGGGGGCGGCGGTTTGTGCCTCCTTGCGGGCGTCGTCCAGCAGGGTGTCGCAGATGGTGCGCATGGCCTGGGCGGCCTCGGCGATCACCTCGTGCGTGGCGCGGGTCTCGGCGGCGGTGCGCGGCCGGGCCCGCCACCAGTCCAGCTCGATGACGATCCGGGTGAGCGGGGTGCGCAGTTCGTGGGACAGCTCCCCGGTCAGCTGCCGCTCGTGCCGCAGCACGGTCCGGATGCGGTCGAGGAGCGAGTCCAGCGAGGTGCCCAGGCGCGCGAGTTCGGCCGGATGGTGGGTCGCGCCGAAGCGCTGGTCGGAGCCCACGGCGCTCCACTCGGTGGCCTGGTCGGTCATGGTGCGCACCGGACGCAGCGCCCGTCCCACGGCGAGGCGGGTCAGCGCGTAGGTGCACGCGAGCATGACGGAGTCCAGGACCAGGGAGCCCAGCAGCACGACGGCCGCCGAGTTGCGGTACGGGGCGAGGTCCAGGGCGGTGACGACCGTCGCCGTGCCACGGTTCCCGGCCATGGCGCGGGCGCACAGCCGGACGGACCGGGGATGCCCGGCCGCCACGGTCGTACAGACGCCGTCTCCCCGTCGGGCGAGCCGCGCGGCGGCCTCGGTCAGGGTGCTGTCGGCGGCGGTGGACGGGGGCTTCTCCAGCAGGCGTGTTCCCGTGTAGATCCAGACGTTGGCGTCGAGGAGCCGGTCGTTGACGGTCTCCAGGACCCGTACCCGGGGGCCGCTGGTGTCCACGGTGGTGGCGACGGCGTCCGCACGGCTGCGCAGCTCCGCGTCCGCCTGATGCTGCAGGTGCCGGTCCAGCACGGTGTTGAACGCCACGGTCAGGACGGTCATCAGAAGGGCCGCCGTGGTCAGTGCCACGAGCGAGAGCCGGCCGCGCAGCGTGCGGGGGGCCAGGGGCCGCAGGAAGCGTTTCATGACAGCCGGTGGCCGATCCCGCGCGCGGTCCCCAGGCTCAGGTCGCTGCCCGCCTCGCGGAGCTTGCGGCGCAGCCGGCTCAGGTACTGGTCGAGTGTGTTGTCGCTGACCTGGGCACCGTCCGGCCAGGCGGCCCTGACCAGGTCGCGGCGGCTCACGATGCCGCCGCCCGCGGCCACCAGGGTGGCCAGCAGCCGGAACTCCGTCGGGGACAGCTCGACGTGGGCCTCGCCGACGCTCGCGCTGTGCCGGGTCGCGTCCAGGACCAGGTCTCCGGCCGTGGACACCGCCGGCGGGGCGGCCCGTTTGAGCGTCGCCCGCAGCCGCGCGACGAGTTCGGCGAGGTGGAACGGCTTGGGAAGGTAGTCGTCGGCGCCCGCGGAGAACCCGGACAGCCGGTCGGTGAGGTGGTGGCGGGCCGTCAGGAAGATGATCGGGGCCGCGAACCCGTTGGCGCGCATCGCCTGGCACACGTCCCGCCCGTCCGCGTCCGGCAGTCCGACGTCCAGGACGACCGCGTCGATGGCGTGGGTGGTCAGCCGCAGGGCGGTGGCACCGTCGGCGGCGGGCACGGGCTCGAACCCCTCGTCGGCCAGCCCGCGGCGCAGTACGTCACGCAGGGCGTGATCGTCCTCAACGACCAGGATCTTGTGACGCATGGTCCTCCGTCGGAGCCTCGGCCGTACGGCCCGGTGCCGCGACGGTCACCCGCGTCCCTCCTCGGACCCGGCGGCCCGCCTGCCCCGGTACACCTCGGCGAGCACGGGGATCAGCGACACCAGCACGATCAGTGCCACCAGCGGCAGCAGGTACCGGTCGACATTCGGGATCGACGACCCCAGCGCGTATCCCCCGAGGGTGAGGCCGACACTCCAGGCGAGTCCGCCGACGACCTGCCACAGGGTGAACGTCCGTACCGGCACCTCCAGCGCACCGGCCATCGGATTGAGCACCGTCCGCACCACCGGCACGAAGCGGGCCAGCACGATGGCCTTCGCGTGACCGTAGCGCTGGAGGAATTCCTCGGCGCGCTTCACCCCTTCGTGCAGCCGCGGGGAACGGCTGCGCGCGAGCAGTGCTCCGCCGGCCTTGCGGCCGAGCAGGTATCCGAACTGCGCCCCGGCCAGCGCGCCCACGGCCGCCGCCACGAGCAGGGGGCCCAGGGACAGGTGCAGACTGCCCTGCGCCGAGCCGGTGCACAGCAGGCCGGCCGTGAACAGCAGGGAGTCGCCCGGCAGGAAGAACCCGACCAGCAGTCCCGTCTCGGCGAACATCACCGCCCCGACGCCGAGCACGCCGAAGGCCGCCAGCAGTGAATGGGCGTCGAGTACGTTCACGGCCAGCTGTGACGTCGCGAGCATCGGAGTGGTCATGAACGGGGCCCTTTCCGGCGGACGGCTTCACGTGGGACACCTGGACGACTACAGCATTGTAGACACTGCAGGAAACTGTAGACGATCGCCGGGCCCGCTCGCCCCACGTCGTTCCGGGGCGGCCGGCGGAGGATCTCGCCGTGCGCAGACCGCTACGCAATGTAGTGGAAGTCTCCCGACCGTGGACGGCTGTCCACCGGGCCCGACTCCTCGGCCGAGGCACCGGCAAACCGCCGGCGGTTTCCCCAGGGGTACCCGAATGTGCCCCCGTACCACCTGCACAGCCCCCTGAACAGGGACTTCGTCGACGCGGTCAGGTTGCGTTCAGGTTGGGCGGGCGAACCAGAAACTCATGCACCAGAGGCGCCAAAGCCTTGGCAAAGCCATCTGTGGCGCCGGGAGCCCAGCGTGTCATCGTGCCGATCATGACCACAGAGCACCTCCTCGACGACCGCTCCCGCGTCCCCCTCCGCACCATGGCGAACAAGGTGCCGGAAGTGACCGCCTACTTCTGGATCATCAAGGTGCTCACCACCGGTATGGGCGAGACCGCGTCGGACCTGCTGGCCCGGGTGCTCGGCCCGATCCCCGCCGTCGGTCTCGGGGGCCTCGCCCTGGCGGCCTCCCTGGCCGTGCAGTTCGCCGTCCGCCGGTACATCGCCTGGGTGTACTGGACCGCCGTCGTCATGGTCAGCGTGTTCGGCACGATGGCGGCCGACGTCCTGCACGTCGGTCTCGGCGTGCCCTACACCCTGTCCACCCCGTTCTTCGTCATCGTGCTGACCGCGGTCTTCGCCCTCTGGTACGCCGTCGAGCGGACCCTGTCCATCCACGGCATCCGCACCCGCCGCCGCGAGATCTTCTACTGGGCGGCCGTCCTCGCCACGTTCGCCCTCGGCACCGCCGCCGGCGACCTGACCGCCACCGCAGGCCTCGGCTACCTCGGCTCGGGGGTCCTCTTCGCCGTCGCGATCTGCGTCCCCGCGATCGCCCACCGCGCCGGTGTCCTGAAGGCCGTCCCCGCCTTCTGGACGGCCTACGTCATCACCCGTCCCCTCGGCGCCTCCCTCGCCGACTGGATGGCGGTCGGCCACACCCGGGGCGGGCTCGCCCTGGGACTGGCACCGGTGACCCTCGCCTGGACGGCCGCCATCGCCTGCTTCGTCGGCTACCTGGCCGTCTCCCAGCGGGACACCACCGGCGCCGGGGCGGCCTGAGGCCTGAGGCCTGAGAGCTGAGGCCCGGGGCCTGGGGCCTGAGCAACACCGACGTCCCGCCGGCCTCCCGGCGCCGATGTTCCGGCGACTCGTCGGACCGCATCGATACCATTGCGGGAACGGCGAGTTGGGGGAGTCCTGAGTGGAACCGTTGGTGGGAATGGTGCTCTCGGCTGTCGGCACGGTCGCCTCCGGCGCCCTGTCAGGGGCGGGCGGCGAGGCAGGCAGGCGAACCTCCGAGCGGCTCTACGACCTGCTTAGCAGGAGCCGCGCCGGGGCCGCCGGGACAGGCGCCGGGGCTGCCGCGACAGGTGCCGGGGCCGACGGCCGCGATTCGGCCGCGCCTTCCCTCCCGGTCACCGCGGACCAGCGGGCGGCCGCCGCTTCGAGCCTGCTGGAGTACGCCCGTACCTCGCCGGAGTTCTCCCGCGAGGTGACGGAATGGGTCCGGGAAGCCGCCTGGCTGGCGCCGCGCAGCGTGCCCGCCGTGGCACCCGGCGCCTCCCGGCCGCAGATGCTCCCACCGGGTACGGCGGCCTTCACCGACCGCGAGGACGTGCTCGCGTGGATCACGGAGCTGCCGGACGACGGGGACCGCGCACCGGGCGCGCCCGCGATCGCCGTGCTCACCGGCCCGGGCGGCATCGGCAAGACCGCCACCGCCGTCCGGAGCGCGATCGAGCTGCTGGCTAGGTTTCCCGACGGCGCCCTGTTCGCCGACCTGGAGGGAGCGTCGGCCGCCACGGCCCTGCCGCCCTCCGACGTGCTCGCCCGCTTCCTGGAGCGGCTCGGCGTGCCGCCCGCCATGGTGCCGGGGGACGAGGCGCGGCAGCGGGACCTGTACCGCGACTGCACGGCCGACCGGCGCCTGATCGTCGTACTGGACAACGCCCATGACGACGCGCAGGTGATCCCCCTGCTGCCGGCCTCGCCGGAGTCCCTGGTCCTGGTGACGAGCAGGCACCGGCTCGGGCGTCTGGTCGCCGGTCACGGAGCCCGGCCGTGCGCGCTCGGGCCGCTGTCGACGGAGGATTCCGTCACCCTGATCAGGCGGGTCGCCGGCAGCGACCGGCCGCCCGTGCCGGAAGCCGTCGTCCGGGCCGTCGCGGAGGGCACGGGCGGCATCCCTCTCGCCGTGTGCACCACAGGTGCGGGCCTGGCCTTACGGGAGCACCTGACCTGGGAGCGTGTCGCCGAGCAGCTGTCCGGGCGGAACCACGGGGGCGGGGACCGGGAAGGCACCGCCGCGGGCGGACCGGCCCCCGACGCTCCGGGCGACCCCGTCCGTCTCGTCCATGACGTCGCGTACCGCGAACTGACCCCCGAGAGCGCCGCGTTGTACCGCGCGATCGCCGCGTGGCCCTGGCCGACCGTGACCGTCGCGATCGCGGCCCACGCCGCGGGGATCGCCGCCGACGAGGCACGCACGCTGCTGGAGCAGCTGGCCGGGGCGCACCTGCTGGAGGAGGTCGCGGAGGAACGCTACCGGTTCCACGACGTGACCCGGGCCCACGCCCGCGGACTCGCGGCCGCCGAGGACGGTCACGGCCGCATGGCGGCCGCGGTCCGCCGGGTGGCGGTCGCGCACCTGCGCTTCGCGGCGGCTGCGGACTTCAGGGTGATGCCGCTGAGATGGCGGCTCGGCCCCGCGTACCGGGGACTTGTCCTTCCGGAACATCGCCACCCGGCGGACGGCAGGCACGCGCTGGCGGAACTGCGGCGCGAACGGGAGAACCTCGCCGCCGTCGTCCGGGCCGCCGCGCACCACGAACTCAACGACCTCGTCTGGCAGTTGTGCGAGGCCATGTGGGGCCTGCACCTGATGCTCGGCTTCCACGCGCAGTGGGTCGACACGCACCTGCTCGGCGTCGAGGCCGCCCGCCGCAGCGCCGAGGCGGAGTTCGGCGACCCGCGTGCCGTGGGCCGGATGTGGACCCAACTCGCCTTCGGTCACATGGGAGAGGGCCGGGCGGACGATGCCGCCGCCGCGCTGGCGAACGCCCGGACCGCGGACCGGGCCTGCGGGCACCACCGGGGCGAGGCCACCGCGGTCGAGGTGCTCGGGCTGCTCCATCTCAAACGGTGGGAGTTCCCCGCGGCCCAGCGGTGCTTCGAGGAGGCCCAGGAGATCCTGCGCCGGATCGGCCCGGGCGAGGACGGCCGGGAGGACCTGCCGCGTGCCACGGCCCTGCTCGAACACCACATCGGCCGGGCCATGACCAAGCAGCGGCGCTACGGCGAAGCCGTCGCCCGGCTGAACGACGCCCTCGCACGCTTCCGCCGGCTGCCGGGTGGCGGCGATCCCTACAACGCCGCACGTGTCTACATGAGTCTGGGCGACGCCCACCTGGACGCGGGGGACGCCGAGCAGGCGCGCGTGTGCCTGGACGAGGCCGTCAAGGCCATGACCGAGGCGGGCGCCGGGCTGCAACTCGCCGACGCCCTCGACGTGCGGTCCCAGTGCCATCGCCGGCTGGGCCACGCGGCGCAGGAGGCCGCGGACCTCAGGGCCGCCGCCGCGTGCTACGAGGAGCACGGCGACCGGCTCGGCCTGGACCGGGTGCGGTCGCGGCTGGCCGACGCGGAGACCCGGGGCAGCGGCTCATGACCCGGCCGGAGCCATCGTCTCCACGGTGACCAGGTGGGTCGCGGAACCGGTGCGCACCGTGATCCCGGGCATGGCCCGGGCCAGGTCGCGGCCGCTCGCGAGCCACGCGTAGAGCGCCGAGGCGTAGACGGCGGGGTCGCACAGGTCGGCGCGGCCGTCGGGGGCGGTGGCCGCGGAGAGCCTCAGGAGATCTCCCTCGCGGGTCCGTACGACACACCGGTCCGGCCCGTCGACGTAGGCGGCCAGCCCGCAGTACGGGTAGCGGCCGAGCGCCTCCGCCGTCCAGGCGGCGGGCGGGCCCAATCGCGGGTCGTCGGCGGGCGCGCGCCGCACCACGATGTCGGCGATGCGCAGCCGGCCGCGGTCCCGGGTCTCCTCGTCCACCACCGTGTGCGCGGAGTCGGCCGTCATGGCCGCCTCCTCCGACGGGTCGGGCTCGCCGCCGACCGTGGCGTACCGGCTGAGGGCGACCTCCGGAGGATCGGCACCGATCCCGCCGACGAGCACCCGGACCGGCGCGGTGCGGTGAGCGGGCCGACTGGGCGGCAGCGGCAGCGGGTCGAGCAGCGCCGGATGCCCCGGCTCCGGTATCCCCATGAGGTCGTAGAAGAGGCGACGCAGCAGAACGGCCGCTTCCCCGGGGGCCGAACTCGTCTGCTCCGCCAGCTCCTTGTACCGGCCGGCGTCATGTCCGGCGACCACCCGGTCGATCTGGGCGCGGAGACCGCCCCGGCGGGACAGACGGGGGGCCGTGCGGCCCAGTGCGGCCACCGGCGAGAGCGGGTCGAGGTCCTCTTCGGGGAACGCCCCGAGCAGGACGGGGGTGCCTATGGACGCCGCGTAGTAGCTGACGCTGGAGTGGTCGCCGATGACGCAGTCGGCGGCGATCAGGGCCTGCCTCCAGCCGTCGAGGGGAGGGACGGCGTCAAGGCCGGCCTGCCGTGCGTTGCCGAGCCAGGCCCGGACCTGACCCGGGCCGTGGCCGTACCAGATGTTCGGATGCAGGACCGCGACCGACCGGTACTCGTCGGCGGGCAGTTCCGCCGTCAGGCGGGACAGCAACCAGGGCAGCAGATCGTCCGTCCCGGTGTCGCCGGCTCCGCCGAACAGCGAGCGCGGTGCCCAGGTCGAGCTGACGAGGACCAGTCGCTGACCGGGCCCCACGCCCAGGGCGCGCCGGAAGCGCGCGCGTTCGGGGAGGGCGGCGAGGATACGGTCGTAGCAGGGGTCCCCCGCGAGGACGGCGGTGGGCACCGCCTCCGGGCAGGCCGAGCGCAGCCGCTCCAGCTGTTCGGGGTGCGAGAGGACGGTGGCGGTCGCGAGCGGACGCCCGTCCTCCAGCAGCCACTCCGGCGAGAGGCCGAAGACCGGCGCCGGCGCCTGGTGTCCGGTGTCCGGTGTCCGGTGTCCGGTGTGGCCAGCCTCTTATTGTAGCCAACGCCGTGCGACAGAACGGCCAACCTGCCCCGAATCGCGGCCAGTTCACCGCCGTAGCTCGCGGCGATGACCAGGTCGAACTCCGTGTCCTTGGCCTGTTCCCAGGGGAGGACCGGCAGTTGCGCCGCGGCCAGCAACTCGGGCACCCCGGCGAGAAAGGGGGAGGACCCCGTGCAGGTGGCGAACATCTGCACCCGGATGTCGCCGTCGAACAGCGGGAGTACGTCCAGCAGACGCGTCGCCGACGTCACGTTGTGCACGACCAACAGGACCCGTCGGCAGCCGGTCCGGGTGATCCACCGCTCCGCGTCCTCGCCCACCGGCACCCGCAGCCGGACCGCCCCACCCGTCACCGTTGGCCCGTCCCCTGAATCGACCGACGGCGCCCCGTCACCGGCGCCGGGCCAGATGATATCGAGGGCCCGGTGACCGGCCCGGACGCCGTCCCCGGGGTGGGGCGGAGCCGTGCACGCGTTTTCTGCGTCTTGCTCCACGGGGAGTTTCCGCCGGTGCGGCGCCACGTTCCCGGCGACGCCGGGGCGGTGCAGCACATGGCTTCGACGTGAGGGGAACGGACGTTGCGCCGTGGGTACAAGTGGGTGGACCGCGAACTCGCGAGGCTGGACCCGGAATCCGAATGGGAGCGGATGATATCGCTCTATGTCGGTTACAAGATCCCGGAGTTCGCCCTGGCCATGACGCTCTATCCGGGCACCATGCGCATGATGCAGCCCGGCGCCACGGCCGCGACCCTGGCGCACACCGCGAAGCTGACGACGAGACCCGAGCGGCGCTACCGGGACGCCAACGACCTCCTGATGGCCTGGATGGTGGACGGCTTGTCCAGCGGCGCCGGACGCGCGGCCGCCGCCCGGCTCAACCGCATCCATCTGGCGATCGCCCGGGCCACCCCGCACCTGCCCGGCAACTTCGACGACACCGACGACTTCGTCTACCCCCTCGTCCTGCTGGCGACCTACGGCGACCGCCTGCAGACCTCGCTGGGACTGCCCGGCACGACTGAACCCATGAAGACCGCCTGGCACCGCTGGGCGCAGACCCTCTTCCGCCTTCTGGAACGCGAGTCCGGCCCCCTGGCCGACGAGTACTTTCCCGAGGACTGGGACGCGATGACCGAGTTCGCCGTGAAGTTCGACGCGCGGCCGTACGGGCCGACGGAAGCCGGCCACGCCGTGGCGACCGCGATGATGGACCACTTCGCGGACCGGTGGTTCCCCGCGCCGTTCCGGGCGTTCGGCAGGGACCTGACCCGCTACCTCGCCGGCGAGCGGGTCTGCCGGCTCCACCGGATCGGCCGGCTCGGCCCCCGTCGCGAACGCGTCGTCCGGCTGTTCCTGAAGTCCTCGTTCCACGTCCTGCGTCTGCTGCCGGACTACCGGACACCGCTGCCCGAACGCGTCCGGCGCGGCGGACGCGTCCGGGCGACCGGTCTCAGCTGCAGGTCAGGCGGCCGGCCGCGGCCTTGGCCGTGAGGATGCGGTGCACGGAGGCGGCGACCTTGGTGCGGAAGGAGGCGTCCTTCGCCATCTGGGCCTGCACTCCCTGCACCATCGCCGGCACGGTCGACGCCTTGACCGTCAGGACCATGTCGCCGCCGGCGCCGATGAACTGCACCGCCCGCTGGGCCGGGGTGTAGGCGCGTACCGCCACCGCCTGGCCGAGGTCGTCGGAGATGACGACTCCCTTGAAGCCGAACTTGGTGCGCAGCAGCGAGTTGATGACGGTCGGCGAGAACGCGGCCAGGTGCTTCGAGTCGATCTTGGTGTACTTCGCCGACGAGATCATCACGAACGGCGCACCTGCCTTGATCCCGCTCTGGAACGGCTGCAGGCTCGAACTGGTCGCGGTGGTCACCGAGTCGACGACGTTCGCGGTGGTGTCGGTGTTGCCGATCACCTGGCCCAGTCCGGGGAAGTGCTTGAAGGTGGTCATCACCCCGGCCGTGCGGAAGCCCGCGGCGAAGGCGCCGGTGTGCGAGGTCACGACGGCGGGGGTGTGGCCGTACTCGCGGTAGAAGTGGCCGATGGGGGCGTTGCGGGTGCCGAGGCTCGCCGGCACCACATCGGCGACCGGGGCGAGATTGAGGTCGAGGCCGGCCGCCTTGAGCTGCCGCGCCCAGGTCTCGGCGCGACTGCGCAGGGTCGACGTGCTCCACGTGCCCTGGGTCAGGGCGTTGGGCATGACCGAGAAGCCGGGGCCGCTGAGCACCTGGACCTGGCCGCCCTCCTGGTCGGTGGAGACCAGCAGCCCGACCCGGTGCCCGCCGACCGTGTCGGCCTGTGTGCGGATCGCGTCGACCACCTTCCGCGTCGCGGTGGTCCCGGCGGAACTGCGCCCGGTGAGCATGACGGACCCGACGTGGTAGGTGCGCAGCGTCTGCAGATCCGTGGTGCTCGGGTGGGTGGCGGCGACGCCGCCCA
The DNA here is from genome assembly GCF_040643955.1 of Streptomyces sp. NPDC047061. NCBI lineage: Bacteria > Bacillati > Actinomycetota > Actinomycetes > Kitasatosporales > Streptomycetaceae > Streptomyces > Streptomyces sp. NPDC047061. The sequence continues at coordinate 15,555 of NZ_JBEYVI010000083.1, forward strand.
TGAACAACTGGCCG
>NZ_JBEYVI010000084.1:0-14739 GCF_040643955.1 Streptomyces sp. NPDC047061
GCGGGTGGCCTCACAGCTCCCCAGCTGCGGGCAGGCGTGCCGCAGGGCGGCACGGGCGGGCGCTGGGGGTCCCCCCGGCCGAAGGCTGGGGGAGGCACCCTGCCAGCGCCGGTAAGCGACCCCACCCCCCGGCCCCAGCCCACCGTCACCTTCGAACCCGCCCCCACCGTCGACGTCGTGGCCCCCGTCGGCGCCGGTGACGCCTTCGCCGCCGGTTTCCTCTCCGGCATCCTGCGCGGCCTGCCGCTCCCGCAGACGCTCCGGCTCGGCCACCTCTTCGCCGCCGCCGCCCTCACCACCCCCGCCGACCTCGCCCCGCCCCCCGACCGCGACACCACCGACCGCCTGACCGCCCTCGACGACAGCGGGTGGGAGAGACTTCGACTCGGCCCCGGCTGGACGCAAGCCGACTCGGCCGAAGAGGAGGAACGCACCCCATGAGCCAGACCGTCGACCGAGCGCTCAGCATCCTGCCCCTGCTCGCCGAGGGCCCCGCCGACCTCGGCCAGGTCGCCGACCGCCTCGGTGTGCACAAGTCGACCGCACTGCGGCTGCTGCGCACCCTCCACGAACACGGCCTGGTCTACCGCCAGTCCGACCAGCGCTACCGCCTCGGCGCCCGCCTCTTCGCCCTCGCCCAGGAGGCGATGGAGAACCTCGACGTCCGCGAGATCGCCCACCCCCACCTGGCCCGCCTCAACGCGGCCTGCGGACACACCGTGCACCTCGCCGTGTTCGAGGAGGGCGAGGTCCTCTACATCGACAAGGTCGAGAGCCGCTACCCGGTGCGCATGTACTCACGGATCGGCAAGCCCGTCGCCATCACCGTCGCCGCCGTCGCCAAGCTGCTCCTCGCCGACCTGCCCGAGCCCGAACGGCGAGCCCTCGCCGACAAGCTCGACTACCCGATGTACACGGCCCGTTCGACGCCGAACGCGGAGGCGTTCCGCAGGGAACTGGCCAAGGTGCGCGAACAGGGCTGGGCCACCGACCTCGGCGGCCACGAGGAGTCCATCAACTGCGTGGCCGCACCGATCCGCGGCGCCGACGGGCGGGTCGTCGCCGCGATGTCGGTCTCCGCGCCCAACGTCGTCGTCACCGCCGACGAACTCCTCACCCTGCTCCCGCAGGTGCGCCGTACGGCGGACGCGATCAGCGGCGAGTACTCAGGCAGAACCCCGATCAAGGAAGCCGGCACCAGATGACCGAGAAGACCGCCCTCACCCCCACGACCCACACCACCCCGCCCGCCAAGTTCTCGCACGGCGTCCGGAAGGGCAACATCCTCCAGGTCGCCGGCCAGGTCGGCTTCCTGCCCGCCGAGGAGGGCAGGCCCCCGACCCCGGCCGGCCCCACCCTGCGCGAGCAGACCCTCCAGACCCTCGCCAACGTCAAGGCGATCCTCGAAGAGGGCGGCGCCTCCTGGGACGACGTCATGATGATCCGCGTCTATCTGACGGACGTGGACCACTTCGCGGAGATGAACGAGATTTACGACCGCTATCTCGGGGAGCAGGGGCTCGTGCAGGCTCCGCCTGCTCGTACGACGGTGTATGTCGGTCTCCCTGCCGGACTGTTGATCGAGATCGACGCTCTGGCCGTTCTCGGCTAAATGATCGGTGATCGAACCCGTGACCTTTACGCAGCGGTTCCGTTGATCAGATCAACGGAACCGCTGGGAGGGAAGCATGGGGGAGAAGGCCGCACATCACCGTGGCTTTCGTTCCCGTCTGGCCTTGACTCCCGCGCAGGAGGCTCGACTGGATCAGCAGGCTCACGCCGCGAGAGCGCTGTGGAACCTGTTGCACGAGCTGTTCACCGTGTCCGGGGCGCGACGCCCTCCGCTCTCCTATGCGGACGGCCAGATTCGTTGGGCGAGAGCCAATGTCGACTGGCTCTCGGATCTTCCGGCGCAGGCGGCGCAGGCCGTGTTGAAGACTTACCGCCGCGCGTGGGTGAACTGCTGGGAGGGCAGGGCCGAGGCGCCGAGCTACAAGTCCCGCTCGCGCGCGGTGTTGGCGGTGGACGTTCCGCAGGGACGAGATCTGCATGTGACGCGAGTGCATCGTCGCTGGGGCATGGTGAACATTCCGAAGCTGGGGCGAGTGCGGTTCCGGTGGACCAGGGATCTGCCGGGGGTCACCAAAGGCAGCCCGGCAGGTCGGATCACCGGCGCTCGTCTGCTCAAGGATGCCCTCGGCTGGCACATTGCGTTCCGCACGGAGAGTGAGGTAACCGCAACCGCGCCCAAAGACTGGGCCGACTCGCACGTAGGTATCGACCGAGGCATCGCTGTGCCGCTCGCCCTCTCCGACGGGAACACCTATGAACACGGGCCTTGGCTGAACCAAGCAGAGGATGCACAACTGCTGCGGGCCCAGCAGCAGGCCGCGCATCGGAAGCAGTACGGGAAGCAAGGAGCGCGGGTCTCCAAGAAGCTTCGCGCTGTATACGCCCAGATCAAGGACCTGCGTGCGAGAGCCAAGCGCCGGGTGCTCGATTGGCAGCACAAGACCACGAGCGCCATTGCGCAGGAATACGCTCTGGTGTCGGTGGAGCGGCTTGATGTGGTGAGCATGATGAAGTCCGCCAAGGGCAGCCCCGACTCGCCAGGCATCCGCGTGGCGCAGAAGACAGGGCTCAATCGCAGCATTGCAGGCGAGGCGTGGGGGCGTACCGTCGAACTACTGGACTACAAGCTGGCCCATCGCGGTGGCGTTCTGATGCGGGTGCCAGCGCCTGGAACGTCCATGCGTTGTTCCGAGTGCGGGCTTGTCACGCCAGGCAGCCGTGCATCGCAGGCGCGGTTCGCGTGCCAGAACCCCGCTTGTGGTTGGTCCGGGAACGCCGATTTCAACGCGAGCCGTAACATTGATCGGGCGGGTCTCGTACTCGCCTCGGCTGCCGGGAGGGCAGTCGACAGGCGGACATGAGCGCCGTCGAACTCCCCGGAGCAATCCAGGGGAGAATCTCTGGCCCTCGGGCAGGAGAGAACTCCAAAACACCTACTTCGAGGCTCGATCTTCGCCTCGCACGTCAACGACGGCGCCCGCGCGCGGAGCGCGCCGATGGACGCAGCTGGATGGTCGCCAAGTACTTCGGCATCAGCGAGCGGGACACCCTGAAGACCTGGACCGTCCTTGAGACGGTGCTGTCGGTGGCGGGATTCGCGGTGGCGGCCGTGCTCAGCGTCTTCGTGTAGGCGCGTTCGTGTAGGCGTCTCATAACGAAGTTGGGTCTGGCTGTGTCCGGCACAGGTTCTTCGACCATACTGCCCGCTGTGGAGCAGCGCATAGGAGCCAACAGCAAGCCCCTGGAAGGCGCCGGATTCGACCCGGCCTTCATCCCCGGGCTCACCGGACCCGCGTCCGCCGAGCCGGCGGACGCGAAGCCGGAGGACGCCCGGCCGGAGGCGGCCGAGGAGGCCGAGGACGTGCAGGAGGCGGCCGAACCGGCGGCCGCGGCCGAGGGCGAGGCCACGGCGGACGAGGACGCCGACGGCGCCGCGGACGACGAGGAGACCCCCGAGGGTCCCGCCTTCGAGGCCGCCGACCGCCGCGCCCGGATAGTGGCCGACCACCAGGGCGTGCGCCTCAGCCTCGACGAGGAGAAGTGCGAGTTCCGCTGGGACGAGATCGGCGCGATCGAGACCGAGGCCCCGCGCTTCGGCAAGCGCTTCACGATCACCGTCCACACCCCGGACCGCCGCTGGTACCCGATCGAGATCGAGGCCACGTCCCGCTCCCGCTTCAAGGAGTGGGAGGACCAGCTGGACGAGGTCCTCGACGCGTACTTCGACGACGGCACGGAAGAGGACGACGAGGCCGCGGACGTAGCCGACGCCGAAGCCGACGCCGACGCCGAAGTCGAAGCCGAAGTCGACGACAAGGCCGACGACAAGGCCGTGGACAAGGGCAAGGCCCTCCGCAAGGAGTAGCCCCGTCCCGTCCACGGCCGAGCCGCTCCGGCCCCGGTGGCTGCTGCCCCACCGCCGGAGGGGCTCACCCGTCGGGGTCCCGGTCGGCTAGCTGCAGTACTGCGCTTCCTTCCCGATCGACCGGTACATGCAGTCCGCGTTCTCCAGCAGTTGGAACACCGCGTCCCGGTTCCGGGAGGTCTCCCGCTCGATCACCTCGTCGGGCGGGTAGAAACCGCCCCCGGAACTGGACGTCGGGTACATCTCGAAGGTGTAGTCGAAGATCTTCTGGGAGCCCCACAGATAGTCGTCGATCGAGCCGTCGGTGATGTACAGGTCGCTCGACTGCTCCGGCGTGTAGCCGTTGCTCGCCGCCATCTTCTGCCCGACCGCCTTGAACGCCGCGGCGTCGTCCGCGGTCATCCCGGTGGCCGTGTCGGCGGTCGTGTAGCCGAACGGCCACAGCACCAGCTCGCTGTACGTGTGGAAGTCGATGCCGGCCTTGATCTGCTGCTTGCCGCCGACGACCCGGCTGCGCACGAAGTCGGCGACCACCTTCACCTCCGGCGCCGACTCGGCGGCCGCGCCCCGGTAGGTCTCCGAGGACGTGGAGCCCGAGGAGCCGCCGCAGCAGCCCCACCTGTAGTTCCAGTTCCGGTTCAGGTCCGTACCCACGTACGGCGAACCGGAGTTGGGCTGCCGGTTCTTGCGCCACGACCGGTAGGAGCCGGTGGCGATGTCGTACTCGCCGCCGTCGGGGTTGAGATCGGGGACGATCCAGATCTCCCGGCTGTTGACGATGTTCGTGACCCGGGAGTCCGATCCGTATCCGGCGCCGAGTTCGCGCAGCAGGTACAACGCCATCTCCACCGTGAGGTGCTCGCGCGCGTGCTGGTGGAAGGTGAGGAGGACCTCGGGCTCGTTCTCGTCCGTCGCCACGTTGTCGCTGACCTTGATCGCGACGATGTCCCGGCCCTGGTACGACTTGCCGATCACCTGCTTGCTCATGATCGAGGGGTAGGCGGCGAGCCGCTGGTCGATCTCGGCGTTCGCCTCGGCGTAGTTGTGGTACTTCGAGTCGGCCGTCGGGAAGTCGAACAGGCGCAGCTGGTCGGCGGCGGACGACCGGTCCGGGGCCGCGCCGAGCGGCGTGACCTCGTAGCCGAGGCGCTTCAGCGCGGCGATCTGCGCGGGCCGTCCGGAGACGACCACCGTCTCCTCGTCGGCCTCGTCCACGGAGACCCCGGCCTGCTGGATCGCGGCTCGGGTCACCGGGGTGGTGCTCTGGTGGATCTCGTACTGCCGGACGTCGTCCGCCGACGGGGCGGACGGTCGGGCGCTGTCGGCGGTCGCGTGGGTCGCCGTCGCCGACACGGGGGCCGTGAGGGTGAGGGCGAGCAGGGCGCCGAGTGCGGCGGTCCGTCTGCCGGTGCGGGCACCGGAGCCGCGTATGCGAAGTCGCATGAAGTCTCCTGGGGAGGTGGGGGTGGTTCAGTGCGACGTACCTACGTACCTGTGCGATGGCTGTGCGAGTGCCGCTCATCGTCCAGGGAATGGCATGGACAGGTCAAGACGGTAAAATTGGCCGCGTGAATCGGCCGCGCAGTGTACGCGCGTACCCGCCGCCGCAAGTGGCCCCCGCCGAAGTGCACCCACCCGCGTGACGTCCGTGTGCGTTCTCCCGGTCCGCCGGGGGACCGTGGTCGGACGGCCAAGAGGAGGGCTGGCTGATCATGGGCGGATCGGCGCCGCGTGGGGGCTGCCATCTGCCGGTCGAGACGACCAGCTTCGTCGACCGGAGAGACGAACAGGCCGCGGGCCGCGAGCTGTTGGCCACGGCCCGCCTCGTCACGTTCACCGGCCCCGGCGGGGTCGGCAAGACCCGGCTCGCCGCCCAGGTCGCGGCCCGCGTCGAACGCGCCTTCCCGGACGGCGTCCGCTACGTCGCCCTCGCCGGCCTGCACGACCCGGCGCTCGTCCCGCTGGCCGTCGCCGACGCCCTCGGCCTGCACGACCACTCCGACCGGCCGCCCCTGGACGCGCTGGTGGAGCGGCTCCGCGACCGGCGCCTGCTCCTCGTCGTCGACAACTGCGAGCATCTGCTCGCCGCCTGCGCCGCCCTCGCCGCGGCGCTGCTGCGCGGTACGATCGGCGTCCGCATCCTCGCCACCAGCCGGCACCGCCTCGGCCTCACCGAGGAACACCTCATGGAGGTACGGCCGTTGCCGGTCCCCGACCCGGACGGCGACCTCTGCGCCGCCGAGTCCCAGCCGGCCCTCGCCCTCTTCGCCGACCGCGCCGCCGCCGTGCTCCCCGGCTTCCGGCTCACCCCCGCCAACCGCGCCGCCGTGGCCCGCCTTTGCCGCCGCCTCGACGGGCTCCCGCTCGCCATCGAGCTCGCCGCCGTCCGGATGCGCGTCCTCGGCCTCGACCAGCTCCTCGCCCGTCTCGACGACCGCTACCGCCTCCTCACCGCCGGCAGCCCGGCGGCCCTGCCCCGCCACCGGACGCTCCGCGCGGCCGTCGACTGGAGCCATGAACTCTGCACGGCACGGGAGCAGTCGGCATGGGCCCGGCTGTCCGTACTGCCCGGCAGCTTCGACCTGGAGACGGCCGAGGCGGTGTGTCACGGCCTGGAGACGGCCGGGGCGGCGTGCCTCGGCCTGGAGACCGCCCAGGCGGTGTGCTCCGACGTGGAGACCGCCGAGGCGGTATGCCTCGACCCGGAGACGGCCGGGGCGGTGTGCCGCGAACCCGGCCCGCGCGAAGAGGGCGGGGCCGAGCAGGGGAGCCGTCCGCCCGACGTCCTGGACGCCGTCGCCGGGCTCGTCGACAAGTCCGTGCTCGTCCGGGAGGAGGCCCCGGACGGCGGCGGCGCCCGCTACCGGCTCCTGGACACCCTCCGCCACTACGGCCTCGACCGGCTCCGGGAGCGGCCCGGCGCGGAGGAAGCCGCCCGGCGGCGGCACCGGGACCACGTCCAGCTCCACGCCGACGCCTCCGAGGCCGCCTGGTTCGGTCCCGGCCAGCGGGAGATCGTCGCCCGGCTCCGCGCCGACCGGGACAGCCTGCGCGCCGCCCTCGACTTCAGCCTCACCACCCCCGGCGAGGCCGGTGCCGGCCTGCGGCTCGCGGGCACCCTCTGGTTCTACTGGCATGCCTGCGGCGCCCCGCGCGAGGGCCGCTACTGGCTCGACCGCGCCCTCGACGCCAACCCCGCCCCGACCGCCGGCCGCGCCCGCGCCCTCTGGGTCTCCGCACTGCTCGCCGGCAGTCCCGAGGACCTCACCCGGGGCCTGCGCCGCGCCCGCGAGGCCCGTGCCCTCGCCGAGCGGCTCGGCGACCCGGCGGAGGCCGCGCACGCCGACTACGTGATCGGCGTCGTCCAGCTCTTCGCCGACGACCTCGGCGCCGCCCGCGCCCACTACGAGACCACCGTCGCCCGGGGCCCCGTACCCGGCCAGCACCTCAGCCTGCACGGCCTGGACCTGGTCGAACTGGCCTGCGCGTACGCCTTCCTGGGGCAGGCCGAGCGGGCCACCGCCGTCTGCGAGCGGGCCCTCGGCCTGTGCGAGGCGCACGGCGAGGACTGGGTCCGCTCCTACGTCCTGCGCATCCTCGCCCTCGCGCACGCCGTCCGCGCCGACTGGCGCCGCGCCGAGCCCCGCGCCCGCGAGGCGCTGCGCCGCAAACGCGAGGTCCACGACGTCATCGGCATCGGGCTCACCCTCGACCTGCTGGCGAGGATCGCCGACGGCCTCGGCGCGGCCGAGCGCACCGCCGTCCTGCTCGGCGGCGCCGACCGCGTCTGGTCCGACATCGACCGCGACCGCTGGGGCTCCGCCGCCCTCAACTCGGCCCGCCGCGACTGCGAGAGCCACGCCCGGGCGGCCCTGGGGCCGGGGGAGTACGAGCGGGCGTACGGCCGGGGCGGGGCGCTCGGCCTGGCGGACGTGCTGGCGTACGCCCTCGGTGAGGAACCGCAACCCCCGCCGCGCCCACCCGAGTTGCGGACGGCGCCCGTCCGGCTCACCCGTCGCGAGACCCAGGTCGCCGAGCTCGTCGCCGAGGGGCTGGGCAACCAGCAGATCGCCGACCGCCTGGTCATCGCCCGCCGCACCGCCGAGGGCCATGTGGAACGCATCCTCGGCAAGCTCGGCTTCAGCAACCGCAGCCAGATCGCCGCCTGGGTGACCGCCCGGCGCTGACGCACAGGAGACCCGATGAGCACCAGTACGGGCGCGCGCCCCGCCGCCGCCCAGGGGCAGTTCGACCACCGGATGGCCGTGTTCGGCTCGGACGACGCGTTCGTCGCCGCCGCGCTGCCCTTCCTCGCCGAGGGCCTGGCCGCCCCCGGCGAGCCGCCGCCCGTCGCCATCGCCGCCCCCGGCCTGCTGGCCGCCCTGCGCGACGCGCTCGGCGCCGACGCCCGGGAGGTCGGCTTCATCGACCACGCCGACTGGTACACCGGCACGGCCGCCAACGCCGTGGCCCAGGGCGCCGGTTACCTCGCGGCGAACGCGGGGCCCGGCGGCCGTATCCACCTCCTCATGGAGCCCGACTGGGGCGGGCGCGCGGGCCGTTCGGCGCGGGAGAGCGCCGAGTGGATCCGCTACGAGTCCCTCGCCAACCTCCTGTTCGCCCCCTTCGCCACCACCGCCCTGTGCGCGTACGACACCCGGACGGCGGGCCCGGCCGTCGTCGACGCGGCCCGCAGGGCCCACCCGGGCAGCGGGGTGTACGAGCAGCCGCCCGTCCTGGTGCGCGAGCTGGACGCCGTACCGCTGGCCCCGCCGCCGCAGTCGGCGGCCCGGCTGCCCGCACCGGAGGCGGTCCGGACCTGGGCCGCCGGGCGCGGGCTGCCGGCCGTGGACGCCGGTCGGTTCGGCCGTGCCGTCGAGGCGGCGGCCGCCGCGCACGGGCCGGTGGTCGAGGTCCTCGCCTGGGGCGAGGCCCCGGCCTGCGTCTGCGAGCTGCGGCTGTGCCGGGCGGTGGGGGATCCGCTGGCCGGCTTCGTGCCGCCGCCCGGCGGGGCACCGGAGCCGGGGCAGGGGCTGTGGTTCACGCGCCAGGTGTGCTCGTACGTCGATGTCCGGGACGGGGCGGCGGGGGACGGGGCGAGGATCCGCGTCCAGTACGCGTGAGCGAGATGCCGTACGCGCGTACCCCCGCGGCGGCGCATACGCGGGTACGGGATCAGGTATTCCTCCCCGTGCGCGGGGAGCCGGGTCCGGGCACGCTGGGAGACATGCTGCAGCCCTCCGGGAGCCGCTTCCCGGATCCCTACCCTCTGTATGCCGCGTACCCGCAGCCGCCGACCCGGGCCGGCCATCTGAGGGTCGAGTACGACCCCCGTCCGACGGCGGCCCGCGAGGCGCGCGCGGCGGTACGGCGGCAGCTGGAGGAATGGGGACTCGCGGACCAGGACGAGGTGGCGTACGTGTGCGAGCTGCTGGTCGGTGAGCTGGCCGCGAACGTGCTGTGCCATGCGGCGACCCGGTTCCGGCTCACCCTGGCGGCCTCGCACGGGGTGCTGCGGTGCGAGGTCGCCGACGAGGACCGCCGCCCGCCGCGGGTGCTGGACGCGGGCCTCGCGGAGGGCGGCAGAGGGATGTACCTGGTGGATGCGCTTGCCCGGCGCTGGGGCTGCCACCAGGACGGGCCGGGCAAGACCGTGTGGTTCGAGCTCGGTACCTGCGGGTGCGACGGCTGCGGTCGGCGACAGCCGTAGCGCCCCACAGCCCGGACTCCGGCGGCCTGCCCAGCCGCCGGAGTCCACCCACCTGTTGTTACGGCAGCGCGTGCACGTGGGCGCCCACCGAGGACGACCACGCGTTGCCGGCCGCCGCGTCCCAGTTCGTCGACCAGGTCATCGCGCCCCGCAGGTCGGGGTAGGCCGTCGACGGCTTGAACGAGCCGCAGTTGGTGAGCTTGGTCAGGCAGTCGAGGGCGTTGTTCACCACGGTCGGGGAGACGTAGCCGCTGCCCGCCGCGCTGGTCGACGCCGGCAGGCCGAGGCCCACCTGGGACGGCGACAGACCGCCCTGGAGCTGGATGCAGGCCAGCGCGGTGAGGAAGTCCACCGAGCCCTGGCTGTACACCTTGCCGTCGCAGCCCAGCATCGAACCGCTGTTGTAGTACTGCATGTTGACGACCGTGAGGATGTCCTTGATGTTCAGGGCCGTCTGGAAGTACCCGTTGGACGTCGACTGCATGTCGATCGTCTGCGGGGCCATGGTGATGACGAGCGAGGAGCCCGCCTTCGACGACAGGGAGCGCAGCGCCTGGCTCATGTAGGTGGCGTTGATGCCGTTCTCCAGGTCGATGTCGACGCCGTCGAAGCCGTACGTCTGCATCAGCGAATAGACGGAGTTGGCGAAGTTCGTCGCGGACGCCGAGTCGCTCACCGAGATCGTGCCGTTCTGGCCGCCGATCGAGATGATGACCTTCTTGCCGGCCGCCTTCTTGGCCTGGATGTCGGCCTTGAACTGGTCGACCGTGTAGCCGCCGAGCCCGGAGGAGTCGAGGGTGAAGCTCACCGCGCCCGGTGTGCTGGTCGCGTCCGCGAAGGCGACGGCGATGATGTCGTACGAGGACGGCACGTCCGAGATCTTCTGGACGGTGGCGCCGTTGTTGAAGTTCTGCCAGTAGCCCGTCACCGCGTGCTTGGGCAGCGAGCCGCCGCCGTTGCCGCCGGACGCGGTCGTCGTCGCCGTCACCGCCGTCGACTTCGCCGACTCACCCGCCGAGTTGGTCGCGGTGACCTGGAAGGAGTACGACGTCGAGGCCGCGAGCCCGGTGATCGTCGCAGAGGCGCCGGTGACCGCCGTGACCTTGGTGCCGTTCTGGTAGACGTTGTAGCCGGTCGCGCCCGACACCGCGCTCCAGGACAGGGACGCGGAGGACGACGTCGTACCGGAGACCGCGAGGCCGGTGGGGGTGGCCGGGACGGTCGGGGCCGGGTCGGAGCCGCCCCCGCCGTCGGGGCCGTAGACCGAGAAGTCGTCGGCGTAGTAGGCGGGCTGGCCGTACCAGCCGTGCGTCCAGACCGTCACCGAGGTGGTCGAGGCGCCGGTGGTGAAGGTCGTCGACAGCTGGGTCCAGGTGGTGTTCGGGGTCCAGGTCGACACGTCCGTGGTGCCGGTGCCGGTCACCCCGAGGTAGGTGTAGGAGCCCTGCACCCATGCGCTGAGCGTGTAGGTCGAGTTGGCCTTGACCGCCACCGTCTGGCTGCACTGGGCGTAGTCCTGCCCGGCCGGGGTCGCCTTCAGCGCGGCGGCGCCGGAGTGGACGGGGGAGGAGACCGTCGTACCGCTGCTCGCGGAACAGGTCCAGTTGGACAGGCCCGACTCGAAGCCGGGGTTCTTCGCGTTGTTGACGTCGGCGGCGGAGGCCGGCGCGGAGGCCAGGCCCGCCATCGCGAGTGCCGTGGCGAGGGTGGCCACGGCCGACCAGGTGCGGATGCGTCGCTGTCCGGAATGCCGGGACACGAGTTGGGGGATGAGTCTGGGCATGACAATCAAGGTGGTCCAGACCAATTCACGTGTCAATAGGTCCAGACCAAATTCAAAGGTCGACGGAAGTCCCCGCGGGGCTGAACAAGCCCCGGTCATATGCTCAACCTGTCCCGATTTGGCGTCACTTGTGCGGTCACGGATCCCAGACAGCTACACAAACGCTGTTCTCCGGTCACAGGCGCGTGGTTACAGTGCTGAGGAAGTCACGCAATGAAGTCGTCCCGGCTCATTGGAGTAACACCGGTGGGCCGCCGGGTGTGAAGAGCGGGGAGCTGCGCGTGCCAACTGCCATTGCCGTGACCAGTGCCGACATGGCGCTGCCGGTCCAGGACGAGCGGACCATGCCCGCGGTCGTGCTCCGGGACCTCGACCGGCGCCCGCTCGAACAGACCCTCGCCGAGTTCGTGGCCCTCATCGAGCAGCACGGACATGTGGTCGTCCTGTACTCGGACGCCGTACCGGAGCCCGTGGTCCGGCGCCTGCACACCCTTCGCTCCCTCCTGGAGAGCGACCGGATCGCGCTGTTCCGCCCCGGCCTGCCGCCGCTCGGCGTCGCCGTCCTGGCCCGGCAGCTGCGCCAGCTGGCCTCCTGCGACCTCAGCCCCGGCGTGCTCGCCTCCGCCGGCCGGCTGCTCACCCACTACATCCACTCCGGCGCCGTCCTCGGCTCCGTCGCCAAGCTGGACCGCGTCCCGGTCGGTCTCAAGGCGCACGCCAAGTCCTGGATGCCCGGCACCCAGTTCGGGATCGTCGCGCACCCCGAGCCGCAACTGGTCCGGATCGCCCCCGAGGCCGTGCTGAGCGGCCCGGAATTCAGCACCTGGATGCTGGTCGCCAGGGGGCAGCTGCAGTCCGACTGGATCGGCGGCCTCGCCAAGGCCTGGGGCGCGCACGGCCTGCGCGAGACCCCGCTGCCCGCCGAGTCGTCCGTGTGGTGGGGCACCGGCCGGATGATCGAGTTCACCAGCTACCTCGCCGACCTTTCGGTCCTCTACCAACTGGTCACCTCGGTACGGCAGACCAGCTGCCACTGGTGCGGCATCGACGTCATCGGCGACCGCTGCGTCTTCTGCTCCGCCACCCCGCCCGTCTACGACCCGCCGCCGCCCCGCGCGCTGGAACAGCGGACGCCCGCCTGACGCCCCGGACCGGTCCGCCAGTCCGTACCGCCCACCGCCCGGTTCCCCCACTTCCCCGCTTCCCCGATGAGGTCGCACGGTCCATGAACTCCCGTCAGCGCCGCGGCGTGATACTCCTGATCCTGTCGGTGCTCTGCGCGCTCGCCGCGTTCGCCGGCGTGCTCTCCGTCATCGACAACGCGAAGTCCGAGGTCGGCCCCAAGGTCACCGCGTACGAACTCCGGTCCGACGTCACGCCGTACACCACGCTGAGCGCGAGCCAGTTCAAGAAGATCTCGCTGCCCGAGCGGTGGCTGTCCGCCAACGCGGTCACCAGCCTCAGCCAGATCCAGGGCAAGATCGCGGTCACCACGCTCAAGAAGGGCTCGCTGCTCCAGACCGACATGATCGTCGACCAGCCCGAGCTGAAGCCGGGCGAGCAGGAGGTCGCCATCATGATCGACGCGGCCACCGGGGTGGCCGGCAAGATCACCCCGGGCTCGCGGGTCAACGTCTACGCCACCTTCGAGGGCAAGCAGCAGAGCGACCCCGACGAGTCGAAGATCATCGTGACCAATGCCCGGGTCCTGGACGTCGGCGCCCAGCTCAGCTACGTGGACCCGGACAACCGGAACTCGCAGCCCAGCGACGCCGTCCCCATCACCTTCGCGCTGTCCACGCTCGACGCCCAGCGCCTCACCTACGCGGAGTCCTTCGCCCAGCGGGTCCGGCTCGCCCTGGTCGCCCCCGGTACGACGACCACCGTGCCGGACAAGGACCGTACCTACGAACTCGCGACGGACAAGTGAGAGGCGCCCTCCATGCCCATCAGGATCCTCCCCGCCGTCGGTGACCCGGACGCCGTCCGCTCCCTGGTCTCCCTGCTCAGCCAGCTCCCGGACGCCGAGCCGCTGGCCCCGGTCGCGGACTCCACCGGGCTCGTCGACACCCTCGCCCGGGCCGCCGCCGAGTCCGTCGACGAACTCCCCGAGGTCGTCGTCGTCCACGAACGCATCGGCCCCGTCCCGGCGTTGGAACTCATCCGCGAGGTCGCCCTGCGCTTCCCGGCCGTCGGCGTCGTCCTCGTCACCACCGACACCAGCCCCGGCCTGTTCGCCGCCGCGATGGACTCCGGCGCCCGCGGCCTGGTCGGCCTCCCGCTCAGCTACGAGGAGCTGGCCGGCCGGGTCCAGGCCGTCGCCCAGTGGTCCACGGGGGTACGACGTCATCTCGGCCACGGCGCCGACGTGTTCGCCGGCGTCGGCGGCACCGTCGTCACCGTCAGCGGCGCGAAGGGCGGCACCGGCGCGACCCTCGTCGCGGTCCAGATCGCCCTCGCCGCGCAGGCCTCCGGCCACTCCACCGCCCTCGTCGACCTCGACCTCCAGACCGGGGACGTCGCCTCCTACCTGGACGTCCAGTTCCGCCGCTCGGTCGCCGACCTCGCCGCGGTCAACGACATCTCCCCGCGCGTCATGGCCGAGGCCGTCTTCCGCCACGACTCCGGGCTCGCGCTGCTCCTCGCACCCGCCGAGGGCGAACGCGGCGAGGAGGTCACCGACCGCGCCGCCCGCCAGATCCTCAGCGCCCTGCGCTCCCGCTACGAGGTGGTGGTCGTCGACTGCGGCGCACAGCTCGGCGGGGCGGGTGCGGCGGCCGTCGAGACCGCGGACCTCGCCCTGCTGGTCACCACGCCGGACGTGGTCGCCGTACGGGCGGCGAAGCGGACGGTGCGGATGTGGGACCGGCTGCAGATCCGCAAGGCCGAGGAGACGACGGTGGTCGTCAACCGGTACACGCGCGGTACGGAGATCCAGCCCGCGCTGATCCAGCGCATCACCGGTACCGCGCTGGCGGGCACCCCGATCCCGGCGAACTTCAAGGAGCTCCAGGGGGCGGTGGACGCGGGCCGGATGCACGAACTGGACGCGCGGAGCACGGTGAAGCAGGCGTTGTGGGGGCTGGCGGGGGAGCTGGGGCTGGTCCGGTCGGGGGAGGGGGCACCACCACCACGCCGGTCCGGGGCCCGGGCGCGGGGTGGAGAGCGGGCGGCGGTGGGGTTCCGGCGGCGGAAGGAGCTGCCGTGAGAGGCCGTGGGGCGGGTGCGGGCCGGTGGGGGCGGGCCGCGCAGTTCCCCGCGCCCCTGAAGGGGCGCTCACCATGGCGCCCTGTTTTTGGGGGCGCGGGG